>JBGCFZ010000020.1:0-26014 GCA_045110355.1 Lewinella sp. | reverse complement strand
ACTGGGAGCGTCTCGAAAATTGAGCCCGTTGAGGGCGATGACCTGGTTTCTGCGTTTTTCAGTATAGTTGTCTTGGGCGCGGACGCAGGTGCAGATGATCAGACAAAGGAGCAAGGAGAGAAGGCGCATTGTTATTTGTTTTAGATAAAGGTGCGGCCTATTCCTTGTCGTCAGCCGCTGATCTAGAATTCGTAGCAGATTGGCTAGAATCTGATAAGTAGGTAAAACTACTTGGTCTTCTTCGTAAAACCACTTGAATTCTAGAAGGAAGTATATAAGGAGGAAACTAAGGAGATACATTGGGGCCAAGTTCCCTCCCGGAAAAGCGTTTTTAACCCATAGAAGTTATCCATGTTGTATTCCTCCGTGCCAGCGATCAAGCTGGGGGCAATTCTGTTTGCTTTATTTGTACTCTCTGCTTGTCAGGTAAGTAAAGTAGTTGTCCCGCCAGATAACCCTGGGCCAATACGACCAGTGTTTACAGATGACCTTGATTCGTTGAGTCGATGGTATTCTAGTGCTATGGTGGATGCTGAGAATCCCCGTCCTGCAACTGTGGTGAATACGCTGACCCCAATCGTAGGAAATACAAGCCTAATAGATACGATAATTCGAGGAGAACGGCACGTCAAGATGGTGTCCTGGAAGAACAAGCCTACCTACTGGAAGAAGGATACTTTTGCCAACGTTGGGGCAAAATATGCTGTTTGGGTAACCGTAGCTCCTTTCATTCAGGACAAGTGTAAAGTTTATTTTCAAAAGGAGAAAGATCCGGAAATGAGACTGCGTCAGTTACTAGGGCTTCAACCCTTTACGATTGAAACCGATTTCGTGGAGATTTGGGTACGCCCAGGGGACCTGTTCCGGCCCTGCCCTGATCCGGAAACTTCGGATACGGAATGCAGCCTTGATTTACCGGCTAATGTATCGGAGGAACACCGTCAATGGTTTAACCATATTCGGGCAGTACAATACAACGACTGTAATGATACGCAGTTTAATAAGTACGGTTACCCCTGGACCCAGCTCGGATACACCTATGACTGGAACCCGGAAAATCCTACTCACGTCGGACTTTCCGAGTTCGTCATAAAAAGCAATGCAGAAATTTTTATTCGAGGAATTTATCCCACTAAAGCTTACTGTACCGATCAGGCGGCAAGGTAGCGAAGGCTTACTTCTTCCGCCATCCGCCCATAATGGCACCAATAACGGCAAAGAGCACAATGTAGTAGCTGCCGTCAATTAGGCTCAATGAAGTGGGGTTCATCGCAAACCGGTTGCTGACGTAAGTGGTCAACATAGCGACGGTGCCAATGAGGGCTCCCAAAGTGGCACCTCCCACGAAGCTGGTACGATTGGTCTGGGTGACCAGCCAGTTCATGATAAAGGCGTAGATTAACATGCTGACGGTGTTAATGATCATCGGGGTGGTGGAATCGATGGTCACGGGTTCGCCATGTTTGAAAACTTCGCCAATACCGTCGACCATTCCCGGGCCGGTAAGGCCTACGCCTGCTGACCACTGCTCCACAAAGAACAGGCCGTACCATAGAAAGCCAATGAACATACCGGCGATAGCGCTGACTAAAACGGCCAGCCAATTAATTTTGGAACTCATAACTCAGGGTGGTTTTATTTGTGTAAACATATAGTTCACTTGTCTTAAATACAAATTATAAAACAAATATTTTTATTTAATATAGATTGCATTTTTTTGTTGCTTAGGGGCATTCTTGCTGTCTGAATATTGACGGGGGAGGGGTTGCAATTTGAATGTTTGAACACAGGTCCAACTTTTTAAAAAGTTATTCTTGCTAGTTAATACCGGCGCTTTCCCCATCTTGCTCCTCCAACACTTCCCCTCCGGGGACCGCGCCGCAGGCGCGAACAGGGGCTATGGCTCCTGCGGCCGCGCCCAATAGCGCCAATTATCAGCAGGGTGTCATTCCGGAAGTAAATCGGAAGCTTATTTGCAACCATACCTGCTACCTCTCGTTAGATGACTTAATAGAAGCCGCTGATCTTATGAGTAAACGACTTGCCATAGTTTGGTTCCGCCGGGACCTTCGCCTCCACGATAATGAAGCGCTTACTGATGCATTGAAACATGCTGATGAGGTGCTCCCTGTTTTTATTTTTGACCCCAGGGTATGGCGTGGGAGCCTGCCCCTGACCGGGCTCCCTAAAACTGGAGGCCAACGAGCAAATTTTTTACTTGAATGCGTGGCCGACCTGAGAAATAACTTGCGTGCACTGGGCGCAGACTTATTGATCCGCATCGGGAAACCAGAGGAAGTACTACTGGAATTGACGCATCAGACTCGGGCCAGCTGGGTATTTTGTAACCGGGAGCGCACGGCCGAAGAATTGACCGTTCAGAATGCAGTGGAGGCCGCGCTTTGGACGGTCGGCCGTGAGGTGTATTATTCACGGGGAAAGCTTCTGTATTACACGGCGGATCTTCCTTTTCCGATCACTCAGACACCGGATGTATTTACCCAATTTCGTAAGGAAACCGAACGTATCACGAAGGTGAGGGAACCATTACCTACACCAGGGAAAATACCGTATCCCGTCCAGGATTTACCCGAGCCGGAAGAACTGCCACAGCTGGAAGATTTTGGCATAATGCCACCCATCCCCGACGACCGGGCCGCCTTCCAGTGGCAGGGTGGGGAAACCGCAGCACTGGACCGCCTGGCCTATTATCTATTTGATTCTCAAGCTGTCTCCACCTATAAAGAAACCCGAAACGGCCTGATTGGAGCAGACTACAGTACTAAATTCAGCCCCTGGTTAGCTTACGGTTGCCTTTCCCCGAAAAGGATTTACTGGGAAATAAAGGCCTACGAGGAGAAAAACGGTAGCAACGATTCTACTTATTGGGTGATTTTTGAATTGTTGTGGCGAGATTTTTTCCGGCTTATGGGAAAAAAGCACGGTAACGCTATTTTTCAAAAAGGAGGCACCAAACAGGAACGCCGGGAGTGGCGAAATAATCCAGCTGCCTTCCAGAGGTGGATAGACGGGCAAACGGGTACTCCCTTTGTTGATGCCAACATGCGGGAGCTTGCTCAAACCGGCTTCATGAGTAACCGTGGGCGGCAAAATGTGGCCAGTTACCTGGTCAAGGACCTGAAGATAGATTGGCGGATGGGGGCAGAATACTTCGAGCACATCTTACTGGATTATGACGTGACCAGCAACTGGTGCAACTGGAATTACGTAGCAGGTATTGGGTCTGATCCTCGCGAAAACCGCTATTTTAATATCATGAGCCAGGCTCGGCGCTATGATGAAAATGGAGATTTTGTGAAGCTATGGTGTCCGGAGTTGAAAAAAATTCCTTGTGAATATATCCATCACCCAGACGCGTTAAACGATCAGGAACAGAGTAAATATGAGGTGAAACTCGGGGTGAATTACCCCGTACCGCTGATCTCAAGCAGTCACTGGAAAAAAGGCGGGCGTTAGGGAGCAAAAAGCACTAACACTTTGCATAGGTTGATTTCTCAGCTGACAAGAATCGGAGATTAGTGGGGGAAAAGGAGAATTTAAGCAACGCAGCAGTTGAAAAAAGCTGTCCCATGTTGTACCATTTTCCCGCTTGATAGCGCACTGAGCAAAAATATAAACTAAAACTTGCTCTGCTTTCGTTACATTTTCGACTTTTGGCGACATAAAGGACCAGAGACCAACTTTAACGGTGTCAGGCTACCATTGCGCGAATTGAATTATGTACATTTGTCCGCGTCGTAACCGGACACCAGGGTCCCGGTATCAGCATCCCAAAATAATTAGTGCCCATCATTATGCGGTTAATCCAGACTTTCTGCTTTGTCTTCTTTTGCGTTCTAGGCCTTCAGGCGCAAGACATTCACTTCTCCCAGTTTTACATGTCACCACTCAACCTTAATCCGGCGATGACGGGGGTGATGAATTGTAACAGCCGAATTGCGGTCAATTACCGCAGTCAGTGGGCGTCAATCTTGGGCAGCTCTGCCTTCCAGACGTACAGCGTCAGCTACGACCAGCGCGTAGCCGTAGGCCGCAACGATTTCTTCGGTATCGGCGGCACCTTTTGGGGCGACAAAGCTGGCCAGGCCGACTTCGCCACCACAACCGGTAAGATATCCCTTAGCTACAGTAAGAAAATGGGGGGTAGTCGTAAATTCGGCAACTACCTCGTTGCTGGTGTTGAAGGAGGCGCAGCCCAGCGCAGCCTGAACTTCCTGGCCCTGCGTTGGGGTACCCAGCACGATGGTGACGGTGGCTTTGACCCAAGCGCCGTCAGTGGCGAGACCGGTTTTGACCGCGATCAGTTCCTGTTTGCCGACATGGCAGCTGGCTTGTTGTGGTTCATGGTCTTCGATGAGCACAACAGCCTGTACCTCGGTGGTGCCTTCCATCACCTCAACCGGGCCAACCAGAGCTTTGATAGTGATGGAGACGAATTACTCTACAGTCGCTACACTGCTCACGCAGGTGGTGAATTCCTGCTCGGCAGCCGGTTCGGTCTTGTCCCCGGAGTCATCGTCATGAAGCAGGGCCCCAGCTTCCAGGTGAACGCTGGTACCAACGTTAAATTTTTACTCGATGGTGGACGTAACCGCAGCACCCAGTCTTTCCAGGTTGGTCTGTGGACCCGCGTCTCCAATCGCTATGACTCCAGCGTACTTACGGATGCCCTTATCCTGAGTACTCGTTTTGATTACGAGCAGTTTGCGCTTGGTTTCTCCTATGATCTTAACACCAGCTCATTGAACACTGCTACCGACGGTAACGGTGGTTTCGAGCTTTCCCTACAGTACAAAATCTGTGGCGCACAGCGTAAAGGTGTGTACTGTCCACAGTTCTAGGGCAAAGAGTTATTGAATTTGAGTTTAGGGGTCTCCCCGTCTATCCGCATTGCCAAACACTTCATCAAACAACACACCCGATTTAAACAAAAAGCATGTTCGGCAACAACAACAGTAAAGACACAAAGTCAAGTAATGGCACCCCAACCCCTACTTCAGGTGGAATTGGTGGTGTAAATACCATTGACGCACATACAGCGATTACCGGCGACTTAAAAGCTGGTGGTGATATCCGTATCGACGGTAGCCTCAACGGCAACCTCGTTTGCGAAGCCAAGTTGATCATCGGCCCTAAAGGCCACATTGAAGGCGACGTTACCTGCCTTAACGCAACCATTGAGGGCTCTTTCAAGGGTAATCTGGTCGTTAAGGAAATGCTTACGCTACAGGCTACGGCAAAGGTCAATGGAGACGTCAAGGCCAAGAAAATGGCCGTCCTGGGTGGCTGTCAGATCTCTGGTACTTGCACCGTTCCTTATTCCGGAAATGGTGGTGGTAGTAACAACCAAAAGCACCAGGGGAACCCCTTAAAGCAAAAGCAGGGTGCTACCGCCTAATCAACCAGAAGAGGGAGACGCTCGGGAAAAAGCCCGTAAAGAAGCCCGTAACTGGATGAAATACAGCGGCATGGCCGTACAAATGATTGGTGTACTACTGGCCTTCGTTTTTGCCGGTAAATACCTTGACCAGTGGTTAGGGACTGATCCCTGGCTTACGCTTGCAATGAGCTTGCTCGGTATCGGGTCGGCATTGTATGTATCCCTTAAAGACTTCCTCTGAGTGTCGTTCGTCGACCACTGAAACACCCCAAATAAGCTCAGCGAGCTTGTTTGGGGTTTCTCTTCACATCCACGAATGGTCAATTCTAAACAAGTACCAGCAGCATGACGTACGCCCGGTTTTTTAAACTACTCGGAATTTTTACTGCCATTGCGGTGGTCTTCTCCGTGATTTGCCATTTCTTGCTACCGATAAATTATGCCATCCCACTCACCGTAGGCACCATCCTACTTTTTTGCGCATTTTGTGTCGGATTGTTCTGGCTCGGCGACCGTACTGCCCGGGCTGAGAATAAATTCCTGTTCACAAATGTTTTCATGGGGGTGACCATGTTTAAGCTGTTCATTTGTGGAGGCCTGATCGCAGCTTATTTCTTTCTGGCAGGGCCCGAAAATAAATTCTTTGTGGTCCCCTTTTTTCTGATTTACCTCGTCTACACCGCCCTGGAGATCATTTTTTTGATCAAGTTAGCGGGGGATACAGCAAGCACGGTGAAGGAGAAACAGGGAGTTAGTAGCTAAGAGCTAGTTCTGTAGCTCCTTGGTTCTAACAAGGCGCGGCCGCAGGTGCAAGGGAAGGGTTTGAGGCAGCGTTTCCCGCGTCTCATTCGTATCTTGTCTGTATGAATTTCTCGAAAAGTAAACAACGAACCGGCAGTTTCCGACTGGCCGGCCTGATCCTTTTGTTGGCACTGTATGGCTGCCTGGAGCCCACTAAACCAGAATTTCAGTTAGAGAACAGTTTTATTCTGGCCGAGGGAAATATCCTGGCGGGTGAGGGACAGGGAGAAATTCGGATCAGGACCTCTAATTTTCGTGACGTCGCACTGGAATTTGAATCGGTAGAAGGTGCCGAAGTAATGGCGGTGGAGGCTGATGGAACCACCATTAGTTGGGGGCAAGGATTTGAAGCTGGCCGTTACGTTCCTCCTCCCGGAGTAGTGGTGTCGGCAGGAGAAACCTGGCACTTCGAAATAACCTTGCCGGATGGGACCAGCCTGATCTCCGCTCCGGAGACTATTCCCGAGCCAGTTGAAGTAAGTAATCTTACCATCAATTTCGTCCAGAACTCCATCTTTGACGAAGGACTGAATCGATTCATCCCCCGGTTTGAGTTATTCCTGGATTATGAAGATCCGGCCGATCAGGAAAATTACTATGCCTACGACTATCGATTATGGGAAGAGATAACGATTTGTGCTTCCTGTATAAATGGACGTTGGCGAGAAGGTGTTTGTATCCCGTTTGACAACCCAAGGTTTAACAACCGTTTTGATTACCTGTGCGACACACAAGAGTGCTTCGCGCTGTCCGAAGGTAATGAAACCCTTTATGGCACCGATGCCCTGATAAATGGAAGTAGCTTAACGGGTTTCCCCCTTGGAGGAATTGTGTTCACCGCCTACGGGGGTATGCTGGTGGAGGGCAGCGTGAACAGCATCACGAAAGAAGCCTATGACTACGGGAAGGTTATTCAAGACCTCGTGGACGGCAATTCCGGCCTTAATCCTACAATTCCGGCCGCACTGGATGGTAACGTACGTAATGTTGATGCTGCCGGAAGGGATGTCCTGGGCTTTATCGGGGCCGCAAGCAGGGGGAGCGCCACTGCTTTTATTGATCGTACGACGGAAACCGGGGCGCCTTTACCATTTGATAACAACCTCCGGTTGGAGCCCATCCCCCCTCCGGGAGTTCCCCCCCGGGCTCCCTGTAACATCCCGGGCGTCAGAACCTCCGAACGACCAGTCGGTTGGCCTTAGTTTTAGGATGTTTTCATAGTAGGGCCGGCCACCAGAAGTGAAAATAATGGCTGATCAACGACGTCTCAATAATCGGTTAGATCACTCCCTGTACGGCACGGCGTAGCTCGTAAAGATTGTTTGCTTCGTTTTAAAAACCACCTAAAACCATCGAGTGCACTAACTATCACTGAATAAGATAAAGCCCCCGATCATGTTCCGAAACCTATCTTTATTTTTAGCACTGGTATGCACCTTTGGGTGGCAGGGGTGTACCGAGCCGGTTATGCCTGATTTTGCTTTGGGAGATCCCTTCTACCTGGTGGAGGGAAGTATTGTTGCCGAAGGAGAGGAGAGCGAAGTGCGTTTGCAACGATCCAATTTCAGGGAAGTATCCCTCCAGTTTGAACCCATTGTCGATGCAATCGTCCAAAGTATGGAAGCTGATGGGCAGCGTGTTGTTTGGTCGCTCAGTGATGCCGAAAGAGGAAGCTACCACCCCCCAGCTGGCTTCCGGGCTGAGCCCGGACAGACCTGGCATTTTGAAATAACCTTTGCCGACGGTACCCAGGGCGTATCTGCACCAGAAACCATCCCAGAACCTGTACCGCTGGATTCACTTACGATTAATTTTGTGCAGAATTCCGTATTTGACTCGGGCCTGGATCGGTTTATTCCCCGTTTTGAATTATTTGTGCACTTTGAAGACCCGACCAATGTGTCCAATTATTACGAGTGGGAAGTAGGTTCCTGGGAGGAAATTATTGTTTGTGCTTCCTGTACCCAAGGGATATATCGCAATGGCATGTGCATAACCGTCGACAACCGATTTATTTTCCGTTACGACTACCCCTGTACTACGCCAGGATGCTTCGAGTACGAAGAACTGGACCAGGTTTTAGTAAGTGACGATGCCCTTTCTGACGGTCAGATCATCACTGGCCTTCCGCTAGGAGGCATTCCATTTGATCGTTATGGCGGCCTGCTGGCCGTAGCTCGGGCAGTCAGCTTAGGCCCGGAGGCCTACGAATATGCTAACGTTATCTCCACCCTGGTCAATGGGCAGGATGGTTTGAACGGCACCATTCCCGTGGCTCTCAATGGTAACGTCAGTAATCAGGACCCCGACGGTATTCTGCTGCTGGGCTACTTACGTGGGGTGTCTACCTCGGAAGTCACCGCTTACGTAGAACGTACCTTAGATACGGGATTTCCCTTACCCTTTGACCCAGTACTGAGATTGGAGGACCCCCTGGGCCGAATCCGGGCTCCTTGTGATGGCCCCAACCGAATTACTACTCCACCTCCCGGATGGCCATAGGCAAGTAGTTCATCTGTTCTACACTGCTCTTTTACCTCCATTTGCACCTGCGTCCGCGCCCCCATAATCAGTTTTTTATGCGATTCCTTCTACCTCTCTTCTGGCTATTGGTTCCCTTGCTTTGCTACGGGCAGGATCATCAGCTAACCCTCACTATCCAGGACCAGGAAACGGAGAAAGCCCTGCCTTTTGTAAGTGTACAGCTATCGCCCGGAGGTGCCAGCGGAACGACGGACGAGCGGGGAGTGCTGCGGTTTGTCCTTGCGCCAGGTCGCTATACCATTCGTGCCTCCTTTACGGGGTATGCGGACTACGAGCGAACCATCAGCCTGAACGCCGGACGTGAGCTCAACATTGGCATGGAATCTACTTCCGCTACCCTCGAAACGGTGGTGGTGACCGACCAGAACGACCGCCTTGACCTTTCTCGCCCGCAGATGGGCGTCGAACGATTGACCGCAGGAGAACTGGAATCGATCCCCAGTGTGCTTGGGGAACGTGACGTGTTACGATCGCTTCAATTACTTCCCGGTGTGACCTCGGCGGGGGAAGCCAGTAATGGTATTTCAGTTCGCGGCGGAACGATTGATCAGAACTTGCTCCTGCTCGATGGCGCGCCAGTTTTTACGCCCACTCACCTCTTCGGCCTGTTTACCGTTTTTACGCCCGATGCAGTGGGAGGGATTGACTTATACCGGGGCAATATCCCCGCCCGATTTGGTGGGCGTGTTTCCTCGGTAGTTGACGTCCGCTCTAAGGTGCCAAATGCGGACTCCCCGATCATTAAAGGAGGCATCGGTCTCGTTTCCAGTAACCTCAGCATCGAAACACCATTGGGGAAGTCCGGCAAATGGAACGTGCTGGTCGCCGCACGGGGCGGCTTTAATGACTTTGCCTTCAACCTGGTAAAACGCCTGGAGGGCACAAAAAGCCGCTTCGGTGACGCTACGGTGAAGCTACGGTTCCAGCCGGGAGAGAAAGACCTCTTTACCTTCTCAGGCTTCTATTCCGGAGATTTTTACCAAGTGGACTTGCTGAGCACCTTCGGTGGTGTTGCCGCTACCTCCAATCAGTATGCCTACCTGACCCTGAACGGCGGGCTGGAATGGGTCCGTTTATTGAGCGACCGCTGGTCGCTCTCCACCCGGGTGACCAATGCTCATTTCGCGCCGGAGTTAAGGTTTCCACAGCTGGACAATAGCCTGATCACTTTTACCTCCGACATTGATCAACAATCGGGACGGATCGCACTGGGGAACAATGAAACCGAAGCCCATGCGCTGACCATCGGCTTGTCGGCTGATCGGTATACCCTCAAACCAGGAGCACTGGACCCCGGTGCAAGTACCAACGTACAGCCCACCTTATTGGAACGGGAGCGCGGTCTGGAGCTGGTGGCCTTTGTGGAGGACGAGTGGAAAGTCAGCCCTCGTTTAACCGTTGGTGCGGGCCTGCGCTACGTGGCTTACCGACAATTGGGGCCGACGGAACAGCGTAATTACCTCCCTGGACTGGAATTGACGGAACGCAACCTGGAAAGTGTATCCTCCGTTGCTGAAGGAGAAACCGCAGTTACTTATGGTGGTTTGGAACCACGTCTTGGATTAAGCTATCAGCTGACGGCGAACACCAGCATCAAGGCTTCCTATGCCCGCTCGCGCCAGTACCTGCAGAACATCTACAACGCCACCACGCCCTTGCCAACGAGCCGATGGAAGGTGGCGGACCTTAACGTCGGACCACAAACGGCTGACCTCGTATCTCTTGGATACAGCCACGTAACGCCCTCCGGTAACTACGCCTTTCGCCTCGAAACTTACTACCGGCAACTGACCGATTTGCTGGAATACAAACCCGGCGCAGATTTCTTTCTGAACCCTACGGTAGAGACGGATTTGTTGCGTGGTGAAGGCCGCGCCTATGGCGTAGAACTGACCGCCAGCCGCCGTACCGGCCGCATCACCGGGGAGGTAAATTACGCCTTTTCCAGGGTCGAAAACCGGGTGGCGGGTAACGATTTTAGTACACGGATTAACCGGGGAGAATGGTATCCGGGCTACTTCGACCAGCCACACACCTTCTCCGCCAACCTTACCCTGGACGAAGGAGAGACCCACGAACTGGGCTTTAACCTCGTCGTGCAATCCAACCGACCATACACCGTCCCGAACGGGTTCGTAGAAATCAACGGTACCGACGTGCCGCTCTTTCTGGAGCGTAATAATGACCGTTTGCCAGTATACCACCGCCTTGATTTTAGCTGGACCATCCACAACTTCCGAAAGCAAAAGCGGGCCTGGACGGGGGATTGGGTATTCACCGTCTACAACCTTTATGGACGCGATAATGCCTACAATGTGTTCTTCCAGCCACGTGATGCAAACACCCCGGCGCTCGGAATTTTCGGCGGAAGCCCCTTTGCTGCTTACCGGTTGAGCATATTTGGTGCACCGGTGTTTTCCCTGGCCTACAAGTTTACCTTCAAACCCTAAACCAGTTCAAGTTCTTAATTCGCGCTCCTTAATGAATGGTGAAATTCTTCGTTGATTTGTTAAGTTAAAGTTAGGCTGCCAACCAGGATGTTTGGGTTGTCTCTCTTCTCCTTACTTTTCCATCATCAGCGAAAATGTCTACTATGAAACACCTCTTTTTTATCCTGGTCCTTTTACCTGTTTCCGTTTGGGGACAGCGTAATTTTCCCGCCGATGCCGTAGCATCAACTGCGGAAGAAATTTTTGTCGCCATCAAAGACCGTCACCCTTTTACGGCCAGCCTGGAAGGGCTCAAGGCATTAGAAGCGGCGCGAACGCAGGTGCAGGGGGAGGTAAAGGAAGCCGTGGAGGATAAAGACAGTATCTCCTATCCTGAATTCATCAAACTAATGGCCCCCTTCCAGGAAGTAACCGGTTGTGGTCATCTTATCCTTGAGCCGCACTTCGATTCGCTGGAGAGTCAGGCAATACGAGAGAACTCATTACCACTGTACATGACCCTGCTGGAAGATGGCCGGTACATCCTGAAATCCGGGCTGAGAACTACGCGAGATACTTTTCCTCCAGGTGTTGAAGTCGTCGCCATTGAAGGAGCACCGGTTGGCCCACGGCTAAAGTCACTTTCTTACTTCAGTGGTCTAAATGACCAGGGCAACGACCATGCAGGGTTGATGAAAATCATCCGGTTCCCTTCCACCTATTATCAATGGCATTACGGCCTCAAAAAACAACTCGGCCTCACCCTGAAAACAGATGACGGGACAATTGCAGAGGAGGTGCTTTTAGCTAGGCATAAGCCTTACGTTGACCCCAAAAAGGTCAAAACGGACATCGGTAAAACACTGAGTTTTAGGTTCTCTGACGACGGTGAGACCGGTATTTTAGATATTAATAAATTCAGCAGTTACAAGTTTACCAACGGAACTTATAACAAATTTATCCGCACAGTTTTTGATACCTTACGAAATTCGAATACGCAGCAACTGGTCATTGATCTGCGGGACAATGGTGGAGGTTCCAGTGGCAGGATCAGTTATTTATACCGGTTTCTAACGGATCGGAAATTTCAATTTTCCAGTGCAACTATTAGCACTGGGCCTGCCCGGGCGCTACCAGGGGAGAAGGGTAAGATCACTCGCCTTCGTGCCACGGGCGCAGTCACCAAAAAAGAACGGCGCATTCAAAAAGCGCTGACCCAAAAGATCAAACCGATTAAGAAAGGGGCACAGTTCTCCGGTAGGGTAGTGGTACTGATTAATGAACTCTCCTTCTCAGCAAGTGGCATCTTTGCCCGCTACGTACAGGGCTCCGGGAGAGGTAAATTGGTGGGTATGCCTGCCGGCGCCTCTGCGGGGATTACCTATGGCGGGAAAAGCGACAGTAAGAAAACTTACATTGGGCCGAATGATGAGTTTGAAATTAAAGTGAATACCATCGGACTGATGCCCGAATTCCCTGAACCGGGTAACGTTACGCCCGATGTAATCGTCCCCCTTACGGTGCCGGCGCTGCGCGCCGGCCGGGATGAGCAGATGGAACGGGCACTGGAGGTAGTTGGTGAGTTACACTAAAAATGCCCCCGCTTCCGAAGAAACGAGGGCAAGGTTTGATTCAAATCCGAAGTAGTACAGGATCGCTAAGATAGGTAATTAGCGCTTGATGATCCTGATGACGGATGCTCCGGCGTCATTTGTCAGGCGCAGTAGGTAGGCTCCCGCCGTTAATTGATCCATTGATAAGTCGGTCCGGCCATCCGTTAAGTCCAACTGTCGGGAAAGGATTAACCTGCCGTGAATATCGAAGACCTGTATTTCTGAGCGCTGACTGCGCGCACCGCTTACCTCAAGCGTGAGGCCGCTAGAAAACGGATTAGGGAATACAGCCATTTGATCTGCTGCCGGTTGTGGCGTGCTTGTGGTCAGTTGATTTGGTGCACAAGGTGTTGGAGCGCCAAGGGCATAGGTAGGCTCCTCCATGTTAGGAATTCGCTGGAGAGAGGCGGCACTATTCGGGTAGCCGGGGTTGGTACCCATCGTCCAAATACCCACGCTTTCGGCCATGCTTTCTCCCATGCGTACGCTTTCTCCCCAGGCAACGTAGGCGAGCAGACCATTGGCAGAAGAATAATTCTGGTTGATGAGTAGGGCCAGCTCATCTCCCCGAGAATCAACGTAGTCAGAGACATCAAGCGTCACGATATCGTGGGGCTTGAGGAAGTAAGACCCACATTCAATGTTGAGGGTGCCAATCAAAACAACATCATCATTACTGGCCAGGAATAGATTACTCACGTTTACGGAAACTTCGCTGATGTTTTCCAACTCGATCATCCCCAGGCGATCAATTTCATTGATGGAGAGCAGGCCGCCAGTACAATCTTCACCAGTTAGGCGGGTTACTACGATTGGGTTAGACAAATCGAAACATCCACTCAATCCCGTAAAGGCCATCCCGGGGGTAGCGCCCATCAAAGAACCATCGTGGCTTACGGCATACAGGGTACAGGTGCCACCACCGGCACCGTCGAAATCAAATGGCTGATTTGCGGGGGTGTCGAGGATTACACCGGCATCGCTGACGACTACATAGGTGAATGCTGCGCCGACGGTATCCATCAGAGTGACGGAGAAAGGATCGCCAATACTGTCACCGGCGCATATGGTCATTGTTGTACCGCCTTCGCTTAAGGCCAGGACGCCGCCGTCTACACCGCAGGCCAGGTCACCGCATTCTTCGCCAGTCAGGCGGGTTACGACTACTGGATTGGAGAGGTCAAAACACCCCGTCAAATTAGCAAAGAGGGAGTCCTGAACGGCTCCGCCGAGGGTGCCGTCATGGCTCACGGCATATAGCGTACATACTCCGCCGCCAGCTCCGTCGAAGTCAAAAGGCTGATCTGCGGGAGTACCAAGGATAACGCCCTGGTCGGAAACGACAACATAGGTGAACTCAGCTCCAACTGTGTCGGTGAGCACGACGTCAAATGGATCGGGCGTACCGTCCCCGGCACATATTCTCAAGGTGGTTCCTCCGTCCATTAGGCTAAGGCTGCCGCCTTCGACGTCACACCCCTCACAATCGTTGCCTACACTACGGGTAACAACGATCGGGTTGGAAACGGCAAAACAACCCTCCAGATCCGCAAAGGCCGCTCCGGCAGTGGCTCCGGTCAGGGAACCATTATGGCTAACGGCATAGAGCGTACAGGCGCCTCCACCGGCACCATCAAAGTCGAAGGGTTGGTCAGCAGGGACACCGAGGATAATCCCGGCATCACTAACCACCAGATAGGTGAATGAATCCGTGCTGACGGTGTCGGTCAGTACCACATTGAAAGGATCTGCCACGCCATCATTGGCGCAGATGGTGAGTTCTGTCCCTCCGTCAGTAAGCGCCAAAGCACCTCCTTCAATGGTACAGGGTGGATCCGTAATCATCAGGACAATTGTTCGGGAGCCGCCAGGAGTGGCGACACTACCGTCGGAGCCTACCACACGGTACCGTAAGGGGACGGAGAGGCCGACTACGCCGCCGTTGGCGATAAGTGTGTCGTAGACGGCATCTATAGTAGCATTGGACAGCGTATCGGTACCTACTTTACTGCAGGCAATGATGTCGGCAAATTCAGTATCTTCTGGTGCCGTGATTTCGATGGTGTAAACCAGCAGGTCGCCGTTGGGGTCAGAAGAAGCGTTGAATATGCCGTCTTCCAGGTCATTTCCTCCTTCAAAGACCCGCACGGTAGCGCCGTCGGCCGGGGTTATGATGGCTGGTGACGTTGGGAAGGCATCGTCATCCCGCAGCAGTTGGCCACGAATTTCACCACTGGGATTTTCCGTAGTATGAATGTTGATGTACAGACCACCGTTTAACAGGGCGTCCCGGCTACCGTCGTCTACCGTAAAGGTATTTTGTTCAGGTTGGAAGAAGCCGTTGCGTAGAGAAGGGGCAATGGCACCAGCCAGAGGGAAGGCTATCCCACCAGTACTTGCCGCGTCGCCGAAATGAACGTGGGAGCCGCCAGCTATTGAGGCGTCAAAATCAGAACTCAGGTCATCAATGGACCCTACACCGGTAAGTTGATTACCACACAAATCGAAAAGGAAAAATCCGTTGCCGGTAGTTTTTACTGCGTTGGGATTGGCGTTAATGCCGGCAAGGTTCGCTCCGAAATATCCTTTCGCCAAGTGCATCACCTGACCGCGAATTTCCCCGGTCGGGAAGTCAAGGGAATGAACATTTACGTAGTAACCACGGCCATACAGAATGTCGAGCTGACCTTCACTGAGTTCAAACTGGTTGTTTTCAGGTAGCCACATCCCTCCGCGCGCATCGTCGTCGAGGGTCAGGTCAAGCGCGAAGACGAGGTTGCCTTCCCAACCAGGAAGGCCAATGTGGATATGGCTGCCTCCGGCAAGCATGGTGTCAACATCGGCCAATAAATCATTTACACTCCCCGAAACGGTAAGGGTATTGCCTGCCAAATTCAATACCATTCTGCCATTACCGGGCGTGTTGACGGAAACAGGTCGTTCCTGATGCCCACTGGGATTGGAATAGAATTGACTAATGCTCATATCTGTGAGTTGGCCGCGAAGTTCTCCACTCATCACCGCCGAGGAATGAATGTTTACATAAATCATGTCGCCGGCCAGCGCTGAAAGTTGATCGTCATCAAGAGTGAATACATTGTCTTCGGCGCTGAGCGTAGCACCGGTCATGTCGTCGTTAAGGTCAAGCACCAAGGGGAAAGCTACCGGACCGTTACGTCCGGCGATACCAAGATGTAGGTGAGCACCACCCGCTATCTGTGTTGCCACGGGGCCCATCAGGCCACTAAAGCTTCCTGAAACAGTGATCTCGTTGCCTTCACGCTCCAGGATGACGGCCCCACCGGCCTGGGTAACGACTGCCGGTACTTCGTTTACCCCAAGGAGATAGGCCACTTTATAAGCGTCTGCTCCGGAAGGAATCAACTGTCCGCGGAGCTCTCCTCCTCCGAAGTCGACCGTATGAATATTTACGTACAGGCCACGTTGACGAAGCGTATCGATTTGGCCATCGGTTAACTCAAATTGGTTATCCTCTGCGGGGAATGTTCCTCCCCGAAGATTCTCGTCAAGCATACTGGTAAGTAAGAAGGCAATGCCGCCGTTAGCACCGGCCATGCCCAGGTGTATGTGGGCGCCACCGGCGATGTTGGAGTTGAAATCTGAAGTAAGGTCCGAAAAAGAACCGCTAACGGTGAGCACCCGACCAGTTAAGGTGGCGGTCACCATACCCGTACCAGTAGAAGTGACCGGGCAGGGGGCTTCATTGAGGCCACTGAGATTGGCCTGGAAGGCGAAATCCTCACAGTCGTCTCCGGTATTTCGGGTAACGGTGATGGGGTTGGATAAGGCAAAGCAACCGGTTAGGTCTTCCAGCAGATCTCCTTCGGCGATTCCGCCGAAATTTTCAGCAGCGGTAAGGGCATAAATATTGCAGGTGCCACCTCCGGCTCCTTCGAGGTCGAAGGGTTGATTGTCCGCAAGGGCAAGCACGGTTCCCATGTCATCGGTGATGACGTAAGTGAAGATGGTGCCGGCCGTATCCGTCAGGGTAACATTAAAGGCATCAGAGACGCCATCTCCGGCACAAGTGGTGATTTCCGTACCGCCACCGTCGGCCAGGGCGAGTACTCCCCGGCCAACTGTATTGCGGACTACCGTGATCGGGTTAGAAAGACTGAAGCAACCATCGAAATCATCAGCGTTGTTGCCAACGGCCAATCCCTCGAGGCTTTCGTCGTAGGTCAGGTACCAGATCAGGCAGGTACCAGCGCCGGCGGCGCTGAGGTCAAACGGGCCCTCTCCTTCCGGAATAGCCAGGATGTCGCCTACGTCGTTGGTGATGACGTAGGTCATTGAGTCTCCTTCCGGTTCGCCGCCTAGGGTAACGGCTACGGGATCGGCTACGCCATCGATGATACAGCGTTCGGTCGAGGTTCCGCCGCCATCAGCTAATTCGAGTACGCCAGCCTCGGCGAAGCAGAAGATGTTACAACCGTCTCCTTCCTGTCGGTTAATGATCAGCGGATTCGAAAAGCTGATACAATCGTCGGAGGTGATGGTACAGATGTTTTCACCAAGTACAAAATTGGAAAGGTTGCCAGTGTAGGCCACACTGGTTATTGCGATGGGCCCCGCGGGGTAGTTGCGCAGATCGAAAGGCGGGTCGCCTTCCAGAATTTCCAGAATGAAACCTGCTGGAGTAGTTATGAAATAACGACTCGTACCTCCGGAAAATCCGGTCCGGACAATCTCCGTAAGTCCTTCGTCTCCATCGTCAAGACAGACCCGAACGATGGTTGATCCGTCCGGGGTGGCCAACGTCCCCCCATTGGTTAGGAAACAGAGGTTGCCCTGAGCGCCGAGTGGTAAAAAGAAGAGGGTGAGTAGCGCAAATAAGAGCGCCTTTAGGGAAATGGGGTAGTGCTTTTTGTGCATAGTTTGTGTTATTGAAAAATGGGTTTAGCCCCCAAACCGATCAACGGATGGGGAAATGATGTAATTCAGGTACGTAGATTGGGAAGCAAGTGGATTTGATCTCCACCTTGTAAGCCCAGGTAAAATAAGGCCTGAGGGCCTACCGATCAAGTAGAAAGCAAAAATTCTTTGGCAGAACGGCACCCATATGCAGGATTGTCCTGAAATTGTTGCCTGGATGACTATAGTTGATGGGGTAATTACCCTTATTTACCAATAAACGCTCCGATGATGACCTCTGCTGAACTCTCGCTGTATCCGCTTACGGCGAACTACGAACCAATAATTATTGACTTTATCAGACTTTTGCGGCAGCAACCACGCGTGAAGGTGGCAACTAATGGTCTTTCCACCCAGCTCACCGGGGCCTATGCTGACGTGATGGCCGCCCTCACGGTCGCTATGCAGCCGACCATGGAAGGGGCGGTTACCACCTGTTCGTTTGTGATCAAGGTGCTTAATGTGGAGGTTGAGCCAGGGGAGGTGGTCGTGGTTTAACGCAACGAAAACGAGGGGTTTCTCTTGATCCTTCGGATCGTCGATCACCCCTCGCTACGAGAGGCGGCCCTCCGGGCCTGATCAGGACATACTTTGCTCCTTAAACGCATACTTTCACCTGCGGCCGCGCCCTTTTTAGGAGCTAGAAGCTAGAGAACCAGAAGCTAGGCTACCGCAAATACCAAGCATTCCGGTAGCCTAGTTCCTAGTTCCTAGTTCCTATCTCCCTAGCTCCTAATACCTCGAAAACACCCATCCCATCATATCCTTCAACGAGCTCTTCTTACCATAGCTCAGGATGCCGACACGGTAGATGCGTCCCGCGAGCCAAACCATGAAGGCGGCAAAGGCGATGGTGATGAGCAGGCTGCCAATAATTTGCCAGGCTGGTGGCCCAAACGGCAATCTGGCGGGCATCACGATAGGGGCGAACAGCGGCATGAAACTGGACCCAACGGCGAGGCTGGAGTTCGGCGCCTGCAAAGCTGCCATCATGATGTAGAAGCCAATGATGACGGGGAGAATAACCACCAGGGTGAGACTCTGGCCTTCGCCCATATCATCGCCCATGGCAGAGCCGATGGCGGCAAACATGGCCGCATACATGAAGTAGCCGGCCAGGAAATAGATCAAAAAACAGGGTATGATGACCCACCAGTTCATCTCGTCGAGCCCGGCAATGGCGCGTTCCACCATACTTTGCATTTCGTCTGGATCGATCTGGGAGGCAGCGCTGCCCGCCTGCATTTGCTGCGTCGCTTCGGGGTCAAATCCGAAAATAAGGGAAACGAGGAAGAGTACGCCGGGAATCAGGATCATCCACGCAACCACTTGTGTGAGGCCAACAGCACCAACTCCTACGATCTTACCCAACAGCAGGGTAGTGGGCCGAACGGAGGAGATGACCACCTCCACGATTCGGTTCATTTTTTCTTCCATAACGGAGCGCATCACCATCATGCCGTAGATGAAAATGGAGAGGTACATCATGAAGCCCATGATGCTACCAAGCCCGGCACCAATGATGCCTGCCATGCTGGTGTCGTCGTCTTCTCCTTCCTCTACGGTAACCTTTCGGGCCTTGATGTTGACATCGGTCTCCAGTGCAGCAATGGCTTTGGCGTCCAGCTCCAGCGCCCTGGTCTTATATTTTCGCATGGCTTTTTCTACACGCCTTCTGATGGCTAATTCGGTATCCAGCGCCAGTGGTTCGTCGCTGAAATACTCTACGCGGAAGTCTTTTGCCCTTGGGTTCTTAACGGAAGGGACTACGAGAATGGCGTTATAACTACTGTCTTCGGCCATGTTGGCTTTCAACGTCTCCAGCGGGTCCTGGCGGAATTTGAAGTAGATGTTCTTACTGTCGGGCAAGACGTTGTTGAATATCCCGTCTTCGTCGACCACGGCGATGCGCTGTTGTTCATCGTTCCCGTAGGTGAAGATGAATTGTACCACCACAATGAAAACGGCCATGCCCAGCGGCATCAGCAGTGTAGCAAGGATGAAGGATTTACGACGCACGCGGGTGAGGTATTCGCGTTGGATGACCAGCCAGAGATTATTCATTAGTGAGGTGTTGAGTTAGGGAGTCACTGAGTTGCTGCCGCATGGGGCAGGTGTTGGATGTGTTTCAGGGTTACTGCCAATGATAAATAGGAGGCGCGAACGCAGGATGCAAAGAGCGGTTAAAAAGCAAGGTTAGAAGGTGCATGATGTCGATTTACTGTTGGGTCAATGAATTTGAGGTTGTACTTGTTCTTACGAGGTGAGCAAGCGAAGCGCCGCGAATGGTACTTGCGGCAGTAACTCAGTGACTCACGAACTCAGTCACTCACTCTTTGGCGTCAAAGGGATTGGTATTCGTAGGGTCTAGTTGGGTCACCTGTTTGATGAACACTTCGTTGAGGCTGGGCAGGAGCTCCTGAAAGCCTACGATGTGGACGTTTTCGTCGAGCAGCAAGCGGAGAAGGTCATTAGCTTTTTGCCCGTCTTTCAACTGAATGTCGACACCTGCAGGTGTTGGGTTCAGCAGCTCGTAGCGTTCTCCGAGCTTGGCGGGGAGGTCTCCCTCGAATTCCAGGTGGTACTTGTCGTCCTGAAAACGTCTTCGGATTTCGGCAACTTTACCCTCGAGGATCTTAGCTCCGTTGTTGATCAGCACGATGTACTCGCAGAGTTCCTCCACCTGCTCCATCCGGTGGGTACTGAAGATGATGCCGGTACCGGAAGCATGAAGGCGAAGGATCTCCGTCCGCATGCGGGTAGCGTTTACCGGATCCAAACCGCTGAAAGGCTCATCAAGGATCAACAGTTTCGGTTCGTGGATGACGGTGGCGATGAACTGGACTTGCTGCTGCATGCCCTTACTGAGTTCTTCTACTTTTTTGTCCCACTGGTTCTCCAATCCGAATTTTTCGAGCCAAACTTTGGCGCGGGTGGTCGCATCGGCTTTGCTCAGTCCTTTTAACCGAGCAAGGTAGAGCAGGTGCTCGCCAACGTACATTTTCTTGTACAACCCCCGTTCTTCGGGCAGGTAACCAATCTGTGTGGGGTGGTATCCACTCAGGGGTTCTCCGTTGAAGTTGATCTGGCCACTGTCGGGAGCCGTGATGGTGGTGATCATCCGGATCAAGCTGGTTTTACCTGCTCCGTTTGGGCCAAGGAGACCTAGAATAGCATCAGGCGGCATGGCAAAAGTGACGTTATCAACGGCTACTTTTTCACCGTAGGCTTTTCGGACGTTATCTACAGAGATGATGGGAGCGGACATAAGCAGGGAAGTTGCAGGTTTCATGTTGCAGGTTGCACGTGGGACAGGTTGCAAGTTGCACGAACCCAATGGCGTTTAGCGGGCACAACTTACGACGAGCAACCAGCAACCTGCAACTCGTAACCTGACCTTACCGACCAAATGCCCGCTAAACACGACCTTTAGCGTGTGACTACGGATAAAACAAACTGGCATTTCCTGGTAAACCCCGCTGCACGGCGCGGAAAAGCAATCGAACGGTGGAGAGAAATTCTGCCTAAACTACTCGTAGCTTTACCAAAGATGACGGTAGCGGAAAGCACCAGTGATCTCGGCATGGCAAACCTGGCTGAAGCGGCCGTCCGCTCCGGCCATGTCCGGCTGGTTGGTGTTGGCGGAGACGGGACCCACCACGATATCCTGAACGGTATTGTAGCTGCCGATGGCCTGGATAAGGTTGTTTACGCCCCTCTGCCACTAGGAACGGGAAATGACTGGGTACGTAGCGTGCAGGTGCCACGAGATATTGATAAATGGCTGGCTATTTTGAAGTATGAAGACACTATTTCTCATTCAGTAGGTCAACTCCGGTACACCTCTCGTAATGACGGAACACCGTTTAATAAGATCGCTTATTTCCTGAATGTAGCCGGTATGGCGTATGATTCAGTGGTTGTTCGTTACAGTGAAAAAGCACCCTACAAACATCGATTGATCTATCCATTACTCACCTTGCTCTACCTAAGGAAGTTTACGCCCCCAACCGTTCGGATCGAATACGACGGACAAGTCTTTACCGGCTCCGTTCACACAATCAACTTTGGTATCGGTAGGTACAGCGGCGGCGGGATGCGGCTGGTGCCCCACGCAGACCCCGAAGGGGACTCCCTGGCCCTAACCTTCGCCCGTGAGCTGCCAACCTGGAAAATCATCAAAGAGTCCTGGCGGTTTTATGCCGGCAGCATCGGACGGCTTAACGAAGTGACAACGACGCATACCAAAAAAATCGTCGTAACTCCGGTTACGGGAATCGCCGAGCTGGAAGCCGATGGCGAATGGCTAGGCCTGGCTCCGGTAGAAGTTAGCTTGTTAAAAGGCCGACTCAAGGTGATAACGGACGGATACCGGGTAGGCTCAGCGTTTACCTAAAAGGACGCTTCCAACTGCAACAAAATCATTTACCTCAATACATCTTAGTGGCTGTGATCAAGTTTTACCAACTCTCTTTTCTACTACTGGTTTTTTTAACTGCCTGCACCTCCGGTGCTAAACGATATAACTTCCCCGTTGACGTAAACACTAGCACGAAGTTGATTAAGACGCAGGAAAAGAAAAACTACGTGTTCTCAGCGACTGGCCTGACTTTTGACAATCTTTTTGCCGGCGCCCGACTCAATGGGGTGGAAAAACGGGAGGCAAACGTTTACGAGATCAACATTGAGGCGGAGAACGAACCGATCAATCCGAGCCCCTGGTATGCCTTTCGCATACGGGCCGAGCGGTCGCAGGAGGTGGTGTTGCGGATGCGTTATCCCGAAAACGTCCGGCATCGTTATTTTCCCAAGATCAGCCAGAATCGAAAACAATGGATGCCGCTGGACAGCAGCGTAGTTTTGGTGCATCCGGATAAAACGGGAGCGGACATTAGCTTATCAATGGTCGCTGGAACAACTCTCTTCCTGGCGGGGCAGGAGATCATTAACTCCGATGATGTAGCTGATTGGCAGAAAGGAATGGCCTTTCGTCACGCCGATGTAATCCACCCTTTCGTTGCCGGAAAAAGTAAACTGGGGCGTGATCTGCCAGCTTTTTCGATCCGAAACGGGCCAATGGACGATCGGCCAACCATCGTCCTGTTAAGTCGGCAGCACCCTCCGGAAGTTACCGGTTTTTTGTGCCTGCAAGCATTTCTGGACGGGATACTGGACCATCCGCAGCGGGAAGCATTTTTGGAGAAATACCAGCTACTGGTTTACCCGCTGCTCAATCCTGATGGCGTGGATATGGGACACTGGCGGCACGGTGCCGGAGGGATTGATGGGAACCGAGATTGGGCCAAATACCGGCAGCCAGAGGCTCGGGAAGTGGCTAATTCTATCGTCTCCCTTGCAAAAGAAAGTGGAAGCAGGGTTGTGCTGGGGATGGATTTTCACTCCACTTACCGGGACGTGTATTACACTCATATGGACGAAGTACAACCACCAACCGCGCTACCAGGCTTCAAGGATGCCTGGCTGCAGGGGATTGAAGACGGAATAGGCGGTGACTTTGTGATCAATGAAGACCCCGAGATGATCGGAAAGCCGACCACCATGAGCTGGTTTCGGACGCAGTTTGGAGCTGAGGGCATTACCTATGAAATTGGGGACGGTACAGACCGAGACTTCGTGCGCCGTAAAGGATTGGTCTCCGCCAATGCGCTTATTGAGGTGCTGTTGAAGTAGGTCTTTATAAGCACTAAAGCAGGAGTCCTCCCGAATTTTGTCCTGAACGCTCGAAGCAGAAAGTTCGAGGGAACTAATCGTTGTCTGAGATATAGGGATGTAAGAAAAGTGCTACTTAGTTTGTATTTTAAACTAAGTAATCGTATCTTTGAGGTGTTGTTAGCTTAGTTTAATAATTAAGCTATTATTTTTCACCTGTAAAACAACCTCCCTATGGGTTACGGAAAATGGTCTTCCACCGATTACGCCGCTTACCGCCGCAGCTATGCGGGCAAAAGCCGCGACGACATCTTTACTTCCAACAAGCACCGCCGCATCGATCCCAAGATGGACCCATTCCGCCTCGGGATGCGGGAGAGTCGGGATTCGCCGGAGCACCCCAACAGCTTGGCGATTGGTCTGTTCCTGGACGTTACCGGTTCGATGGGGCACATCCCGCATGATCTGGTAGCGAACCAGCTTGGTTCGATGATGGATACGCTGACCGGCCATGGCGTCGAGAGTCCGCAGTTGATGTTCTCCGCAGTAGGTGATCACCGCTGCGATAAGGCACCGCTCCAGGTCGGCCAATTTGAATCAAGTACTCAACTGGTTAATGACGGTCTCAGCCGACTCTTCCTGGAAGGTGGGGGAGGCGATGCGCCCGAAAGCTACTTGATGGCCTGGCACGCTGCCGCTCGCCATACCAGCATTGATTGCTGGGAGAAACGACAACAAAAAGGTTTTCTCTTTACGGTAGGGGACGACGCAAGCCACGCGCAGTTTGAAGCTAACCTGCAAAGCAAAATTTTTGGATATGACCAGGCACAAACGGTCAATGACCGACAGTTGTTGATCGAAGCTAGTGAACGGTACCACGTCTTTCACATCCACGTTGGGAAAAACCAACAACAGCGTGCCAACGCCCGTGTTGCCGACTACTGGGTCCCCCTGCTCGGGAAAAACTTCATCACATTACCTGACTATAAGCAGCTTGGCCTGCTGGTGGCCATGATCGTTGCCATCAAAACTGGTAGTCCGGCAGCTGAGGTGATTCGTGGGCAGTTGCCCGGGTTGCAGCGGGCGGTTACTGATGCTTTGATTGCGTAGGAGTCAGGACTTAGGATTCAGTACTCAGGCTTCAGGTTTTAGGGCTCAGTATTCAGGGTGCAGACCTCAGTGTCTAAACATAACTATGCATGTTGAATACTGAAGCCTAAAACTTAACCCTAAAGCCTGAATCCTGAAAACTGAATCCTGAAAACTGAATCCTGAAAACTGAATCCTGAAAACTGAATCCTGAAAACTGAATCCTGAAACCTGCAACCTGCAACCTGATATGAAAACCAAAATCATCCTAGGCCTGGCCTTCGGCGACGAAGGCAAAGGCGTTACCACCGATTACCTTTGCCGGCAGGCGGAACGCCCGCTGGTGGTTCGTTTCAGTGGTGGCCACCAGGCAGGCCATACGGTGGTGACGCCGGAGGGCCAGCGCCACGTCTTCAGCAATTTCGGAGCTGGCACTTTGGCCGGTGCGCCAACCTTCTGGAGTCGGTACTGCACCTTCCATCCGGTTGGGTACGCCAACGAACGGGAGGCTTTACTTGAGCTGGGGGTGACGCCTACGCTCTTTGTGGACGGGCTTGCCGCAGTAACCACCCCATACGATCTGCTTTATAACCGCCACCTGGAGGCTAGCCAGAAACACGGCAGCTGCGGACTGGGCTTCGGAGCTACCGTTGCCCGCCACGAAGGGCCACACAAGCTACACGTGATGGATTTACTGGACGACTTCGTACTGCGGCAAAAACTGGCTTCGGTTGCTTCCTATTATCAGGAAAAGCTAATGGTCACGTATGACGAAGCTGTCCTGGCCTCGCAGTTGGACCGCTTTTATGAGGCAGTAGCTTATTGCCGGTCCAACTTACTATGCACCAGCGGCCGCGCCTTCTTCTCTTCCGTTGCAGAATCCTACGATACCATCTTCTTTGAAGGGAGCCAGGGCCTGTTATTGGACCAGGATTTTGGCTACTTCCCCCACGTTACCCGCGCGCACGTCAGTAGCCGCAACGCCCTGGTGTTGGTCCGGAAATATGCACTACCTGAACCCGATGTTTTTTACGTTACCCGCACCTACCAAACCCGCCACGGCAACGGCCCGCTAACCAACGCGGATCATCCCGGTCCGGAATTACACCCAACACCCTACGAAACTAATGTTTTTAACCCCTGGCAAGGAGAACAACGCCGTAGTTTACTCGACCTCGACCAACTCCGTTATGCACTTGCGGCCGATGCACATTATTCCGCTGGCTTACCTCGTCATTTAGTGGTTACTTGCTTGGATCAGTTGACCGGAGCTTGGAAAGCTACCGATAATGAACTACCAGTTACCCTCCATTCCCCTAAAGAACTGGCACGAAGACTGGGCGGACTTTGGGACGGATGCTGGGGGAATTATGGGCAGGTGGGTAGTCTAGTGGTCTGTAAAGTTTGAAATTGAGTGCAAGCTGCTGATGGTTTTTAGCACCGTGACTTCGTTGCTGAAATCCTCATTTAGCTATGGCTAAAATCCGGTTTCAGCGCCTTGCCACGGCACGAAAATCCTGCGGACTAAACGG
>JBGCFZ010000019.1:0-9284 GCA_045110355.1 Lewinella sp. | reverse complement strand
TTGTATTTGTCTGGCGGGCTATTTTGTACAGGGTAAGAGTACGTTCTATGCTGTGGCTGCTGCGGTCGGCCTGGTCATGGGCGGCATCCAGAGTATGAGTCGGTCGACGTATGCCAAATTGATTCCTACGCGTGAAGACGTTACTTCCTACTTCAGCTTCTACGACGTATTGGAAAAGGTCGCCATCGTTGGCGGAACGGCGATTTTTGCCATTCTGGACCTGATCACAGGCAGCATGCGGATGAGTTTGCTGGCCCTGTCTTTGTTCTTTGCTTTGGGGATGGTGATATTGTGGGGGTTCAAATTGCCCCGGGAAGAGTGATTTCCACCATTAAGGCATTAAAGTGCTGCTTCGCAGCTTGGTCATTAAGGAAGTTAAGATGATGGAACAATAGCTCTACTCATAATAGTTGGTAGCCCTCCAGCGGTAGTTTAGCTTTGCCCCAACAGACCAATAGTACCAACAGACCAAAGTGCTCTTCTCCTCGCTCATTTTCCTCACCTTAGCCCTTCCCCTCATTTGGGGAGGCAGCCTGGCTTTGCCCAACCGGTGGCAAAATGCCTGGTTATTACTGGTAAGTCTGATCGTCTATGCATGGGGAGGGGTAAGCTACACCGCGGTTTTACTGGGGAGTATTCTGATGAACTACATAGTTGGTTTACAGCTGACGGGCGCGCACAAACGCAGTTGGCTGATGGTGGGGATAATTGCCAACCTTGCTACGCTTGCGGTATTCAAATACACGATATTTGCCGTTGGCGAAGCCAACGATCTGCTGCGTATGATCAGTATCCCGGCTTTTGAGCTGCCGAAGATTGCACTACCACTGGGCATCAGTTTTTATACGTTCCAGGCCATGTCTTACCTGGTGGACACCTACCGGGGCACCACGCCGCCGCAAAGGAACATCTTTCGTTTGGGGCTGTACATCTCGTTTTTCCCACAGTTGATTGCCGGACCGATCGTCCGGTATCGGGACATGGATCGGCAGATTGCCAATCGGCAGCGGAGTTGGGAAATGACGGCGGAGGGGCTGCGCCGTTTTTTGGTCGGGCTGGCCAAGAAAGTACTCATTGCGAATACGCTGGCGACGGTGGCAGATGAAGTTTTTGCCCTTGACTTCGGTACGATGGACGCCTTCACTGCCTGGGCCGGGGCACTATTATATGCCGGGCAGATCTACTACGACTTTAGCGGGTACTCTGACATGGCGATTGGCCTGGGGATGCTTTTTGGTTTCCGGCTGCCGGAGAACTTCAACTACCCATACGCCAGCAAAAGCATCCGTGAGTTTTGGCGGCGGTGGCACATTACGCTGGGGGCTTGGTTCCGGGATTACCTGTATGTTCCTTTGGGGGGAAGTCGGGATGGTGCCGGACGTACGATGCGTAATCTTCTGCTGGTTTTTCTGGCTACCGGCATTTGGCACGGTGCAGCCTGGGCGTTTGTTCTTTGGGGTTTATGGCACGGGCTGTTCATTGTAATGGAAAGACAAAAGTGGTGGCCAGGCGGTAACGTTGCTTATGCTTTTGTGGTGGTGGTGCTGGGGTGGGTGCTTTTCCGGACGGAATCGGCTGCGCTGGCGGGGGAGTATTACCTGGCGATGTTTGGGCTAAATGGGGATACTGTGGGATTTGACTGGGGTTTTTACTGGAATATGGAGCTGACGGTGGTTGGGGTGGTGGCGGTTTTGGGGGCTTGGGGGGAGGGGGTCTTGGCTTGGATCAAACATATAAACATACTTATATGCAAAACCGTTTTTAAACGTATAAATACGGATAAATCACCCCGTCTAAGTAGCTCCATTTTTGACCTGTTACACATCGCCGCTGTACTAACTCTATTCCTCCTCTGCCTCAACGCCCTGGTCAACAACGCACTTAACCCTTTCATCTACTTCCGCTTCTGATGACCAAAATCTTCCACTACGGCCTCCCACTTTCCTTCGGTCTCCTACTCGTACTGAGTTGGACCGATGCGCTCTTTTTGGGGGCGGGGACGCAGGTGCAAAGTTTTGAAAACAAAGGAGCAGTGGAGCCCCCCGTCTTCCGCCTAGACCTCCTCGACCCCTACCCCCGCGATGCGGAGGCCTACTTCAACGACCGCTTCCCGTGGAAGGGCTTTTTCCAACGATTCAACGCCAAACTCCAGGCCCTTACCAACCGGCGCTCTCCCCTACCCGACCTTGTCGTAATTGGAGAAGACGAATGGCTCTATAAAGGCGGGCTTCAGCTCGACATCTACCGTGGCAAACGCCGCTTCACCCCCGCAGAACTCTCGCAGGTCGTCAACGAACTGCTGGCCCGACAAGACAGCATCCGGGCAAGAGGAGGAAAATATTACCTGGCCATCGCCCCGCTGAAACACCACATTTATCCCGAGTTTTTGCCCGATCACGTCCGCCCGCTAAACCAGGAGTATGCCGTTCGCCAGCTTTACGCCGCCCTGAAAAAGACAGACCTTGCGTACATCGACCTACATAGGCCCCTCCGCAACTTTGCTCAAAACAACCTCCCCCAGCACCTGCGGCCCCGCCCCGAAAACTACGCCGCCCATAACGACCTCTACTTTCGTACCGATCATCACTGGACAACACGGGCCGGGCTAATCGCCGCCAAAACCATTACGGATCATTTGATCTCCGACGGTTTCCCGCTGCAACCAATCGATACCTCCACCTATTCCATCAGCGTAAAACCAGCTAAAGGAATGACCCTGGCCCAAATCATCGGCGCCGACTACCCTGATCAGGATTTTGCCCAAACACTCCATCACAATTGGACCACGAAGGACATTACCCGAACCGACATCCCCATTCCCGACCGATTTCCCTATAAACAAAATTACGTCCGCCAGCGCATGAAAACCGACGCGAAAGAACGTGCGGCCCTACCTTCACTTTTCGTAAATCGGGAGAGCTTCGGCGAAAATCTGATCCATCCGCTAAGCGAACAATTCAGCTCCTCTTTCTTCCTCTTTGATGAATGGAAGCATAACCTCAACCTACCCGATTACGACCGGGAAGGCGGAGATGTTTACCTACAACTGGTATGGGAAGGTTTCTTGTTTAACCTGTTGGAAGTTCCGCAGGATGATGGGAAATGGTGAGGGGAATTGGTGATTACTTAACCACCAACAGTTCACTAAGTAAATCCCGCGACTCCCCGACCTCGCGGCTGTAGCCAAACACGAAGAATCCACGCAGTTCCTCCGCCATCAATTCCAACACCTGACGCACCTGCCCCTCCGGAGGCCTTCCACCGTAAGAGGCGCGCACCGCGCGCAAATAGGCCACCAGTGGCCAGTACACCACCCCTTCGTAGCCCTGGGGCGAAGTAAAATAAAGCGCCTCTCCGATCCGGCGCAAACCGGCCTCGTTGGCCCAGGGGCGGTAGGCCAACAACTGGCGCAGCAGATCAGATACCATGGTGTAGAACTGAAAATCAAAGCGGTCCCGTTCCCGGTTAAGTTGGCTGATGACGTACAAGGTCAGGTTTTCCAGCTCCGTCCGGGGTAGATGCCGCAAGGCCAACACCAACTCCGGCACCTCCTCAATACGCCCACCGGCGAAGCGGTGCGGGAACCGATCAAGGTAAGCCTGGAACAACCGGTCGTAGAGTCGGAACCCTACCTCGTCGGCATCAATGTAAAAAACATAGCCTCTGTCCACCGCCGGCCCGGCCCAGAAGGCCAACCGCCGACCAAAAGCCGCAAGCCGGTCTATTTGGTACCCAAGGTATGCCCCCAAACGAGTTGTTGGCAAGGAAACAGAAGAAGGAACTACAGTACTTTCAGGCATAATAATAGGATGTTTGATGTTGTTGTAAAGATACGAAAAATACAACATTTTAACACCAAAAAAGGAATTTATTTCACACTTATAAACTATTTGATTTCAAAAATCGCCCTGCTTTTACTAAACCACCCTCCTTGCACCAACCTGGAGAGCGCTTTGTAGTACATAAGGATCCTGTCTCCTCGATTTCACCCCACATCGTACCTTACACATCATGTTACTTCCCTCCCCCACGCCTTTCCTCCAAAAGTTATTTGCCGCCCTGGAATCTTCTCCGGGAATCCTCGACCATCTACACCTTGACCACATCTGTTATCGGGTGACTTCCCTTGCTCGCTATGAACAGCTCAGGAATTTGCTTCAGGAGGAAAACGAACTCTTGGTAGAAAGCGTAATAAACGGTCGGCAAATAGCCACCTTCCGGCTGGCCGTTCCGTTCCGTTATCAGCACCGGGAAATATGGTTACTAGAACTGCCAGCACCGAAACCAGGTAGCCCCTACCCCGAAGGGTATGAACACGCAGAGTTTGTTACTGACCAGCCGCTTGCTCCATTTGAAACCTGGCTAACGGAACACTTCGCTATTGCCGCCACCAACCTTGATCGAAAAGGGCTATCAAAAACACTTAATGCTGACCTTCGCATAAAACTGGCGGACGGTCTGAGTGTGAAGTTCCATGAATTACCGCTCGACCGGGTCATTGAAATCGAGTTGGCCCAATGACACCTGAAAAGCTAGTGCTTTGTCAACCTTACCCATAAAGATCATTATCTTACCCAACCTCTTTAGTAGTCAAATCATCTCTCCCTTATGAAACGCCGAAACTTCCTCTCCTCCACCGCTATAGCCGCTCTGACGGCTTCCCCGATGGCCCAATTACTCTCCCGGGGCTACCGCCCCGCGGCCGATGGCAAATTCACCCTGCTGCGAGGCAATGTAGGCTACTACACCAACCGCGGCGGCACCATTGGCGTCTACCTCCCCGACGGCATGCCCGAAGGAGGCGTGATCGTTGACACCCAATTCCCGGAATCTGCCGGTGAACTGCTGGCCGACCTTAAAACCAAAGGGCAACTCAACCAACTGGCCCTACTCGCCAATACCCATCACCACGGAGACCACACCGGCGGCAACGGTGTTTTTGCCAGCCTGGCCAGTACACACGTAGCCCACTCCCGGGCCAAAAAGAACCTGATGGACAACCTGGCCGCCAACGATAAGGCAGGTACTGTCCCCCTCCCTTCCACCGTGTTTGAATCCGGATGGTCAACCAACCTTCCCGACGGCAAGGAGACCATCAGCCTTCGACATTTTGGACAGGCGCACACCGGCGGAGATGCAGTTGTCCACTTCGAAAATGCCAACGTTGCTCACCTCGGTGATCTGCTGTTTAACCGCCGCTTCCCCTACATTGATCCTAAAGCTGGAGGCGACATTGTCAATTGGGCGACGGTCATGAAAAAGATTCGGAAGTCTTATGATAAAGACACCCTGTACATCTTCGGCCACGCTGCCGAAGGTTATCCCGTAGTCGGTACCGCCAACGACATCAAGTCCTTTGAGTTGTACCTCAAGTCCCTCAGAAAGTACGTCAAAAAGGAAAAGAAAAAAGGTACAAGTCTCGACGATCTGAAAGCAAAAACCACCATCATTCCCGGTGCTCCGGAATGGAAGTTTGGGGAACGTCTGCGGGACTTTAACCTGGCCGCTATGTGGGACCTGGTGTAGACGAAAAGGCGCTTCGCGCTTTTCTTAATAAACGGGCTTCGCCCTCAGTATACGCGCTGTGCGCTTGGTAGATTGATAGTGCTCCCACATGGCTCAGCTCACTACGTTCGGGAAGCGGTGATTGGTAATGCGGGACTTTAGTTTGAACGAACGAAGTGAGTTGAGGTATGCCGTAGCCTATCAATCTATCATATCTATTAATCTATTAAGGCCTCTGGCCGTCTACCATGAAATGGCTTCTCCATCCCGGAAAAAGCCGCCACTAGGCCCTTCCTCCGGCAAGAGCGCCGCCCAAAGAATACTGCCGGCACCTTCCGCCACGTCACGGGGGGCCTCTGCTCCGCCCATGGCCGTTCGGACCCAGCCCGGGCAAACGGAATTGACCTTTACACTGGTTCCTTCCAAGTCGGCGGCCATTTTAAGCGTCAGCATATTCAGCGCCGTTTTCGATAGGGAATAGGCGGGCGTTCCTGGCCAGGAGTCGGCAAAAGAACCGGAGCTACTAGAGACATTGACGATGCAACTAGACTTGCTGTTTTTCAGCAGCGGCATCAGTGCTTTACTTACCCGCCAGGGGCCGATGGCATTAACCCGGATGGCTTCTTCAACGATGGAGAAGTCAGCGTTGAGGGTGTTCTGAAAAGTGTCGTAATGAATACCGGCATTATTGATCAGCACATCAAGGTGCTTGTAGTTTTCGCGGAGGTATTCAGCTAATTCAGCGATGCTTTGCCCGTCTGCCACGTCCAATTGATGGTAGACTACATCGAGCCCCAGACCACGAAAACCATTAGCTACTTCCCGCCCGCTTTCCGAGCGGCTGGTGAGGATTACGCGGTAGCCTTGCTCTGCTAACTGGCGGGCTGTTTCCTGACCAAGGCCACGGTTGGCACCAGTAACCAGTGCGATTTTCATACTGTCAGACATAAGCTTTTCTTTTTCGTTATTTCGTTTCTTGGGCGGGGCCGCAGGTACAGGGAATGGTAAAAGGCAGTGTTCTTCCCCAAAGCCGCAGACATAACCCAACGGGTGGTATTCTGGTTGACCTCCCCTTTGCTCCCCCGTTCCTTTCCTTGCATCCTGCGGCCCCGCCCAAAAGCGGTTCACATTGGTAAATTTGCTACCTTTCCCCACCATTAATACCTCTGCACCATGTTATCCATAGTTTACCTCAACGGCCGGTTTGTGCCCAAAGAAGAAGCCTCCCTCAACGTTGCCGACCTGGCCATCCTCCGTGGCTTTGGTATTTTTGACTACTTCCGCTACATCAACGGCAAACCGCGCTTCATTGAAGACCACCTGGACCGCTTCTTGCGCAGTGCTAAACTCTTGGATTTGGAGATGCCCGTCAGCCGGGAAGACCTCCGGGAAACCGTACATCAATTGATCAAGCGGAATGGCGGCGGTGACGGTGGCATCCGCTTCGTGCTCACCGGCGGCTACGCGCCGGATGGCTACACCCCCACCAACCCCAACCTGGTGGGCATGGCCTACCCCTTCAAGGGCCACTCCGCCCAAGACTACGAGCGTGGCATGAACATTCTACTACACCGCTACGAGCGGCAGTTTCCCGAAGTAAAATCCATCGACTACCTGGAGGGCATCCGCATCCAGCCCATGCTGAAAGCCAAGGGGGCCGACTACGCCCTGTACGTTGACCGAGACGAAAACGTGCGGGAAAGCGACCGCTCTAACTTTATGATCGTTAAAGACGGCATCCTGATCACTCCCGGAGAAAACATCCTTCACGGCATTACCCGACTGCACCTGCTGAAGCTTGCCAGCCAGCTCGGCATCCCCACCGAAGAACGGGCCGTCTCCGTTGCGGAGCTGAAGGCTGCCGATGAAGCGATTATTTGCAGCTCCATGAAGGGCGCGCTGGCGATTACCTATGTGGATGGGGTGGCTGTCGGAGATGGGAAGCCTGGGGTGGTTACCCGGCGGTTGATGTTGGGGTGGGAGGGCTATGTTTAGACCTGAAGAGTTCCGTCTGACAATAGCTTAACGATAAGATTCCAGCCTATAAAACGCGCAGCGTATTAACAAGCTCCTCCCCCGTGGGGAGGGAGGGGAGCTATGGCTACATCCCCCTACCCACGCCTACTTCGCCGGCTTCAACTTCCGAATCAACTCCTGATACATCGCCGCTAATTTATGACGGCCATTGATGTGCAGTACGCCATAGATCCGGTGAAGATGCTGACGAACGCCACCTTCGGAAATCCCTATTTCCTCAGCAATTTCTTTATAGCTCCGGCCTTTGCTCACCAGCCTGACAATCTGCAATTGCCGGTTAGTGAGTTCTTTGAACAGCCCCAGATCAACGTTTTCCCGCCAGAAAGAACGTACCACCTTCGTAGCGATGGCGGGGCTCATGTAAGCACGGTCCTGTTTCAGTTCGCGCAATGCGCGAATTACGCCAGTCAGCCCTTCGTCCTTGAGCACGTAGCCGCTGGCTCCCAGGCTCAGGGCCAGGAACAGGTTATCATCATCATCGTAGATCGTGAACATGGCGAAGACCACTTCGGGGTGTTCGTATTTGAGCCTGACGAGGCAATCCAACCCACTGACTCCCGGCAGACCGATGTCGAGGATAACAATATCCGGTCGTTCTGCGGCGATACAGTCCATGGCGGATTCACCGGTGCCGTGGGCACCGACGACCTCCCAGTCCGGCAGCCGGTTTACGGCACGGCAAACTTCTTCGCGAATCTTTACTTCGTCTTCAACAATTACCAGGCGTGTCATAAACAGGTGTGTTTAGTTCAATCTTTATTCATTGTTAGCCATTACAAATCAGCGACTAAAAAATAGTGTTATTCTTCTAAAGGAAAACGTAGTTGCAAGCTTGTTCCTCCCTCCGAAGGATGTTCAACAATCAAAATGCCGCCAAGATCTTCGGCCCGGCGTCGCATATTGATTAGGCCATTACCAGTGCCGTCAGTTCGTTGGTCATCATTATTTTCCTTCATCCCAACCCCATCATCGGTAAGCTGAATAGACATCGTCTCGGATGCTTCTCCTTCCAGTTGTACCCTAAGAACGAAAGACGTTGCCTTAGCGTGCTTCCGGATGTTTTGCAGGGCTTCTTTCGCAATGAGTAGGGCATTGTGCACCTGCCGGCCGCTTAGCTTAATTTCCGGGAAGACGTCGTCCCGTTCCAGTTTCCAGGTCAGCTTTGAGGCCTGAGCGACGGCACGTGCCTGCTCCGTCAGCGTGCGCACGAAGATGGGTAGGGGCAGCTCGCGTGCCACGTTGTTTTTCATCACCTCCCGGAGTTGTTTCATGGCATCGCTGCTGGTGTTTTTTAGCAGCTCTAAGTCAGGGGTTACGGGGAAGCCGCTTTCCTGGTCCAATAGGTAGCCATCCAGGGTATAAAACAGGGAGCCGAGGGTGCCTCCAAGGTCGTCATGTAGCTCCATCATGATGCGACGCTGCTCGCTGACTACGGCCTGGTGACGAGCCAGTTTTTCGTCGGCCTTGCGGGCTTCTTCTTTCTGGATGGCTTGCTGGCGGATGGTCTCCTTTTGGATGGCGCGGCGGTTTAGGGTGTAAAACAGCCCAATGAAAGCCGTGCCGCACAAAGTCCAGAACCACCAAGTTTGGTAGAACGGTGGTGAGATGCTCACCGGAAGCGTGAAGGGCTCGGTATTCCGTCCGTTTTTATCTACGCCTACGAACTCGAAGGTGTAATCTCCCGGTGGGATGGACGGATAGCGGACCACCTCACCCGCTTTACTATAAGTGTACGCTTCTTC
>JBGCFZ010000018.1:0-10771 GCA_045110355.1 Lewinella sp. | reverse complement strand
ATGAGATTGTACCATTTAAGAAAGTATTTAACGATTATCGTACAGGTACAAAAAAGAAGGAATATCGAATATCGAGTAAGATCTGTCGAGATTGTCCATTGGCTAGTAGTTGTTTAGGGAAAACAGCCAAGGAAAAGAAGTTTAGTGTTACGTATTATCGAGAGGAATATGAGCGTAATAATGCACGTATTGCAACTAAGAGAGGTAGCGTGATGAAGGGCAAGCGTCAAAGCACCGTAGAGCCTGTCTTTGGTACATTAACGCAGTTTTTGGGACTTAGGAAGATCAATACCATAGGTATTAAACAAGCTAATAAGGTCATGCATCTATCTGCGATGGCGTATAATTTGAAGAAGTATCTCAAATTCACTCAAAAACACATAAAAAGTGGAGTAGGCGTCTCCAGGTTTACTGTTTTTGTAAAACCCTTCTTTTTGGCCCCCAAAGCGGGGTTGTATGCCCTTCAAAAATTCACTTTTAGGATGTAGGATAGAAAATAAAGACCTCTTAGAACGGGTTATATACGTTTACTTTTTAGATAATTATGGTGTTGTGCAACGGTTACCATTGTTAGCAATAGTTATTTTTTAAGATAAAGAGCTAAATTTACATAATCTATTATTCCTTTATTTGAAGTTAATATATCAGCCCCAATCACACCATCTATTTCTTTTAGTCCCATAGCAGTAAATGCATTGTTGACGTGGTCAAGGTTCATAACATAAAGTGAGAATTTCGATATTTCTAATTTTCCAATTTTAAAAGAGTTATTTAATGATTGTTGTAAACTTGTCTGACCGCCAGCTCCAGCTCCCGAACTTTCAGATTCTTGAGTTTTCATATTGAATTTTTTCTGACGTTTAGGGTCAATGACTGTTGCTCCAGCTCCAGTATCTAAAATAAAATCTCCTTTAATTCCATTTACCCAAACGTTTAAATGTAAGTGTCCTGAAGCCATTTTTGTTAAAGGAACTTTTATATATCCACTATTTTGAGTTAAAAATTGTTCTAAGCTACTTGTTTCTAATTCGTCTGTTATTTCAGATTTCGAAATCGTTTTAGAACTTGAACAAGAAGAGATAATTATCAGTGAAATAAGTAAAATAATTGATTTTTTCATTTTTGCTAATTTTAGTTTTTAATTATTGCTAACATACTTGTATTCACACCCCTTACACATACAGCCACTATCTGGACCAAAAAATTGTGCATACAGACCCATATTTAGTGGGTAAAACACAACTACTAGGGGAAGGGAGGTTTACGACACAAGTTAGGCATACAAACCCATATTCGGCACTGTATGCACAACTTTCTTGGCCCCGTTCACCTGGATTTCAGCATCAGAAATCACTTTTCTTTATCATTGTTCAAGCGATCCAACGGACTGATGACCCGTTGCCGTTCCTCATTACTTAGGTGAGTATATATTTCGGTGGTTTTACTACTGGCATGCCCTAATAACGCCTGGATATGACGCAGACTAGTACCACTCTCCAGCAGGTGGGTAGCGTAGCTATGACGAAGGGTATGTACAGTAGCATAAGCATTGATTTTGCTCTTATCTACCGCCTTTCTTAAAACAGCCTGCACACTACTCCGGCTGTACTGCCCGCCACTTTGCCCCTCGAACAGCCAGTAAGACGGCCGATACTCCTTGTAGTACTCCCGAAGTTCTGTCAATAAACTTTCTGAAAGTGTTGTATATCGATCTTTTTTACCTTTCCCACCGTGCACAAAAATCTGCTTCCGATCCGAATGAATATCCTGAATTCTGAGGTTACAAAGTTCTCCGAGCCGCAACCCACCACTGTAGATGGTCTTAAGAATACACCGGTGTTTCAGGTTTTCTGTTGCCTGAAACAGTCGGCTTACTTCTTCCATACTCAATACCCCGGGAAGCTTCTTAGGCTCCTTTGGCCTGAGTTGGATAAACGCCTTTTCTCTACCTTCTACTTGCTCCAGCCAGAATTTTATCGCGTTGAGCAACTGGTTTTGGGTAGCTTCTGAATATTTCCCCTTCTCCGTTCGCATCACTATGTAAGTACGAATAACTTCGCTCGTTACCAGGTCTAAAGTCAGGTTAGCATGAAAAGCAAGAAAATACCGCAAGTGGCTCAAATAACTCTTAACCGTCCGCCAACTATACCGCCGCACCTTCAGCTGTTCCTCCGTGCGGTGCAGTGCCTGCTGCCAGTGTACAGGCAATCGGCTCCGAAGGTGTGCTTGAGGAAGTTGATGCTCTCAGGCCCTGCGGGGGCCGTCCACTTCCCCCGGCGCTTATCAAAGCCGATGCCAACCATGCCAGCCGTGCGTTCAAAGAAGTTGTCGATGTAGCCCTTCGGCTTGAAGGCATAAAAAGCATAGCCCTGATCCCATTCCTTTCCGATCAATAATTTTTCCATAGCAGTGTTTTGCTGCAAAACACCGGTACTGGCATGGATTTAGCCGTTTATTAAACGCATACTTGCGTTTATATACGTTTACGAACGGCTATGACAACGGGATAAAGCGCTTGCCACACCCCGTTCAATCTGCCCTACCGCAGGATACGGAAGCCACAGGAAGAGGGGCCCTCAGGGCTAACGCATACTCCCAAAAACTGATCCAACATTCATTATCAGTAGGTTGGAAAACAATAATTCTTGCTAAAATCATTAGCGAAGGGTCATCCCTCTCCGGGGGAGAGGGACCGAGGGAGAGGCGACTTGGAGGGTATACGTTAGCCCTCCCCCTCCCCTGCTCCTACATCCTTCCCACAGCACCTGCGGCCGCGCCCACCTCCGAAGGAAGCCGCGAAGCTAAGTCGACCACTCAGCTTAAAACCGATGCCCTACTCCAAAATCGGAAGCTGTACGTTAAAGGAATGAATAACGTTCTCTCCGTCAATCACGTCCGAAGCACAAAGCAACGCAACCGGCTGGCCATTTTCCAGGTACAACTGCGGACGTTCCAGGTGGCTGACCGTTTGTTTATCGCCATTGGCCCAATTGATGTCCAGGGTGGAGACCAGCGGGTTATCCGACAAGGTCCAATCGAAGCCATCGTTTGATTCGAATAAGACCAGGGCCCGGCCGACGTCCGTAAAGGCGCCGTGCATGTCTTTAACAATGGCGCGGTATTTCCCCTCCTGAAACCAGATAAAGGGATCTTCCGCAGGAAAGTCGTGGCCTTTTGCCTGAAAAACAGGTTGGTCGTGTTTCGTAAAGGGTCCGGTGGGCTTATCCGACGTAGCCACACAGTGCACCACCGGCCCGCCCCAAACACCTGGCCGTTGCTTGCCAACCGCTTTGTACACCATGAGGTAGCCGCCTTCGGGCCGTTGGGTAATGGAGGGATTACTGACCATCAGGGCATCCAGGTCATTTTCGTCCGGGCCGACATCAATCAGCGGCACATCAAACCGCTCCCACGGCCCATCCGGGCTATCCGCCACGGCTACCCCAATGCGCTGGTTGTTCCGATGGACAGGATTTAACACTTGTTCTCCCGGAGCAGAAGGCACCTTACCATCTCCCGTATTCCCCATATAGTATAAATAGTATTTCCCGCCGAACTGATGCACCGTTGGGTTGTGCGTACACAATCCGTCCCAATACTCCTCCCCCCTCGCGGCCAACGCCACGTCTTTAAACACAAACGGACCAAACGGACTATCCGCTACGGCGTGGGCAATTTCCGAGTCCGTTACCCAAGCCCAACCCAGTTCTTTTTTCCACCGGGAGTAATACATATGGTACAGTTCATCTTCTCCCTTCACCAACGAACCTCCCCATATGCTCCAGTTCTCGTTCTCAAATTTTGACTTAAGGGCGGGGTTCCCCAACTGCAGCGTAAAGGCATCGGTAGTTACCATGACCGGCGCTTCTTTCGTCGAACTGTTTCCGCATCCATAGCAAAGGAGGAATATTAAAATATAAGCTGAAGCATGTTTCATTATACGGTGTTTACGTGTTGGGCCTTAAATTAAATCTACTGGAGATTTTCTCTCAGGTCATTAGTTCCGGAATGTCCTTGTTGCGTAGCGGCTGCCCTTTACGATTACCGGGGGACGGCGTCCCCGGTAATCGCCTTACTATCCTAGTATTGATTGCCAGCGGCAATCAGCGAGCTAAATATTATCAAGTTGCCCCGCACTTTGTACGGGGCAACCGTAAAGGATAATCGCTACGCGATGGGTAGTAAAAATTTTGTTACACAACACGAGTACAGTGTAACAAAAGTTTCGGAACAACCTTGTCGCGTAGTGACTCCACTTTACGATTACCGCGGACGGCGTCCGCGGTAATCGCCTTACTATCCTGGTACTGATTGCCAGCGGCAATCAGTGAGCTAAATATCATCAAGTTGCCCCGCACTTTGTACGGGGCAACCGTAAAGGGTAATCGCTACGCGATGGGCATTACAACTTTTTTCGTTACTCGATTAGCCAACGGCACAGTCCGGCATTTTTGGTTCTTTTTTGCGAAAACAGAACGCCACCGGCAGGGCAGGTAACGTTTTAGGAGCGTTGAAATAAAACAGCCAACAACCCAGCCTCAAATACGCTTCCCACCGGGCTGCTGCATCAGCTTCTTGAGCTCATTAAGGTGATTCGCATAAACGCCTCTAGGCGTAGTTCCTTGTTGCACACAAATAGCCGCAGCTTTACCCACAATTTCCCCCATCATTCCACAGGTTTTCATCACCCTGACGGGGCCTAAGCCTTCTCTGCTTACGCTGATGTTTCTACCGGCCATGAATAGGTTGGTAATGTTGCGGCTGTACAGCGCCCGGTAGGGCGCCCAGTACGGGCCTTCGTAGTCGTACCCCTTTCCGGTGGTGGCAAAAGAGATGAATTCTTCCCCCTTCAATTCCTTATCAAAAGACTCATGGGGGCTGTGCACATCGATGCCCCACGAACAAGGGAAGGCACCGTCCTCGAAATCCACCATGTCCCTGAAATGGTTGTCCGTTAGTTTCACGTCTCCCATCAGGCGTCTGGACTCCCTTTTACCTGAAATGAACGCCGACCAGCCCAAACGATGATTTGGATACAATTTATCCGTATTCTTCAGGGCATCCCAGGCGCCATACATTGCCCGGAAGTTCAAGTCACGAATCCTTTCCACATCAGTGATCGGGTTTTTATCAAAACCGCTTTCCCAGAACCACCCGCCTAAATTCCCCAGTGGGTCTTCGGAGCCCCACTGTCCTTTGTAATTGGCTCTGCCCGGAAAAGGCTTATCGCTTAAGTCAATGGCCCAGGGGCATCGGGGGAAAGGTTGTTCTACTTCGCCGATCTCACAAGACAAGGTCAGCGCAGCTTTGTCTTTACATTCGCATTTAAGTACTTCTTCCTTATTCCCTGCATCCATAACGCTCCACATATTAGAGGACCCCATGAAGCCGGAACCAGAAATTTCATAATCTGCTCCTGCAAGGAAGCCAACGGTAGCATCTCCGGTGCAGTCGGCAAAGAGTTTTCCCCTTAGTTTCGTTTGTACGGAAGTTTTTGTGTGTTGGGCGATTACCGCTTTAACCTTATTGTCCTCTGCTTCTACGCCAATGACACGTTCTCCCAGGAATAGCGAGATGCGGGGTTCTTTCCTAACAACGTCTAGTTTTCGTTGATCATCATAGGAGCTTCCAAGCCTTGCATTGCGGGTACCGTATGGACCACGATCGATTACTTCAGGAGAGATTTCATCCACGATCTCTCCAACGTGGGGGTAAGGTTCTTGCCGCGTATGTCCTTCTGGCCAAACCCGAACTTCTGAACTTCCATTTCCTCCCAACACGGGTCTGTCCTGAATGAGCGCGACCCTCAGTCCGTTTCTTGCTGCGGAAAGCGCAGCACAAGTACCGGCAAACCCTCCGCCGCTAATTACCAGGTCAAATTCGCCACCATCTACAGGATTTTCGGGCAGGCCCAATAAGGCTCTCCTAAACTTCGTCAAGGCAGCTACGTCGTTTATGGGTTCAAAATCCGGGTCCTTGCAGAACAGGATAGCTTCGCAGCGTCCTTCAAAGCCAGTTAAGTCATGCAAGGCTAATTTTGTCCTTTTCGATACATCAACTATGCCACCATCGTGCCAATGCCATTCCTCTCCTTTTGTACCGAACGTTTCCCTGACTGGCTTATCGTTAATCAATAATTGAAATTTCCCCGGGGCACCCGGAGCTTTCCACGGTGCGACCCAATCCCGAGTTCGTACCCATAGCCGGTATTGTCCTTTTCCCGGAAACTCCACCTCCGTGATGGCGTCCTTCACCGGAACCCCCAGCCCATGAGCCAATAGATAAGGTGACCCCATATGATCCATCGATTGCTGGTCTAATTCCCAGCCGCCATGTTCAGCGAATTGTTCTGCTTCAATGAAGACAAATTCATTGGATCTACTAGCAGAGGTTGTACTACTTCCGATCAGCTTTAAAGGAGCTAGCAGCAACAATGTTGCTTTGCCGGCAGTATTGACGAACTGTCTTCTTTTCATGGCTATCGACTTATTATTTATACCTAAGTCAAAGTGGTTTGCGACTTTATCGCTTGCTATTGCGGCCCCTGATTTCGTTAAAAAGCCTCGCCGAAGCTAAGGCTTCTCCTACGTTTTTTGCCTCATCAGAAACCACACTAGCTGCGCGCTAATTGTCCCACCCCGAAGGAGCAGCGAAGCTAAACCACTCCGGCTTAGGTATATTTGGCTCGGGCCGTGGCAGACGATAAAATAGCTACTCTGACTTTTTGTGATTAGATGATACGGGACGCTACGCTCCAAATCATACCATCAATCGCATACTGTAAAAATAACTCCAGAGTAACACTGCTCCGGATATAGCGTATAATGCAGCGGCCAGCAGCAGAAAGCCGGCCGGCAGGATCTGCCAGAAGTAAAACTGGAGCAGAATTAGCAGAGTGGCCAGATGGCGAGCCACTTCCGACAAGAGGATGGTTTCAATATTTCGTTCCAAAATGTTGCCAACCTGCGAAGCTGTCCACAACACCCACCCTACTCCAATAATGAGCACGGGTATCGGTAGCTCATCACCAAATTTCAGGAGCCCAAAAACTACAGCTATGGCTCCAACGAATTGGGCCAGAGCGTACCACCGTAAATCCGCTTGGGGACCTTGTGTACGCTGGGGACGGCCACCACTTGCCTTTGGCAAATATCCAGGCAAATCGTCCGGACGACCAAAGAGGACCCGGCTGGCGTCTGACCAGGTGCGGCTGCGGCGCACCCAGCTTACCAGGTTGCCGTAATAAACGACGTTCGCGGTGATTGGATTAAGACTGGCCGATTCCTCTGTCGTTCCGTATACGGGTTGGAGAGACTCATCGGCAAAGGTTCCGAAAAGTCGGTCCCACAGAATGATCAGCGATCCATAATTCTTATCCAGGTGTTCTTCCCTACAGCTGTGGTGTACCCGATGATGGGAAGGCGTATTGAGTATGAACTCCGCCCAGGTCGGTAACTTCCGAATGTGCTCGGTATGAAGAAAAAACTGCCAGCCCAAAGACACTGCCTTACAACCAACGTAGACCGCTGGCGTGATACCAATCAGTGCCATCGGGATATAGAATACCACGTCGTACAACGGTGAGCTGGAACTTAAGCGAGCTCCGGTGGTGAAGTTCATCTCCTCACTCTGATGATGTACAATGTGCCCGGCCCACATAAAGTTGACCTCATGCCCCAGGCGGTGTTTCCAGTAATAACAGAACTCGTACAACATAAAGGCGACTAAGATGCCGGGAACCGTACTCGGCCAGGCTATGAGGCTGATGTGCTCGTATTGCAGCACGTAGGCGATGACGACGAGTACGTGGGTCCCCACGCCCACGGCGTACTCCACCATCCCGGCATTTAGATTGGCCAGGGCACCACGGAAGGTGTACGTTTTATTACCGTGGCTTCGTTCATGCCAAAGCTCCATAGCAACCAGCAACAGTAAGATGGGAATAACGAGGTAGGTGGGGAAAGAGGACATTGTATGGGTAGGAGTTGATGGTGAAGGTTTATCATCAAAATCTACCCCGGAGAAATCAACTAAATAGCTCCTGCATCCCGGGATAGATTCTCAGGCTAAGAATAACCTTCGTAGTTCAAAATAAAACGCGCTTGGAGTAAAATCGGTAAATACTAGGGGCAAAGCAGGTATAAGTACCTACTAAGTTCTTTTAAAATTGACACGATTTGTTTTTTAATTTAAAAAAATCATACTTTCGCAAAGCAATCATGTTCCATCAATAATGCAAACCCGGAAAACACTACGTCTCTCTGGCTACGACTACAGCAAACCCAACGCCTTCTTCGTAACCATATGCTGTGATCGGCACAGACATATTTTTGGACATATTGCTAACGGTGTGATGCAACGCAACCCAAATGGACAATTTGCACACGATCAATGGCTTGCTTTGGCAGCTACCTACCCACATATAACCCTAGGCGAATTTGTGATCATGCCCAACCATATGCATGGGATTATTTACCTTGGGGAATGGGATGATGGGTATAATAAATCCAATCTGGTGGATACTGGGGAACTAGCGGGAGGGGGAGAGCCCCTCCCCTGCCAACCCGATTCCAATAAATCTGTACGGGAGGGACTTACCCCCTCCCTTAGGCTTGCCTATCCTCACACACCCCCTAGCCTATCCGATATCATCGGCGCCTACAAATCCCTGACCTACCGCGACTGCCTAAAACTCGCCAAAACCAACAACGAACGCCTCGGCAAACTCTGGCATCGCAGCTTTTACGAAATTATCATCCGCACGCCAGAGGCGGCCCGGCGCATCCGGCATTACATCCGAAATAATGTGCGGACCTGGGCGCGGGATAAATTTCATGGGGGATGATGCGGCGGGCGGGCATTGCGGCATTGCTGGCATTGCTGGCATTGCGGGCATTGCGGGAGGGGGCAAGCCCCTCCCCTACAGGATAAATCATGATGGCACCGTACGGGAGGGGCGTGCCCCCTCCCGCAGGCTTGCCCCCTCCCGCAGGCTTGCCCCCCTCCCGCAGGCTTGCCCCCCTCCCTGCAGCTGGCTGCCCTCTCGCCTAAAATAAAAAATCCCGAAACCATGAAATGGCTCCGGGATTTTCCTTTCAATTGATTTAAGCGATCACTACGCACTACAAGCAATACAATCCGGATCATCCAGACTACAAGCTTTACCGACGTTTTCCACGTCGGCAGCAGTAAGCTCTTCGAAGCCGCCAGCGGCGGGCGAAGCCTTAGCCTCCGCCTTAACTTCCGGCACCTCAGCAACCGCTACAGCGACGGCAGGTTCAGCGACTGCGGCCTTTGCCTTTGCATCACCACTTTGCACCTGCGGCCCCGCCTTCAAATTACGCTTGCCCTGCTTCACTTCGCCATTGCCCTCGTCGCCCTGCTTGGTGAGCGTTTTGTCAACGGTGAACTGAATGGCATCACGTGCTGCCTTGGTACGGAGGTAGTACATACCCGTTTTGAGGCCCTTAGACCACGCGTAGAAGTGCATACTGCTCAACTTACCGTGGTTGACGTCCTCAACGAAGAGGTTCATCGACTGGCTCTGGCAGATGTATGCACCACGATCAGCGGCCATGTCAATAACTACCTTCTGGCTGATTTCCCAAACCGTTTTGTAGAGGTCACGTAAGTGCTCTGGCACGTCGTCAAATGCCTGGATGGAGCCGTTGCTGGCCATCAGGCGGTTCCGCATCGCGTTGTCCCACAAGCCAAGGCCGATCAGGTCATGCAGCAGGTGCTTATTGACCACCACAAACTCACCGGAGAGTGTACGACGGGTGTACATGTTGGAGCTGTACGCCTCGAAACATTCGTTGTTGCCAAGGATCTGGCTGGTCGATGCCGTCGGCATCGGTGCTACCAACAGGCTATTGCGCATACCGTGCTTAGCGAGGTCTTTTTTCAGGCCTTTCCAGTCCCAGCGGTCGCTAGGCGTCACGCCCCAAAGATCGAACTGCAGTTCGCCCTTGCTGGCCGGGCTACCTGGGTAAGTTTCGTAGTGGCCTTCTTTTTTAGCCAGTTCGATGGACTCCGTACAAGCCGCAAAGTAGATGGCTTCGAAGATGTCCTTATTCATTTGCCGTGCCTCCGGAGAGTCGAACGGCATCCGCATCATGATGAAAGCGTCGGCCAGTCCCTGTACACCAAGGCCGATCGGGCGGTGGCGCATGTTGGAGGTACGGGCTTCCTCGATCGGGTAGTAATTCCGGTCGATCACCTTATTAAGGTTACGGGTGGCTACCCGGGTAACTTCCACCAGGCGGTCGAAGTCGTAGGTCTTGTCCTCCTTCACGTACTTGGGCAGCGCCAGGCTGGCCAGGTTACACACGGCCACCTCGTCGGGGCTGGTGTATTCCATGATCTCGGTACACAGGTTAGAGCTACGGATGGTACCGAGGTTCTGCTGGTTTGATTTCTTGTTGGCCGCGTCCTTATAAAGGATGTAAGGCGTACCGGTTTCAATCTGGCTATCCAGGATGGCCGTCCACAGGTCACGGGCTTTCACCGTTTTCACCGCCTTTCCGGCAGCTTCGTACTCGTGGTAGAGTGCTTCGAATTCACCGGAGTGCACGTCGAAGAGGCCTTTAGATTCGCTGGGGTCGAAGAGGCTCCAATCAGCATCCGCTTTTATGCGCTCCATGAACAGGTCGTTCATCCACAGGGCGTAGAAGAGGTCGCGGGCGCGCATTTCCTCCTTACCGTGGTTCTTCTTCAGTTCCAGGAATTCGAAGATGTCAGCATGCCATGGTTCCAGGTAAACGGCAAAAGC
>JBGCFZ010000017.1:0-20295 GCA_045110355.1 Lewinella sp. | reverse complement strand
GGGCCAATCAGGGCAATGCGTTTGCCCCGGTCCAATTGCAGGCTTACGTCGAAGATGCCGGCGCCATCTTCCGCATAGCGGAAGTTGAGCCCGTCTACCCGCAGCTTCTCCCACGTTCTGCGAATGGGGCTGGTTGCGGTAGGAGGCGCATGCTCATCGTAAGCGGTGTAAATGGGCTCAATCGCTGCCAGGTCAGACCGGAATTTGATGATCTGATTGTACTGCATGGTCATGCCGCTTAGCATGTTCGTAAACTGAGTGATGTACCCAATCAGTGTTACCAGCCCTCCCACCAGGAACACTTCTCCAGGGATATAATTTATGTAGATGTACCCCATGACCAATACGGCATACATCAGGCCCGACAGCACCGTAACGGAGAACCACTTCGCTTCATTCATCTTGGTGTTGCGCAGAAATGGCGGCCAAATGTTTCCTATCCGTCGGCGAATGATCTCCGCCGTCCGCCGGCCCAGTCGCAAGGTGGTGACGGTGATGATGTTGCTGAGGTTGTCAGACAGACCGGCCTGGAGTTCGTTCTCCCGGTCATTGGTTTCCATGTTTGCTTTGATGATGGGGTCGTCGAAGGCCAGCACCGTTAAGAGAATAATGATGCCAAATACCATGGCAATGGCTCCGAATAAGGGGGAGAACCACATGATGGCTCCGATGGCAATCAGGATGCGAGCGATGGTCTGGAAATAAGCGAAGCCGTAATCGAAGAACGTTTTCAGCGCCTCGTAGGCTTTTCGGGCCCGGTTGATGGTGTCTCCACTGTGGTGCTCACGATGCCAGGCCAGCGGCAGGTGGACGATTTTGTCGTAGCTCTCCATTAATAACCGCTGGCTTATGTCAAAGGCCATCCGCCGTTCCATCAGGCGGGCTGGCCACTGAAGGCTCCAGAACGCAAGGGTAATGGCGAGGTAAATGGCCACATAAATCATCGTTCCCTGCATTGGGTCACCTTCCCCTTTTTGCAGGAAATTGATGTACAGACCATAGATGATGGGAGGGATTGACACCAAAATATTCACGCCGGTGAACATGAGGTAAATAAGCACATACTTCCCACGCATGCCTTTGGCATACCGCCAGGCGAAGCTGAGCAGGTATTTGTAGGGGTTCTCCCGGAAGAGGTTCCGAAGATTGGAAAGGTAGTTGGACATTTAGTGCTATTAGTCTGTTGGTGCTATTGGACTACTGGAGCTATTGGCCTGTTGGGAAATAGGAAGCCCGACCCGCACGTGCGAACCGGGCTTCCAGGTTTTATGGTAGTTGGTCTGTCATAGTTGGTCGATGGAAAATCTCGCAAAATGCGCAAGCTCCAACGGACCAAAGAACTACCCAAGCTTGGCCTTCACCATAGCAGAAATGGTTTTGCCATCGGCGCGGCCAGCAGCTTCCTTATTGGCCATACCCATTACCCGGCCCATGTCTTTCATGGAGCTGGCACCGGTTTTGGCGATGATGCCATCAACCATAGCTGCGAGTTCTTCTTCCGACAATTGTTCGGGGAGGTACTTGCTGATGACCTCGATTTCCTCCCGTTCGGTAACGGCAAGGTCTTCGCGGTTTTGCTTGGTGTAGATGTCAAGACTGTCTTGCCGGCTTTTGACCAGCTTCTGGAGCAGGCTGATTTCGCCAGCTTCATCCAGGGTCTTGCCGGTACCATCGGTCTTTTGTAACATGATGGCACTCTTGACGGCGCGGATGCCGCGCAGGCTTACTTTGTCTTTTGCTTTCATGGCCGTTTTCATGTCGGCGATAATGCGCTCTTCTAGCGTCATGGTGGGGGAATTTTTATTACTTAGAGTTAACGCTTCGACTACCTTGGAAGGTTGCGGTCTAGGAGTTAGAAACTAAGAGCTAGGGACTAGTGCTGCCGCAAGGAGGTGCTCACTTCGTTCTTGGGTAGCCTAGTGCCTGGCTTCTAGTTCCCTAGTTTCTAACTCCTAGCTTCTATTTATGTCGTGAACGCAACACCTCCCGCACATCTTCAAGCGAGTAGCCCTTCGCAGCCAGCAATACAATGTAGTGGTACATCAAATCAGCAGCTTCGCCGAGGAAAAGCTCCCGGTCGTCGTCCTTGGCTTCAATCACCAATTCAACGGCTTCTTCTCCAACTTTTTGGGCTACTTTATTAATTCCTCGGGCCAGCAGTTGGCTGGTATAGCTTTTCTCGCTGGGGTTGTCTCGCCGATGCTGGATGGTACGCTCCAGGTAGTCAAGGAATTCTCCCTGGTTGGCTTCGTTCCAGCAGGTATCCGTGCCGGTATGGCAAGTGGGGCCATCGGGCCGGGCTTGTACGAGGAGGCTGTCGTTGTCGCAGTCAGCAGAAATACTGACCAGGTGGAGGTAGTTTTGGCTGCTTTCCCCCTTAGTCCATAGGCGTTGTTTGGATCGGCTGAAGAAGGTGACTTTACCCATTTCGAAGGTTTTGTCCAGTGCTTCCCGGTTCATGTAGCCCTGCATCAGGACGACGCGCGTAGCGGCATCCTGAACTATGGCGGGCAGGAGGCCGTCAGGTGATTTGTCGAAGGCTAGTTGGTCAAGGTTGTCCGGTGAGACGGTCATAAGTGATAAATTGGGTGCAAAAATACCTAAATGCTTATGGAAAATGCTGATAATCCTATTAATGATCTTAATGCTGGAGTTACACTAAGTGAACAATATTTTGAATTCATTGGAGCGGCAGGCAAATGGTCCCGGTTACTTTCCTTCATTCTGGCGGCAGGCTTGAGCCTGGTGTTGCTTTTTGGGGGTATTTTCTCCTGGTTGTTCAAAGGGTCTACAAATAGGATATCCTCATCCTCTGGGCAGAGCAGTGGCTTCCGGGTGGTCAAAAAACAGTTCTTTGATGTAGATGCAGGATTCTTCATTTTTTCTTTGTGCGTCTGCCTCTTTTGGGGAGTAATAATTTATTTTCTTTTTCGCTTTTCAGCTGCTGTAAAAGCGGTGGGTGAACATCGGCAGGGCCCTGATTTTACGGATGCAATGATGCTGCTGAGCTTGATCTTTAAAATGCTGGTGATTGGACTTTTGGGCGGATTAGGGGGGCTTGTTTTATTGGTGCTGTGAGCGTTTTTTGGGCGGGGCCGCAGGTGCAATGATTGGTTTGGGGGGAGCAGTGTTGGGGAACTAATACGAGGGGCTGAAGCCCCTCGCTAAGTCGGGCGACCCTCCGGGTCTTTGCAGAATGGTATTTTTGTTTTATATTTGGCAATATGAAACAAAAAAATAAATAATGCCTCAATCCTATGCCCGTATCATCTTACACACTACCTGGAGTACGAAGTATCGAATGCCCTACATTAGTGTTGATATTGAAAAAAGGGTATACCGTCTAATTACAAGCTTATTTAAGGACCACGGTTGTGCTGTTTTGGAGATTGGTGGTACGCCTGACCATGTCCATGTCGTTCATAGTCTACCACGTACCAAATCTGTGGCTGAGATCATGAAGGCCGTAAAAAGTGTTTCGAGTATTGCCATCAAAGCGATGAATCCAGCATACGAGTGGTTCAGCTGGCAAGACGGTTATGGCTCCTTTTCTGTCGACTACCGAAAACTGGACGGCCTACTGGCCTACGTCCGTAATCAAAAACGTCATCACGGTATTAAAGGTGATCGAATGACCTTCGAAACAGAATATTCTAAAATGTTGGTCGCTTATGGCTTCCCGGATTTTAATCCCGAATACCAGTTCCCAGTCTCCCCAGACCCGGAGGGTCGACCGGTTTAGCGAGGGGCTTCAGCCCCTCGTTTTCGTTACGTGATGCTATGGTCGTTTATGTTTTTAAACTGGGCCTTGGTTTTTCCTCGTTTTCGTTACCTGAGCTTAAGGGCAGATTATGGGTTTAAATGGTCCCCGTATTTGTTTTCCAATACGATCATCCTACACCGGTCGTACCGGCACCCCCCGTTCCCCCAAATAATCCTTCAATTCCTTAATCCCGACCTCTCCAAAATGGAAGATGCTGGCCGCCAGGCCAGCGTCAGCTTTGCCCGTGGTAAACACTTCCGCAAAGTGTTCTTTGTTGCCAGCCCCCCCACTGGCAATGATGGGGATACTCAGCAAGTCGCTCATTTTAGCCAATGCCTCGTTGGCAAACCCGGCCTTAGTGCCATCGTGGTCCATGCTGGTAAACAGGATCTCACCGGCGCCGCGCTCCTGGGCTTCTTTGGCCCAGTCGAAGAGCTTGTGCTCGGTTTTGATGCGACCGCCATTAAGGTGGACGAACCATTCTCCTCCAACGTTCTTCGCGTCGATGGCCACCACCACGAACTGGTTGCCAAAGGCGTAGGCTAACTCATCGATTAACTCCGGGCGGCGAACGGCCGCCGAGTTGATGCTGACTTTGTCTGCCCCGGCATTTAACAGTACGTCGACGTCGTCAATATGCTTTATGCCTCCACCAATCGTGAAGGGGATATTGAGGTGGCTCGCAATGTCCTGCGCCAGGTCCGCCAGGGTCTTACGGCGTTCGTGGGTAGCAGTTATGTCCAGAAAAACCAACTCATCGGCACCGGCAAGGGAATACTTTGCACCCAATTCTACGGGGTCCCCCGCATCGCGAAGGTTGACGAAGTTGACGCCTTTAACGGTACGGCCGTCTTTGATGTCGAGGCAGGGGATGATGCGTTTGGCTAGCATAAGTGGAGTCACTGGTTCTTGTCCGGAGCACAGACAGGGAATCATGAAAGATGGGAAACGTACCAGTTAGCGGAGGGTTTAAACACCTACTGCAACTCCGGCACCCACGTTATCGCCATTTCCTCATCCAGTCCCCAGCAACTTTCACAACGCAGGCCATATGAAACTTGCAGTAAGACAGTCATCTTACGCAGCTGTCCATCGATTTTTGCGGGTCGCCAACGCAAGTCCTGTCCTTGCATCAATCCGATCATGCGCATCGTTTCGGCAGCAAGCACCGGGTCTGAACCGGAGGCCAGTTCTGCTTCGAATAGCTTACCGTCAAGCCCGATGCTATAAGCAATCTTGACCCGGCCTTTTCTGGCACCAATGACCCTTTTATTCAAGTTCTTGTTCAGGTAGCGACCAAGTTGAACCCGGCCACAACGGCTGCGTTGTTCGTAGTCGGGGTCGTCACAGCCGGGGAAGGTGGGCAGCTCTATATTGGGGCGGGCCCCGTATTTGGACATTTGGCCAGGGGCGTAAACATGCAGGTCTCCAGTGGCCTTGGGGTAAGGATCAACCGAGCCACATCGACGAGGGCCTGGCTGCAGCGCAAAAGCGATGGCGGTGAATAAGGCTGCTAAAAAAAGACCAGTACGTAAATAGGGGGTATTCATGGTTTGTTGGGTTTATCTTCTCCAAGATACGATGTTGTAGCGGTCCGACAAGTTTTTGGCTGACAGTGGTGTGAATAATAAGTTGTACTAACTGACCTCCAAGCCGTCCGACCGCCTCCACTCCGGCTTGGCCGAAGTTCCGAGCGACCCGACGGCCTCCGGTCAGTTAAGCCTTCGTTATTCCGTCGGACGGCTACGCGCCAAGGCCGCAGGCTTTGAAGCGTGGGCCGCCGGGCGGATGATTAGCAATTGTGCAATTTGTTACGCGCAAGGTAGCTGAAGAGAATATTCCTTATTGAAAGACGCAACGATTTCCTCCTCCATTGCTTTCCAAACCCCTTTCTTTGCACCTGCGGCCGCGCCAAAAAAAGCACTTCCAAGAACCATTTGGCCGCTGAACAAAAATCTGACCCATGACTACCCCCGATCTTCATGTCTTCGTTGATGGCCCAGCCGTGGCCCGTGCCTTCGCCGACCACCTTGTTAATAGACTGAACGAAAAGAAAACCGGCCCTTTTTTCTGGGCTCTGTCTGGTGGCAGTACCCCGAAACTCCTGTTCAAATTATTGGCCGAAGAATATCAGGATAAGGTCGATTGGCAACGTATCCACTTCTTTTGGGGAGACGAACGCTGCGTGCCACACGATGATCCGGAAAGCAACTACGGCGAAGTGAAACGCCTGCTTTTTGACCACGTTCCCGTAGTACACAGCCAGATACATGCCGTTAATACGAGCCTTGACCCTGAAGCCGCCGCGGTGGCCTACGGAGACCTGATGACCCAATTGATGCCCACCACGTCCGAAGGATGGCCCATCCTCGACCTCAACATGCTCGGCATGGGAGGCGACGGACATACCGCCTCCATCTTTCCATCAAATATGAACGAATTACTCACCGATCCCCGCGTCTGTGCCGTAGCAATTCATCCCGATAGCGGCCAACAACGGGTAACCATGACCGGGCCTGTCCTCAACGCTTCCGACGAAGTTATTTTCCTCATCACCGGAAACGGCAAGACGCAGCGCGTTGCCCAAATCATCAACAAAGAACATGGCGCTAAGGGATACCCCGTGGCACACATCATGCCGACGAGCGGAAAATTGAGGTGGTTCCTGGATGGGGCTGCGGCTGCGGAAGTTGGGTATTAGTGAGTAGTAGGTGTTGAGTAGGCTTTGCTTGATGCTCGCTGACACTCGTGGACTTTCGGTTCGGTGAAGCACTCAGAGTTATCCGAAAACTAAGGCCAATCCAAATCCGTTTATTCCTGTGAGTTTGTAATCTTAGTCCATGAAGTATCTATTGCCAATTTTTCTGATCTCCGTCCTTGCCCTGACCGGCCGCCCGGAAGTTTTACCCGTTGTGGACGCCGATACTTCGGTGTATGATGCTATCCGGTCGCTTGGCGGCCCGGCCCGGGCCGACGTGATGATTCGTCCGGTAGATGGTGCTTCTGAAGCTTTGGGGCGTCGCATAGTCCTTAACGGAGAACTTGCCACCGGTGGAAAGCAGTCGGCACACTTCAAGTGTACCAGTTGCCACAATGTGGTTCGCGAAGATCCGGTTCTTACGGAGATGGATCCCACGGCTCGGCTCGCCTACGCCGAAGCGAATGACCTCCCTTTTTTGCCAGGTACGACCCTGTGGGGCGCCGTTAACCGGGAATCCTATTACAACGGCGATTATGAAAAAAAATACGGTGACCTGGTAAAATATGCTCGTCGTGATCTGCGGGGGGCCATCCAACTGTGTGCCACCGAATGCGCTCAGGGCGAAGCGTTGAGCGACGTGGAGATGGAATCTGTGATGACCTACTTACACACGATTGGCCTTAAGCTGAGTGATTTGCCGGAGACGGCACCAACCATTGAGCGGATCAACCGTGGTATCACCAACAAGGACGCCAGCCGTGCCGGAATCATTGCCGACCTAAAAGCGAATTACCTGCTCGCCAGCCCAGCGTCTTTCGTTTTACCACCCAAGGATAGAAAAGCAGGGTTCCCCGTTGCAGAAACGCCTAACCCTGTCAACGGTGCTGTGGTGTATGAGTTGGCCTGCCTGCACTGCCACGAAAAGCGCCGCTACAGCTTCTTTGAGTTGGGGGAAGGTGTTGACCATTATAATTTCATGACCAAACACTTTCCGCGTTATACCCGCTATTCAACTTACCAGGTAGCGAGGTATGGCACCAGCCCGATCCCAGGTAAAAAGGCATACATGCCTCACTACACCAAGGAGCGGATGTCGGACCTACAGGTGGAGGATTTACGGGCTTACCTGGAGGAAGGAGCAGTTAAGTAAAAAGATGATTGATGAGGTATGTTAACCTTTGCATACTACTGTCTTTTTGCCTGGTACTAACATCGTGCTCGGGGAAGGAGGTCGTCAATGGGTGCTGAGATCACAAATGGTTCGATCAACAATGCCCTCTTGCTAAACGGCGGACAAAAGAGACGATCGTGCTAAATGCATCGTGTGGGAACACCTAATTTAGGGGCTTTACTGATCCTTTAATTCGCTAATATGAAACACATTTTCCTGTTTTTTCTCTGCTGCTGCCTGAGCTTTACGGCCTCCGCACAGCTGCAACTGCCTCCTAGTGGTGGCAACCAAAAATCTGTCGTTACCCAATACCTCGGAGCACATGCTTACGTGACGATCACCTACATGAGCCCAGACGTTACCTCTCCGCGTGGGCAGTCAAGAAAAGGTAAGATATGGGGTGGCGTGGTGCCCTACGGCCTGCAGAACCTGCAGTTTGGAATCAGTACGGCCGACAACCCATCTCCGTGGCGAGCCGGTGCAAATGAAAACACGGTGGTGGAGCTTTCGCACGACATGGTCGTACAGGGCAAAGCCCTTCCGGCCGGTAAGTATGGCCTGCACCTCATCCCGGAGGAAACCGGAGAATGGACGGTGATTTTCTCGAACAACAGCGGTGCCTGGGGCAGCTACTTCTACCTCGAATCTGAAGATGCCCTGCGGGTAATGACGAAGCCCGAAGCTTGTGCTTATACTGAGTGGCTGACCTTTGACTTTACCGACCGGCAGGAAGCGTCTTGTACGGTAGCCCTGAAATGGGACGAACTCAGTGTGCCCATTACTTTTGACTTGCCGAATAGCAAGGAAATATACGTTGATTACCTCCGCTCCGCCATGCAGAACAGCATTGGTTTTTCCTGGACGGAGCGGAATAATGCAGCCTTATACTGCTTGCAAAACGATGTCAACGTGGAAGAAGCACTGACCTGGGCGGAGCAGACGGCGCAAAACTCGTTTGTTGGACAGGAAAATGCCACTACTTTGCAAACCCTGGCCTCCTTACAAATGAAAGTGGGTAAGGAAAGCGCGGGAATGGAAACGATGATGAAGGCGGCAAACCATGCTTCTGCCGGTGTTTTTCAGGTCCACCAAATTGGCCGTCAAATGCTGGCGGCAGGGAAAAACGACGAGGCGCTGAAGGTATTCAGACTTAATGTGGAACGTCATGGAGATGTGTGGCCGGTCAACGTTGGCCTTGCTCGTGCGCTTTCCGCAACGGGAGATTTTAAAATGGCCCTTAAGCATGCTGAAAAGGCCCTGGCCAATGCTCCGAATCAGCCGAATAAAGACGCCATTGCTGGTATGATTGAAAAGCTGAAGAAAGGGGAGGGGATTTAATCACCTTGCTCCTTTATTCTCCTGACCCTGCACCTGCGTTCGCGCCTAATAATAATTTTCGGGCGAGGACGCAGGTGCATTTTTAGTTGAAGGAGACGGGTGGGTTAAAACAGCCGGACAAAATTCTCCAGTGCCGGGTTTTCATTGTCCGCTCGCCAAACGGCCGATAGCGTTGTGCGTTGCGGAATGTTCGTCAATTCAATAAACTTGACGCCCAGCTGGTAGCCCATTTGTAAAGAGGTGGGAACGATGGAAAGGCCAAAGCCGTTCTCAGCCAACCGGTAGATCGTCGTTGCGTGGACTGTCCGGTGAGTCACCTTAGGGGAGAAGCCCGCGTCGTCGAACAACTCCATTACCTTCTCATAATACGGAAGGCTGTAAGCTGGGTCGAAGAGGATAAAAGGCTCCCCTTGCAACTGCGAAAGAGAGGTGAAGCTTTCCTCAGACAGTGGATGGTCAAGCGGTAGTACCAAGGAAAAAGTATCCTCAAAAACCACCCGACGGTTCAGCTCCGGTGGGATGCGCTCCAGACGAACGAAGCCAATGTCAAGGTCCCGCGTCATCAACCGGTCAATCTGCTGTTGGTTGTCCAATGCCTCCAATCCGTACCTGATGTTGGGGTAGTTGGCCCGAAAACGAACGAGTAGTTCTGGTATGATGTTCTGCATGGCAGAACCGACGTAGCCGAAATTTAACCTCCCTTCCATGCCTTCGTGCAATAACCGGGCGTGGTGTAAGGCCCCGTCCAACTGCTGTAGCAGCTTATTCACTTCCGTGTGCAGGTACTTGCCTGCTGGGGTCAGAGCGACCTTTCTATTGTTGCGTTGAAAGAGCGAATAGCCTAATTCCCCTTCCATTTGTTTGATTTGCCGGCTGAGCCCCGGCTGTGAAATGTAAAGGCGTTCCGCCGCTTTGCTGAAATGAAGTTCTTCCGCTACAGCCTGAAAATACCGGAGGTGACGTAACTCTAATTGATTACTCATGGTTATCAATGTACGGATTATTGGTCTTGTTTGGTAATTAGTCCCGCCGGTTCTTTGTTTTACTCTACTACTAACGCGAATCAAGCGCTAAATCTTAGAGATGGTCCACTTATGAATTCATCCTTAGTAACAACAACCGAATGTTCCAATACGGTCAAGACCACCTAACATCAAGTAAGGCACTAGCCATTGCCCGGGGGGAACTATCAACTGTTTTTTCACCCGAGGTAAGGGAAAAAGTAGCTGCTGCCCACGCCATCGTGTTGAAGGTAAGTACGGGGGAAGCTGCTGCCTATGGCATCAATACCGGCTTTGGTCCGCTCTGCAATACCCGAATCGACAGTACCCAAACGGCAGAACTACAACGCAACCTTCTGCTCAGCCACAGTGTGGGCATGGGCGCACCGATTGAAACCGAACTGGCAAAGTTGATGCTGATCCTCAAGGTGCATGCACTGGCGAAGGGCTTTTCTGGTATTTCTCCGCAGGTGATCGAACGAATTCTGTGGCACATTAAGCAAGACATTATTCCGATTGTACCGGAGCAGGGATCCGTTGGGGCCTCGGGCGACCTGGCACCGCTGTCCCACCTTTTCCTGCCGCTTATCGGCGAAGGGGAAGTAGTGTATAAAGGGAAACGACAGCCGACCGGACCATTGCTAAAAGCTTTTGGAATGGCACCACTCCCCCTCCACCCCAAAGCTGGTCTGGCGCTCATCAACGGAACACAGTTCATCCTGGCGCATGCAGTTAAGTTGGTAGATGAATTAAAAAGCCTCCTCGACCATGCCGACATAATTGCGGCCCTCATGATCGAAGGCCTGCTGGGCTCGGCCATGCCATTTCATCCGGCGCTGCACGCCACAAGACCGTTTCCCGGCAACGTGCACGTCGCCGCCCGGATCGCCCACTTCCTGAAGGAATCCGAAATCAACACCTCGCACGCCGACTGTGACCGGGTGCAGGATCCTTATTCCCTGCGCTGTGCGCCACAGGTACACGGTGCCTCGAGGGCCTCCTGGCTTCACCTGAAAGAAACCGTTGAGGTGGAGTTGAATTCAGTTACCGATAACCCCGTTGTCATCAACGACGAACTGATCATCAGCGCGGGGAGTTTCCACGGCCAACCTTTGGCCCTGCCGCTTGATTATGCCTGCTTGGCAGCGCATGAAGTAGGCAGTATCTCCGATCGACGTAGTTACTTCTCTCTCCATGGTATCCCGGGGTCAGTCCCCCGGCTACTAGTGAAAGATACCGGCCTGCATTCCGGCCTGATGATCGTGCAATACACCGCTGCTGCCCTGGTGAGTGAAAATAAAACCCTTTGCTTCCCGGCTTCGGCAGACAGCATCCCTACTTCGTTAGGACAGGAAGACCACGTGAGCATGGGTTCTATCTCAGGCAGGAAAGCACTGCGGGTTTGTGGTAACCTGACGCGTATCCTGGCCGTAGAATTGTTCTGCGCTGCACAGGCCTTTGACTTTCATAAACCTCTGAAGTCAAGCCCAACGCTTGAGGCGGTGCATGAACATATTCGTCAAAGTATCCCTTTAGCTAAGGAAGACCGCATTTATGGGAAAGACCTGCTCCTTGTGGAAGGAATTATTAAAAACAGGGTATTATTAGACATCGTTAGGAAGCACCAGCCTTCGGAAAACAGTACGCACAATGCGCTTTTTGACGAGTACTGAAGTCTAAACATGCAAATTAGCTCCTTGTCCATGAGCACCCCATTGTTTCGTTTTTTGGTCTTGCCAGTTCACTCATTTAGTTTTTTAACTCTCAGATACGAACATCGCTATGAATACGCTTTTTATTGAATCCATTCTCGAAGGAATCCCAACTTGTTTACCAGACGCAAAAGCCCTGGACCCGAATGTTTCACACGCCCCCCGACGCAGGGACATTCTGTCACCGGCAGAGAAAAAGCTTGCGCTAAGAAATGCCCTGCGCTATTTTGACCCTTCCTTGCATCCTGCGCTCGCGCCCGAATTCCTGCAGGAGCTAAAGGACCATGGACGAATTTACATGTATCGTTATCGACCCGATTATGACATGTTTGCCCGCCCACTGAAGGCTTACCCCGCTAAATCTAAGACGGCCGCGGCCATCATGTTGATGATTCAGAATAACCTGGACCCGGCAGTCGCCCAGCACCCGCACGAGCTAATTACCTACGGTGGAAACGGAGCCGTATTTCAGAACTGGGCGCAGTATCGCCTTACGATGAAATACCTGGCCACCATGACCGAGGAGCAGACGTTGCATATGTATTCAGGGCATCCTATGGGCCTGTTCCCATCTACAACTGATGCCCCGCGGGTGGTGGTGACTAACGGTATGGCGATCCCGAATTACAGTAGCCCGGATGACCTGGAACGTGGTAATGCTCTGGGCGTAACGCAGTACGGACAGATGACCGCCGGCTCGTACATGTACATTGGTCCGCAGGGAATCGTACACGGTACAACGATCACGGTGATGAACGCTTTTCGTAAAATTGGCGTCGATCCGAAGGGGAAGATATTTCTCACGGCGGGCCTGGGTGGTATGTCGGGGGCTCAGCCCAAAGCTGGGAACATCGCGGGGTGTATTACGGTCTGTGCCGAAGTGAATCCGGCGGCGGCACGTAAGCGCTACGAGCAGGGGTGGGTAGATGTTTTGGTGGACGACCTGCTGGATTTAGTGGCGCGGACGCGGGAGGCAATGGAAGCAGAAGAAGCAGTGTCCATTGCTTACATCGGTAACGTTGTGGACGTGTGGGACCGCTTTTATCAGGAGGATATTTTTGTCCATCTCGGCTCAGATCAGACGTCGCTGCACAACCCATGGTCGGGTGGTTATTACCCCGTTGGTATGACCTTCGAGGAAGGAAGCAGGTTGCTGGCCGCCGAGCCGGAAACTTTCAAAACTGCGGTAGAATTATCCCTCCAGCTCCACGCCAAGGCCGTGAATGCCCACGCTGAACGCGGCACTTATTTCTTCGACTACGGCAATGCTTTCCTCCTCGAAAGTTCCCGCGCCGGTGCCGATGTAATGGCGGAGGATGGAACTTCTTTCCGTTATCCCTCCTACGTGCAGGACATTCTTGGCCCGATGTGCTTCGACTTCGGCTTTGGGCCCTTCCGCTGGGTTTGCGCCTCCGGCAAACCGGAAGACCTGGACGCCACCGATCAGATCGCCCAAAGCGTTCTCGAAGAACTTCTGGCCGATGCGCCACCAGAAATCGCCCAACAAATGCAAGACAATATTACCTGGATTAAGGACGCCAAGGCCAACCGCCTGGTTGTGGGGTCACAGGCCCGCATCTTATACGCTGATGCGCTAGGACGGATGAAAATTGCCGAAGCCTTCAACCGCGCCATCGCTGCCGGGGAAATTGGTCCGGTGGTGCTCGGCCGGGACCACCACGACGTCTCCGGTACCGACTCTCCTTACCGAGAAACCAGTAACATCTACGATGGTAGCCAGTTTACGGCGGATATGGCCATCCACAACGTCATCGGCGACAGCTTCCGTGGCGCCAGCTGGGTCAGCATCCACAACGGTGGTGGCGTCGGTTGGGGCGAAGTCATTAACGGCGGCTTTGGCCTGCTGCTGGATGGCTCTGCCGAGGCGGAGCGCAAACTGCGAAACATGCTCTTCTTCGACGTCAACAACGGTATTGCCCGGCGCAGCTGGGCACGAAACCCCGAAGCCCGCTTCGCCATCGAACGGGAGATGGCCCGCACGCCAGGACTGACGGTGACGCGGGCGGAAGTAGTGGATGATGGAGTAATGGAGGGACTAGGGTTTTAGACAAGCTCTCAGTCCGTAAATTCTTTGGTACATTCGCTGGAATCGTAATTTGCTAGAAGGCCTGATTAATTCGGATTCGGATAATTAACGCTAAATTCTACCCACTAAATTTTTTCCATGCCCACCCTGATCGGCCCCTTTACCCAATTACTTCCCCTTGCCCGTCTTTCTGTTCGGGGAGCACTTAAAGATGAACAGCTGGACATCATCTCCGATGGTGGAATTCTCGTTGCCGATGGCAAGGTGGTCGCCGTAGGGCGTTTTCACGAACTGTACGGAGCTTACGTTCGTTCGGGCCTGAACGTAGAAGAAATCACGGAACCAGCGGTTGGTCTGCCGGGGTTGATTGACTGCCACACGCACCTGTGCTTTGCTGGTAGCCGTTCACGCGATTACGCCGCCCGTAACGGTGGCAAGTCTTACCAGGAGATCGCCGCCGCCGGCGGCGGCATCAAAGAGACCGTCCGCCATACCCGCGCCGCGTCCTACGCTGAACTCAGCACTTCCCTGGCAGCACGGCTTGACCGCCACCTCCGTAATGGGGTGACGACCATAGAAGTAAAAAGCGGCTACGGCCTGACGGTGGAACATGAACTACGGATGCTCCGCATCATCCGGCAAACGGGAGACGCCCATGCGGCGGACGTCGTAGCGACCTGCCTCGCTGCCCACGTTATTCCGTCAGAAATGGCTTCTGAGGAAGCCTGGTTGGAGACCATTCTGAAAGAACTGGCTCCCGTAGTAAAGGAAGAGAAGCTGGCCCGCCGCTTCGATATTTTCGTAGAAGAAGGCACCTTCACCGTACCCAATAGCCGGCCCTTTCTGAATGAATTAAAAAACCGTGGTTTTCAAATTACGGTACACGGCGATCAATTTACGACGGGGGGCAGCCAATTGGCCGTTGACGTAGGAGCCTTGAGTGTCGATCACCTCGAAGCATCCGGCGCTACGGAGATTGAGGCACTGGCCCTCAGCGATACAATTGCCGTGGCGTTGCCTGGTGCTTCTCTGGGCCTCGGCTGTGCGTTTACGCCTGCTCGCCGATTGCTGGACCGAGGAGCGTCAGTAGCCATTGCTTCTGACTGGAACCCCGGCTCCGCACCAATGGGGGACCTACTGACCCAAGCGGCGATATTAGGTGCCTTTGAGAAGCTGAGTGCGACCGAAGTCTTTGCCGGAATTACCTTCCGTGCAGCAGCGGCACTTGGCCTCAATGATCGGGGACGGCTGACGGCTGGCGCGCGTGCCGACGTTGTCGCTTTCCCCACCGGCGACTACCGTGAAATACTTTATCATCAGGGCCAATTAAAACCCAACCAGGTATGGAAAAATGGATCGCAGGTCATGTAAAGGAAGCTTACCGCGCGCCTAACCATGAAAACTGGAAGGGCCGCAGCACCACCGCAATGCAGGGGGCACAGTACTGGTATCAAAATGTCCTGCTTAAAAACTGGGACGATGGCCCCTCCGCCGGAAGTATCGGTATTGTCGGGTATGCTTGCGAAGAAGGCGTCCGGCGTAATCAGGGCCGCCTGGGGGCGGCCGCAGGCCCACGGGTACTACGGGAGCGTATGGCCCGACTGGCCTGGCACCACAAAGACAAAACGATTACGGATTACGGCGACGTAGTTTGCGTTGGTGAGGACATGGAGGCCGCCCAGGCTCAACTGGCTCTGATGGTAGCCGGAATAATAGAAACTGGCGGAATGCCCATCATACTCGGTGGTGGCCATGATCTGGCGTACGGGCACTTCCGTGGGGTGAGGGCTGCGGCTGGAGACCAAAAACTAGCCATCATCAACTTCGACGCACATTTCGACTTACGCCCGGTGACAGAGCTACCGAACTCCGGCACGCCGTTTAACCAAATTTTGAAGGAAGACTTGGTCGATTACCTCGTGCTAGGGATTCAGCAGCAAGCTAATACCACAGAACTGTTCGACATTGCAAAGGAAAATGGCGTGGAATATATGCTGGCACAGCATTGCCGGACTTACCAGCTTCCAACCATCATTCAGAGCCTGGATCGTTTCCTGGACCGCAACGATCAGGTATACCTAAGCATCGACTTGGATGGCTTCTCCTCTGCCTATGCCCCCGGGGTGAGCGCACCATCGCCGTTGGGGTTCAGTCCCGCTTTCGTAATGGCGATATTGGACTACCTGATGGCATCGGGAAAAATAGTTTCCGTTGATTTGGCGGAAATGAATCCAGCGTATGATGTTGACGGACATACGGCCCGGTTGGGCGCGGGCCTGGTGGATCATTTGCTGGGAAGGTTGTCGGATTAAATTTATTTTGGGCGGGGTCGCAGGTGCAGAGTAGGTTTGGAGGGCGAATGGGCTGTGCCCCGAGTAATAAATAGACTTACCTAATTAAGGGGGAAGTCCGTTGTGCCAAAAGCAACTCGGGACACAGCCCGCTCGCCCTTATTCCTTGCTCCTTTCCTGCCTAGGCTGCCCCCGCGTCCGCGCCCAGATAAAGCACTTTGTAGGTAAGTATCTGTTCCTTTTGTGCTTTTCAGTTCCTGGATGAGTTCAATGTTTCGCGGATAAACTTTAACCTGCTCGGCCGCGTGCTCTAGTTTAAGCTGGTCGGAGAAAATGTAATGTTGCATGTGCGGATAAGGGGCGTCGCCCGGTTTCATGCCGAATTGGTAACCGAATTCATACGTCTTCCGCCCCATGATTACGGTGTCGTAATTCTTCAGATCTGCGAGGTATTGATCAACCCCGTTGCCTGTATGCTGAAAATCATTGATGTCTTCTCCCCGCCCGGCAATGTAGCCGTCGATGGAGGTAGCTACGTAGTAAATTATTTGGCGCATGGTAGGGGGCTTTGGTTCGGGCGAGGAACAGGATGAACCTGAAAAATAGTTGCAAATAAGTCGTGCCTACATGCGATACGGCCGATGGTGGTAATACTTAGGTCTTTGCTCCAGCCGAACGTGTAACCAAAGCACCCCAAGACCGTGCGTGCTGAGGTATTGAAAAGGTGCCTCGGTCTCGATGGCAGCGGCAGTTTCTTGGCCGATGATTTTCCATAAGTCATGCACTAAATCGTTGGGTGCAGTTTGGAGAAAGGAGATCAGGTCCCTGCCATTGAAACCGATTTCGTCTGATTGATTAGGGACCACCAGCAGCGCTTCACCGGATAGGTTAGGGAAGGTGGATATTCTTTTGCCTAGGCTCACTGCCCGGATAAAAGGTCCGAAATTGGCGGTTCGCTTACTGAAGGCATCGGTTTGGGTGATGACGCATTCGTAAGGTTGATCAGCTGTCGATTTATTGAGCCGGGGATGTTCCCAGAAGCTGCCGTTACCGCCGTGTTTTAGCAGGGTAGCTGTGTAGAATTCCCGGAACGATGCGTCTTCTTGCCAACCTTTGATTACTTGGGCAAACGATAGTTGGTCGGCGTTTTTCAGGATTTGTAATTGACAACTTTTCGGACTTAAGTCGGTGATGTTAATACTGTAAGGCATGGTTTTTTTGATGGGGAGTATTAAAGATAGGGTGTTGCATCTTTCGGTGGGGTAGTAGCGACTTTAGCCGCTGACTTTAAATTTGACAGCCAGCGGCTAAAGCCGCGACTACTTCAGCTCTAAAGTGGCGTCGTCCTCTTCTTCAACGCTTTCGTCGATGAGTTCAATCTTGTCTTCCCGGCGATTGAGCTTGGGGGTGGGGAGGCCGCCCACTAGGCCGATGCCAAAGCCGGCAAGGAGGATGAGCAAGATTATGCCCAGCATCCGGAGGGATTTCTTGAATTTTCGCAAAATGGTAATTCTTAGGTGGAGTATTCGGAGGAATCTCTCTGCCAGAAAGGAAGGCCGATAAGGCCTGGGCACAAGAAAGAATCAGCTCCTTAGTGGAGCTGTCTCATAAGACCGACAGAAGAGAATAATGCGTGCCCTGGGGCTATAGCCTGGACCAGGTATCCAGCGCCTCCGGCGCTGCTTTTCCGTAAAAACGGCGTAAGCTTTTGGCCACAGCCCGTACCGAAACTACTGGTGGTATGACTTGACATGAAGCCATTAGGCTTCGTATCATCAGCCCTGACCAACTCGGAGCAGCGGCGAGTTTTGCCACAACACTAGCGGGAACCAGGAAAGGGGAGACTGTTGATTGTTCAAGGTCGAAACGCTGTTCTGTCTGTACCTGAAACGGCAACTCCCTCGTGCTGGCTTGTAGGCCGCCGCTGGTAAAAACAGTCAGTAGGATCACGGGCAAAAGCCAGTAAAGCGAATGTTTTAGGAAGGTGGTGGGGTTATTGGTTAACATGGTGGTACTTGGGAAACAGGGTTAGGGGGGAAATCGTTTTGGCGAGAATAATGTGTATTAAGAAATACTAAGGAGTGGGTTTGAGAAAGTTTAGGTGTTATGCGAAACTTGAGAACTGGTCTTTTGACATTAGTGATGTTTGTTGTGGCATTTGGAGTAGTGTTGGCTCAAGAGGCTAATCGGTCGATGGTTTCTTTTCGCAACGATCGTGTTTTCGTTGGCATGACGAATCATTTTCGGGTGGTTGCTCAGCAATTGGGTCCTGTTCGATTGGACCAGTTAAGTGCGGTTCTACTAACCTACGGGGAAGAGGAGGAGCCGGCACCGATCGTCTTGAAAATTGAGCAGCGTGGGAACCAGTTTGCCGTACACCCGAAACAAATAGGGACTGTAAGTATTACGATACAGCTTGAAGAACGGATTGAGCGTTATAGTTTTCATACTAAGCTACTCGACGCAGTAAGCAAGGTGGGGAATTGGGACGCAGGTACTGTAGGGCGAATTCCAGCTATTGCCTTCAAGGCACAGCGGGGTCTTTACGCACTACTTGAAGGTTATGATATTTGCGGGAAATGTAATGTCATTAGCTACGAGGTCGTTCGGGTAGCTTCAGGTCTGGGGGCAGAAATTATCAGTAATAACGGTGGAGATTGGGAGCCAGCCACCGCCGAATTAATCAAAAAGGGCCAGCCCGGCGACCGCTACATCTTCACCAAAATCCGTTACCGCTGCCCGGGGGCTCTGGTGGATCAGTTGGCGGAGACATTGAGTTTTGAGTTGAAGTAATTTCAATCCAGCATAAATGCTTGGGAACCCTAGTTGATTTCCCGCTCAATAGCCGCAATCGTCGCAGCGTCAACCTCATTGCCCTATCAATTACTAATCGCCCCCAACCATCTGGCAAGGAATCTGAGAATACGCCGAATAAACCGTCGAAAAAGGGGACTGCGGGTGTTTGTATACCTTGGATAAAAGGCAATTTGAAGGGAGAGACAGAATACCCTTCCAAAAGGAAAGCTTCGTTGTACCGAAAGTAGATACTTCGTTCATCCCTAACCAGGGTCCCGACGTCTCTACTATCCGTTCCAAAATCCAGTGATACGATCAGGTTGTCAATCATTCCTTCACGGTCTTAGCAAACAATTTCTCAATCCGTTCCAAGTTGTCGGGTAAATCAAACAATTGCTCAAAATCTTCCAGTCGGTGCAAGACGTGCGAGAGTCGCAATAAGGAGGCAAATGAAATTTCTCCCGTTTGCTCAAAGCGTCGGAGGCTGCCTACTGAAACGCCGGCGCGATCTGCTAGTTCTACCTGTGAGAAGCCGAGGTGTTTGCGTAAAGCCCGGTGTTTGGCTGCCGTTTCACGTAGGATGTCTGGCGGAAGCTTATGGACACTGTAGGGATTCATTATTACTAATATTTTAGTAAAAATACGAATTTTTGCCCATTGTTGCTAATATGTTGGCACTTTTTGATAGCTGTCCTACTCGGTTAATTGCGCTGTTTCCCCTCGTGTTTTCTCCGCGCAACTCCTCTACTCCTGCCTCTCCGCGTGAGAATGATTTGCGTTCTCGCGCGGAGTAGTGGGAGGAAAGGAGAAACAAGGAGTTAGTATAGTAAATCTTGCACCCCAGCATAAATGCAGAAGCCCCCCCCACCGCCTACCCCACCTGCAACGCCCGTTCAAAAGCCCCCACCACATCAATAAACTCATTGGGTAAAAAGGCATTCATCACTTCTTCGACCGGCGGAGGGATCGGACCATAAAAGGCCTCCCCAATGGAGGCGGCCATAGCCGCCTGGGTATCCGCATCGCCTCCCAGGGAGACGGCCAGGCGGATGCTGTGCAGCAGGTCTTTGCCGTCAAGAAAGGCAATGATGGCCTCCGGAACGGAGCCAGCGCAACTGACGTCAAATTTATACTCCGGCCGGATGTCTTCCACCGTCCGGCGGAGGTTATAGCCAAAAGTTCCGGAGACGTACTGACGAATATCTTCCTTACCGCCACCCTGCCTGGCCAGGAAAATGCTGGCGGCGATGGCCTGTGCTCCCTTTACCCCCTCAGGATGACCGTGGGTGGGCATAGCAGATTTTTTTGCCTCGGCCAGCACCGAGTCCAGGTCATTGAACAGCCAGCCCACCGGGCTAACGCGCATAGCCGAGCCGTTGGCCCAGCTGGCGTAGGGTTCGGTCAGTTCATCCCGCATCCATTTTCGGAAGGTGCCGCCGTAGCCCGCTTTGGGGTAGCGTCGAGCGTAGTCTTTT
>JBGCFZ010000016.1:0-9333 GCA_045110355.1 Lewinella sp. | reverse complement strand
ATAAGAAAGAGTAAATGAGATGGTGTGGGAAATTTCACTGTGTAATGTCTTTAGAGCGAAAGTACTTCCCGCCTATTACTAGCCGATTTTGAAGTACCATTCGTATGGGTAAAAGCATCAGAATACCTGACGGTACAAAAGTGCTCCGCTACCCTACTGTGGCTGTATCAAAATTGAACCAACGTGTATCAAAATCCGATCACTCCTTGTTTTCACTGGCCTCAGGTGGGTTATCTACAAAATTTCCGGGGGTTACGCCATAGTGATCGCCAAAGCATTTCACGAAATAAGCTGTGCTTCGAAAGCCGGTTTGGAAAGCAATCTCCCCAACATTGCCTACTTTCTGGCGAAGCATATCTGCTGCCCGCTGCAAACGGATAGATTGAATGAATTGGTTGGAAGATTGATTGACTAATGCCCGGAGTTTCCGGTTGAGGTTTGGCCTACTCATCCCGACTTCACCGGCAAAGGCATCAATATTGAAATCTTCGTTCCCAATGTTGGTTTCCACAACGGCCAGTGCATTTTCCAGAAATGTCTGATCCAGTGAATTCGTTACGATCTCACTTGGGCGGATAGAGATGGCGATTGCAAAGCGCTGTCGAAGTTGCTCTCGCAAGCGGATAAGGTTAGCTACTCGCAGCTCTAGTTCTTGAGCATCGAAAGGTTTGGTCAAGTAATCGTCCGCTCCCGTTTCCAGGCCTTCCAGTTTTTCTTCGCGGCCAGCTTTGGCCGTAAGTAGGATGATTGGGATGTGGGACGTTCGGACATCGGACTTCAGGGCCTGGCAGACTTCGTAACCATCTTTTTTTGGCATCATCACGTCGCTGATGATCAAGTCTGGTAATTCAGCCAATGCCTGCTGGATGCCCGCTTCCCCGTCGGCTGCTTCGGTGATGTGATAAGATGAATCTAGCCGTTGACGAATAAAGAGTCGGACGTCGGCATTGTCTTCGATGATCAGAACGTGCGTCTTGTCCTTCGCAACAGTTGGTTCAGCAGCCGGGATTACGGCATCTGCTTCCTGCACCATTTCTGAGATCACTTTTTGGCGCGTTTTTTCGGCCGTAGCCGGGGTAAGTATCAGGTCTTCGGGCTCCAAATGTGCCTTGCCCCGGGGGAAGACTACGCTGATGGTTGTTCCTTCGCCCAGTTTACTGTCCAGAGAAATAGAACCGTGGTGCAGCTCCACCAACTCCTTCACCAGCGCCAGGCCGATGCCGTGGCCTTCGGTCGTTTCCGTTGCTTCATTCACCGCTCGGAAGAAGCGGTCGAAGATGAAGGGGAGGCGTTCGGGACTGATCCCCTGGCCCGTATCCGATATCACCAGCTCTACCTTTTTGGGGAAGGCATTAAGCGCAACACTTACCCGTCCGCCATCAGGCGTGAATTTGCAGGCATTAGATACCAGGTTGATGATAATCTGTTCCATTTTCTCCTGATCGAAGAAGAGCGGTAGTGGCGCTTCGGGACAGTCGACTTCCAGCCGTAAATCCCGTTGCTCCGCCAGGGAAGTGAAAGAATAAACGGTGCCTTTTAGCAAGGGGATGTAGTCCTGCTCTTTTGCCCGGAGGCGAAGCTTTCCACTTTCTGCCTTGGCCAGGTCGAGTAGCTGATTAACGAGGCCAAGCTGGCGACCGGCGTTGCGGTGGGCAATGCCCAGTAACAGCTTGTCTTCCGGATCTTTTGCCTTTTCCATCACCTGTTGGATTGGCCCCAGCATCAGCGTCAGCGGAGTCCGAAATTCGTGGGAAATGTTGGCGAAGAAGCGGCTTTTTAGTTCGTCCAGTTTTTCCATCCGTTGTTTTTCGGCGCGGAGAAAATTGTACTTATCGAAGAGGCTGTAGAAAAGTATTGAAGAAAAAGCAATGATGCCTATTTTGAATCCGAGGTTCGAATTATTGGTTACCACCTCCCACCAAAACAGAACAAATAGTAAGATACTTCCTCCAAGAAACAATGCTAAAATGGAAAGCAATAGGATACGTGCCGCCTTGTCTTTTTTCACTGTTCGTAGTACTATTACAATTATGGTGAATAATATCCAACCCGCTAAGGCCACATTGCCAATGGGTACACTCGCTCTAATGTAAAAAAAAGCAAGTGGGCGAAATTGCAACAGCATTAAAAAACAGGATGTAAGTAAATAAACAGGTACCAGACGAGGGTGAAATTGCCGTAACCTCAAATACTGACAAACAAATAGAGAGAGAAAAAAAATGATCCCCATTATGGAAGGAAAATTCAGCTCAATCGATTCTCTGAGCGTAAGGTTTAAAACGCTTCCTAAGGCAAAAGAACCAGACAAAACATACAAGGCGAAAGAAAACATTAAACCCGCAAAGTAAAGAAACGCCCACTCTCGGAAAACAGAAAAGAGAAAGGCACTGACCAAGGAAAAGAGAAGTAATACGCCAAGGAAAAAGCCATCCCAAAAAAACAGATTCAATCTATCTGATACAAAACTAGCACTAGGTGCCAGAAGAAGCTTGCCTCTTCTAGCCTCCCATTTTTCAAGATAGCTAGATTTATCCGTTCGCCAGTAAAACGTCTTTACAACTCCTGGATCCAGGCTAAAGGGAGCCAGACTATAGGAACTCTTAAGATACTTTTCATTTAAGCTTACTCTTGAACCAACCAAATGTTGAGCAATCGGGCGGCCGTCGACCACTACATAAATCGTGGTAAAATCATGCTCTGGCGGAAGGGCTAAAATCCCCGTAATCGCCCGATTTGTAACATTGGAGAAGCTGGCCTTTTGCCAGTAAAAAGGTGCATTGAGCATCTTCAAAACAGCATCATCAGATGAGAAATCCGGTGCGGTTCCATCTAGTATGTCTTCAATGGTATACAGCTCCCCTTTGTCTGGAAGGAATGCTGCCAATTCGTAGAAGGTAACAATTGAATCTATTGGTCCGGTCAACTCACAGGTTGCCAAGTCTTTATTTGCCGTTACGAGTTGACTAAAAAAGAGGACTAGCAGAACACTCAACCCTAAACGCATAGAAAATTATTTTTTCATTCAAATATCGGAAATGTTTTTTTGGGCGAGGGCGCAGGTGCAAAGGAAGGTTGAAGGAGCAAAGAATAAAGGCCGGCACCGTACTGAGACGATACCGGCCTGAACCGAAATTAATTGTTCCGCTGGAATCAGCAAGACCTACTGCTTCACCCATCGGTGCAGCTTCCCACCATCCAGCCGCACGAGATACTGCCCGGCCGGAAAGCTGGAAACATCGAGGCTGCCCTCGGCCATACCACTGGCCAGCCGCTGGCCAGAGGCATTGAACAATTCGTAGCTGGCCGGGCGGCTGAAGAATACTTCGTTGCGACCGGGGTTGGGATACAGCACGGTCAGCGCTTCCCCGTCAGCAGGTAAGGCGACCAGTGCGCTTACAACCGAGGAGTAGGAGCTGCTTTCATCTAGATCCACCTGCTTAATTCGATAATAATTGAAGCCTTCCTGCGCGGCCTCATCTGAGAATTGGTATTCCTCCGGGCCAGCACTATTGCCCACGGCTGGTACTACACCAAGTCGTAAGAAGTTACTTCCGTCCGTGCTCCGCTCCACGATGAAGTGATCATTGGCCGCTTCTGTTGCGGTGCTCCAACGGACTTCAACCTCCCGGTCTTTCTTCACTTCGGCGGTTACTGACTGCCACTCAACCGGGAGTGCCCCGGCAAAAATCTTCCGGTACTCCATATAGTCGAAGCTAGTATTATCCACCCAGGGAGCTCCATCCGCCAGGCCAGCTCTGATGTAATGTCCATCAACACTATACCAAATGATAAAGTCTTCAATGGATTCTTCTAAAAGATTATCGTCTGCATCAAAAACGCGCGTTATTATTGAATTTCTAACCTTAATAGCCTCCGTCGATTCACCATCGAAAGTATTCAATATTCCCGATGCAACCTCTTCAAATTCCTGGGTCATCTGAAGGTATGCTTCGGCCGAATTTCCCGTTCCACACCCTCCTTCAAACTGCGCACAATCAACCGCATCGAATTCCGATTCAAAGAGGCCAAGCCCTAAAGAAAGGGGAACCGGGGCGTGCACCACATCACCAGGATAGATGAATTCTGCATTCGCACCACCATGATAATAGGCTGCTCCTGTTTGCTCCGGTGAATCAGGAATCAACTCATAGTATTCATAGTATGTACCGGTTCGGAAAGCGTGAGAAATGGCCGCTCCGGGAAAATCTCCGACATAGGGCGTAGTACTCACCACTTCTGACCAAGTAGTGTTATTCAGCACTGGCCCGTAAAGTGATAAATCTGGCATATTCCAGACCAGGTTTTCCTGGTCTTCGCCGCCAACATCCATAGGTATGGTCGTAGAGGGCACAACTACTTGTACCAACCGCTCAAGCCCAGGCGCCATATGTGCCAAAAAATCATCGTACGTAATAATCACTGCATCAGCTGATTTATTGCTGGGATTAGCCTTCCGCTGAATGAGTTTAGGGAGCCCCCTGCTCATCGCTCCTGCTGACGACTCATCTCTTGGATTACGTACATAAGTCCTGCTTACCGATACAGGTGGGTCGGTATCCTGCTGAAAGCCCCAGCCGGTACCCTGTGGGCAGTGAGGTACGAGGCAAGAATAGCCCGTAGCTAAAAGTTTATCCGGAATGGCAAAGAAAGTGAGCCAACCAATTACGAAAAAGGTTATGGCTCTACGAGAAAAAGAATTCATCGTTAAAAAAATTTAGTGATTAAAAAATGACAGCAGTCAATACCAAGCAAGTATTTCTTGGTCCCTCTCTTAACTACTGCTTCACCCACCGGTGCAGCTTCCCACCATCCAGCCGAACGAGGTACTGCCCGGCCGGGAAATTGGAAACATCGAGGCTGCCCTCGGCCATACCACTGGCCAGCCGCTGGCCGGAGGCGTTGAACAATTCGTAGCTGGCCGGGCGGCTGAAGAATACTTCGTTGCGACCGGGGTTGGGATACAGCACGGTCAGCGCTTCCCCGTCAGCAGGTAAGGCGACCAGTGCACTTACAACCGAGGAGTAGGAACTGCTTCCATCTAGATCCACCTGCTTAATTCGGTAATAATTGAAGCCTTCCTGAGCGGCCTCATCTGAGAATTGGTATTCCTCCGGGCCAGCACTATTGCCCACGGCTGGTACTACACCAAGTCGTAAGAAGTTACTTCCGTCCGTGCTCCGCTCCACGATGAAGTGATCATTGGCTGTTTCTGTTGCGGTGCTCCAACGGACCTCTACCTCCCGGTCTTTCTTCACCTCAGCGGTTACTGCCTGCCACTCAACGGGAAGCGCGCCGACGGAAAGCTTTTGGTACTTGATATTTACGAAGGAGGTATTATTGGTCCAGGGCGCTCCTTCAGCCAGTTCGCAGATCAGGTAGTGGCCATCTTTGCTGTACCAGATCAGGTTGTTAGTGACGGATTCTTCGATTACGTTATCGTTGATATCCGTAAAAACCACCGTCACGGTATTTCGCACCTTTAGTGCCTCCGTACTACCGTCATCGTAGGTTTGGAGTGTTCCTGAGGCCACCTCTTCAAATTCCTGAAACACTTGATAAAAGGCTTCATCGGGATTGCCCGTTTCGCAGCCCTCATCCAGTATGGAACAAGGGACCGGATCGAACTCTCCGCCAAAAACGCCCAGGCCTAGTGCCAGTGGAATTGGCGCGTGAACAAAATCCCCTAGGTGAATATAGTCCGCATCCGCAGCCCCGTAATAATACAGTGCTCCGGTTTCCGTTGGCGTATCGGCAATCAATTCGTAATAGTCGTACCGCCCGCCGCCATCAAAGACATGAGTTGGGGTAGCACCGGGAAAATCGTCCAGATATGGAGATGTGGCTACGTCACTTGATGTGATCGTGCCGGATAAGACCGTGCCAAATAACGGGAGATTAGGCATTTGCCAAAACAGCCCTTCTACGTCTTCACCGCCAACGTCCATGGGTATACCGGTCGGGGCAGTCAGCTCCTGCGCTTGGCGATCTCTCCCCAAAGCTAGGTGGTTAGCAAAATCATCGTAGGTGATGGTGACGGACGTATTTGACTTGTTGCCCGATACCGTTCCTTCCCGACCACTAGATTTTCGAATTCTTTGTAGGGCTTCTCTGCCCTCGTAACTGGCCGATAGCATTCGTCCGTTAAGGTAGGTCCTGGATAATTTCAACTGTTGAGACTTTGCGATTGCCGTTGAGTCCGAAGGAGTCCAGAGTACGTCGCGTATAAGGAACACACCTGCAGCAAGATCCGAGGTGAATAGCGGAAGAAGAAAGAACGCTAGCAGTAGCGGTAAGCTTTTAAAAAGTGTCATGATTGATTCTTTTTCGAATGATGGGTGAATAAGCAATGCCGCCGACCAGGGCCAGCAGACAGCCTGCCGGAAACCAATTCGGCCACCGGGCAAAAGGCGTCAGCCCGGCTGTAGCAGCGAGATTTTGGGGTTGATTTTGCTTCGTGTTGTGGCGGGACAGCCGCCCCGTAGCGGAGATAAAGCCGGAGATACCGACGTTGGCACAGCGGGCGGCAGCCCGCCGGTTTTCAATACAGCGCAGCCGGCTGACGTTGACCATAAATTGCTTAAACCCTACTTCGCCGTACCAGCCTTCTCCGGCCATGTGGACGTAGGCATCCGCGCCGTTGCGTGCCAGCGCTGCCCAGTGTGTCGGGTACCACTGCTCAAAACAGAGAGATATGCCTAGTTGAAATTCGCGGCCATCCCGGGTAGTTAGCGGGAGCGGTTGGGAGAGGATGCCTTGTCTCCGATACCGAGGGTGTTCGAGCGGTATCGGGAAACCGGAAAATTGGGCCAGTTGACGATGATAAGGAATCATCTCTTGGCCGGGCGTAAGTACCGTCTTATGATGGTAGGCAGGGGCTTTGGACCGAGGGGAAATCATTACGCCGGAGACGTAATCCCGCCAGTCTGTTGTATCCGCAGCCGGGCGGCTGCGGCAGCCGGTGAGCAGGGCGGCATCCCAGTCTTTAGTAGCGGCATTAAATAGTTCGCCGACATTGCCGGTCTCCAGGTGAAAATCCGTTCCAGTCTCTGGCCAGACGTAGAGGTCGACCGGCTGTGCGCCGCGGTCCTTAGCGGTGAAGAAGAGGGAGTCTGTCTTGTGTAGGCTACGTTCTACTGCTACCTGACTATTCCCAACTTGTTGAAAAAAAGCGGCGGTGAAGTACGTCGGTACCAGACCTACGCGGAGTTGCTCTCCCTTAGGCTCATCGTATTTGTTAAAGGCAAAGACTGCATATAGTAAGGGGAGCCCCAGCAGTAAGGTCGTTGGCCAGAAGGCTTTGCGTACAAATGCCTTGGTGAGGAAACGATCGCCCGCCGCCCGGTAAGCTTTATAAAGAAAGACGTTGAAGAAGAGTAGCCAGCAAGCAATGCCCCACATGCCGGTCAGGTCAATGAATTGCACCAGCCAGAGGTTTCCACTTTGGGAGTAGGCGGAGAGATGGGTGCCCATGGTAAAATCCAGGTCGAGGTACAACCATTCCCAGATGGTCCACAGCAGTGGAAAAAGCCAGAGCGCGCGCTCAAAGCCCAATCGGCGCTGCAGGAGGAAGAAGGGGATTACCGGAAAGGTGAAGTAAGCAATTTCCAGTAAGACGACCACGGCAATTTGTCCTTTGGCCTGGGGAAAATTGAACAGCCAGCCGGCCGTCATTAAGCCAAAAACGAGCATGGCCAAGTAGCTACCTACTAAGCTCTTCCAGAAACGATCCTGATTACGGTGCAAGAAAATGAACAGTGGGACAAAAGAAAACCAAGCAAGGAAGGAGAGATTGACTCCTTCAAAGACAGGCCATGAAAGGCCATAAAGCAAGCCTACCGCCAGGCATAATACGGTATCCCTCCCTATAGACTGCTTAGCCTCTTTTGGGATGGAGTTACTAGGCGAAGCAGGTTTTTTTTCGATCGGCGTAGTCCTTTGTTCGCCTTGTTTGTTGGACTTAATAATGTTGATAAACAGTTCCACTTTACCTTTTTTATGGGTTCAGTGCAAAGCTGCGGTCTAAGCCTAAGCAGGCTGTATCAAAATCGAATCATAGCGTATCAAAATCAAGCTAGCAGTCAAAATTACAAGGCTTTCCACTCCCCCTGCTCCTTTATCCCTTCCCCCGCACCCGCGACCCCGCCCAAATTCCACCAAGCAGCAGCAAGAGTCCACCCACCCAGATCGGCCAGTTGCTGGCTTCTTTGAGTTCAATTGCTCCGGCTTCCCCATTCAGCGTCATGGCCGACCAATAATAAGGATGCGCAAATTCGCCTTCGGTCCGCTGTCGTTGCTGCGCATCTGCCAGGGCTTCCGCTCTTGTTTTCCCTGCGGCCAGGTTCTGGTAAAAGCTGATCATCAGGTCTTCGGTTGCAGCGTCATCGACCTTCCAAAGGGAGGTCAGGGTACTCCGGGCTCCGGCTGCGGCAAAGGCGTTGCCCAGGCTGAGCACGCTCTCTCCCGGCACCACCTTCCCCAGGCTGGTTTCGCAAGCAGAGAGCACCACCAATTCCGCGTCCAACGGGAGGGTGGAGAGGTCATTAAAATACAACAGTTCGTCTTCGTCCAGTACGTTACCGTCTTGGGAGAAGGCCACGAAACTAAGGTTGGCATCAACCGAGTCGACCATACCGTGACTGGAGAGGTGCAGGATTCGGCTGTCGCCCAACGCACTAAGAAATGCGCCGCGCGTTGCGGCTTTATCATAGAATACCTCGTGGTCGGGCACCAGGCTGACGATGGCTGCTACCTCCGAACGATTATGGCTCAGGGGAAGCAAGCCGGGCAGTTTACCCGAATTCTCCAGGGAAAGTACTATGGTGGAACGCTGACTACGAAGGAGGCTCACCTCCCCCGGTGTGGCCTCCCCGCTGAAGGAGGGGGCAAAGGCCAGCAGGTCTTCGGTAAAAACGGGTGTTGGCCGGCGCTCCAATTCCAGCAGGTAGCTGGCGGAATACGCGTACTGCAGGGTACGACCTGATTGCAGGTAAGTGAGCCTGGCATAGTCTATCGGCGCTGGTTGCCCCTTAAGCGGTAAAGCAGCGAAGGGCAGGTAGTTGAGTGATCCGTCGGGAATGATGCACAAGCGGTTGCCCAATACCAGTTCACCATTGTGCAGCCCGGGCAAGAGGAGATCCAACAGGGTGCCGCCCCAGACCGTGAACGTGTTATCAATGGCCTGCTGATCGTCCCGCAGACTTTTCTGGCGGTAAGCTCCTTTGCTGATCGCGGAGCGCCAACTATCAATAATATTCTGCAGCCCCTGGTCTATTTCAAGGGGCATCATCCGCAGGCTGCCGTCTGGCTGTAGGTGAAAGAGGTAGCTTTTGGGAT
>JBGCFZ010000015.1:0-4123 GCA_045110355.1 Lewinella sp. | reverse complement strand
GGATGTCTTCCGGTACGAGGCTGGAGAAAACACTGAGATAAAGGCTGTCAACCTGGGCTATGGCCTTACCCTGCCCGAGGGCGGGTAGTCCGAATAGGCAGAGCAGGAGGTAAGGGTGTCTGGATAGCATATTCATTAGTTGTAGAAGCTCGTTGGTGGAGGTCATCAAGTAGGCTTATAGCTTCACCAAACAGGAGGTAAAAGCAATGGCGACAAGGCTGGCCAAGAGAATGAAAATGGATTTAAGGTTCATAGTGAGGTTTGATTTACAGGGGACTATTGGCATTGGGTGATATATTTATCAGGACTATGCATCCTTTCTTAGGTGAGGTAACCAGACCAAAAAGAAAATTGAAAAAAAACTTTCACGACAAAGGAAGGGGAGGAGTTTTGTAGATTTTAAGGGAATGGGATGGATTTGGTGGGAATGTTGGAACATCTTATCACTGGGCCTTTTCAGAAAATCTCACGAATGAGGATACTGTGTTTATTGTTCACTATTAGGGCTCGGCCGCAGGACTCCAAGTTGGGTGCTTTGCCCCAAATCCACCCCCACCCCGTAACCTTTTCCCTCTTACCGTTACTTTAAAGCAGAAACCGTCAAGTATGCCCACCCAATCCCAACAAAACGCCTTCCTCGAATGGTACACGCCCATTCACGACCGCTTCATCCGCTATTGTGATGCCCGGTGCCTCGGACTTGATGATCCTCAGGATATGGTCCAGGACGCCATCCTCTCGACGTTGGAGCAATGGAACGCCTTAGCGGATAAAGACAGGTTACTGGCCTACATGATTGGCATCGTCAATAACCGGCTGCGGAATCGACTCCGATCTAAGGCAGTGCACCGTAGGTACGTCGAAGCACGTAAACGTACCCTCAATGAACGGTTACCCGCCCGGCCAGAGGCAGCCCTAGATCTACACTTTCTCCTCCGGGCCATGGATGAGCTGCCGGGGCCGCAGCGCGAAGCGCTGCTCCTCCAGGCCGTAAGCGGTTTCAGTATTCAAGAGATCGCCGCCCTACAGCAAATTAGCCCCGGGGCAGTAAAAACCCGAATCAGCCGTGCGCGCAAGCAACTAAAAGACCTGTTAGCTGAAGATGGTAGCCCCCTGAGCTTACGCCAACGTCTCCACATCTACACATCAATACTGTTATGAACGATCAATCCCTGGACCAAAATCTGGCTTTATTGTCAGCACCTTCGCCAACGATATCGCTCGATATCGTAACCGGATGGGTACGCTCCGGTAGGCAGAAACCATGTTTTTACCCCTTGGTGTGGCTGACCCGTGTCGGTTGGCGATTACCTAACTAACTACCACTTTTATGAATGATTTTCTCCGCTATGCCCGGCTTGACCACGGCGTATCTACTACCGCTATGCACACTGCGCTTGGAAGTTTGCGGGCAAGTATTTCCCCCACCGTTATCGAAGAACGGCAACTCAACGTAGCCCAGCTCGACGTTTTCAGCCGCTTGATGATGGACCGGATCATTTACCTCGGCGTAGCCATTAATGACCATGTCGCAAATGTCATCCAGGCCCAACTGCTCTACCTTAACAGTGTAGACCCCAGGCGGGACATCACCCTCTTCATCAATTCCCCCGGAGGGTCCGTTACCGCAGGGCTGGGCATCTACGATACGATGCAGCACATCAGCCCCCGGGTCATCACCACCTGCACCAGCATGGCCGCAAGCATGGCCGCTGTTTTACTCTGTGCTGGCGCGCCGGAGGCGCGCAGTATTCTTCCACATGGCCGGGTGATGATCCACCAGCCAAGTGGCGGCATGCAGGGAAAGTTTTCCGATATGGAGATTACTTTTGATCTTATTCGCGAACTTAAATCGGACCTGTACAGCATTATGAGTAAGCACAGCGGAAACTCCGTGGCGGACATCGAGCGTGATGCCGATCGGGACAATTGGATGCGGGCGGAGGAGGCGCTTGCTTATGGATTTGTTGATGAGGTGTTGCGTAGTGAAAATGAATAAGTTTTTAATGGGAATAAGAACAACTGCCTAACGACTATTTTTTAAATCAGGTTTGTGCCCCAAGTGGCCACGATGGGACACTTTGGGACATGATGGGAATAAGGATTTATTCCCGGGTTATGGGGCTGTTTTAATAATTTTAGGGCGCGGCCGCAGGTGCAATAGAGGGACCAAACAGCAGGGGAGGGCAGCAGTGGTTTTCTGAGCTGCTTAGCCTTGAAGTAAGGAGACTTGTCCATCAATAACGCGTGTCGATGCAGCTTCCATGAAAAAATAGTCTTCTAGCCTGTCCCCTTTCTATAACCTTGCTCCGTCTTGACAGTGAAAACCACTATTCTTCACTTAGAGTATGCAGGCAAAAAATACCATCCTGTAGACTTGCTAACCGATTACAATGAAAAAGTTTATGCTAGTATTCCTTGGAGCTGATTATGCCACCATTGGCCTGTCTCCCGACGAAATGCAACAACGGATGGGCAAATGGTTTGCCTGGAACCAGAAAATGCAGGAGGCCGGACAGGTAGAAACAGGTCATGCCCTTGATTCCACTAAAGTACGCCAAGTCTCCGGCCCATCCCGAACCGTTACCGATCGTGCCGGCTCGGAAGTCAAAGAGTTGATTGGAGGCTACTACGTCGTCCACGCCGCAGATTTTGATGCGGCCGCAGTCATCGCCGCAGATTTTCCCGATTATGACCTTGGCGGAACGGTGGAAATACGGGAGATTATGGTCTTCAATTAATAGTTAAAATTAAATCTTTCTTATACGGACGCCCGCGGGTCCCTTAGCCCCTTCACCGATGCGCGGTCTGAAGGCTAAGGGACGCCACGGTCCTCCGCCAGCCCAGGACCCCGTAGCGTGGACCAAGCCCTGAAGCGTAGCGAAGGGATTGGTTGACCTGCGGGCGTCCGAATGGTTAGTGGCTGGTTTGTGGATACTTGTGCAATTTGTTACCCACCCATTCAATAGGTTATACCAAGGTTCAGAAAGCAACAGGTTATCTTTACCGGTAAACCTCTCCGCCTTTACCTTTTAGCATGATCGAGGACAATCCAATGATGGACAATCTTTTTCGCCACCAACATGGTCGGATGGTAGCTATCCTTTGCCGTGTTTTCGGATTGGAGCACCTGGAGACCATCGAAGATGCCGTTCAGGATACGTTCATTAAGGCGATGGGAGCCTGGCGAAATGAATGGCCCGACAACCCAGAGGCCTGGTTAACCACTGCCGCAAAGAACAGGGTGATTGACCTGTTTAGATCAATAAAATCAGCACGGGAACGCCACGAAAAACTGACAACGGGTACAGCCGCCATTGCCGTAAACCAGTTGTTCCTCGATGACGAAATTGCCGACAGTCAGCTGCGAATGATTTTTACCGCCTGCCACCCGGCGCTGGATCCTCGAGATCAGATCGCTTTTGCCCTAAAGGCAATTGGTGGCTTTTCCCGAAAGGAAATCGCGGCAGCCCTTTTGCTAAAGGAGGAAACCACCAAAAAGCGGATCACCAGGGCCAGAAAAGCCGTGGCCGAACAAAGCATCCGGTTCGAGATACCGCAGGGGGAGCAACTCCGCATTCGGATGATCCGTGTACTTGAGGTTATTTATCTCTTGTTTAACGAGGGGTTTCATTCCACCCAAAAGGACCTGGCCATAAGGAAAGAACTGTGTGGGGAGGCCCTGCGACTCAGCAAAATGCTCATCGATAATCCGATGACGTGTAATGCGGAGGTCCAGGCGCTCTTTGCCCTTATGTGTTTTCATTCAGCTCGCCTGGACAGTAAGATCAACGAAGCCAATGAAGTACTTGACCTCAGGAGCCAGGACCGAAGCAAATGGTACTTCCCCCTGGTGGTGGCCGGGAATGATATGATGAATCTCGCAACGGCTAATGGGGAATACTCTATTTACCATTATGAAGCAGCAATTGCCTGTGAACACCTAAAGGCCAGCACCTTCGAAGCCACCAACTGGAAGGAAATTCTTAGGTGGTACCATAAACTTGATCAGCTTAATCCTTCGCCGATCAACCAACTGAATATGGCCGTGGTGAACCTGCAACGAGCAGATTTTGCTGCTGCCCGGGAGATGCTGGAGCAACTGGAAGAAGATCAATTGGCC
>JBGCFZ010000014.1:0-18011 GCA_045110355.1 Lewinella sp. | reverse complement strand
GAATTCGTTTTCCACCAACTCCGCGAACAAAATACTGCGTTCCAGAAAGGCATGCTGAAACATACTCATCATGATGTGGCCCTGGTCGCTGTTGGGGTCGTAGCCGTAGTTTTCCTGTACGTTGTCCTCCAGTAAGATGGAGGCATTCTCCCGCTTGGCTACCGCCAGGTTGTGTTTGGCTACGTGTTGTCCCATCACAAAGGTCTCCGTGCCGTAGGTGGCACTACTCCCCGGCATGATATTGGCGTGGATGCTGATGAAAAGATCAGCTCCTTCCCGGTTAGCGATGGCCGCCCGCTCGTATAGCGGGATGAAGGTGTCATCGGCCCTGGTCATGATCACCTCCACATCGGGAAAGTTGGTGCGGATACCAATAGCCAGTAGCTGGGCGATTTTTAAAGCAATGTGTTTTTCCTGGCTGTTTTTGCCCATACCACCGGGATCTTTGCCGCCGTGTCCGGCATCGATTACCACCTTTTGTACGGGGTTTAAGACGGCCTGCGTACTTTTGCCCGCATTCTCACTTAAGGTAACGTTAAATACCGTTGCGGAAGGCGACGCGAAAGCGCCGCTTGCCGTCATTGAAGGGAATAAAAACAGTATCGTAATCAGTGCGTAATAAACTCTTGGCATCTTCAGTAAGTCTTCGGTGTCCGGTCAGTTCCGGTAGGAGGGATGGTACGCAAATATATGACATTTTTGCTGGTCGTAACTTACGCTTGTTCAGTGTGCTGCTGCTCTTTTGGGCGGGGGCGCTGGTGCAGGGGGAGGTTCAAGGAGCAGGGTTCAGTGCTCAGTATTCAGTGTTCAGGACTCAGGAGGCAGATTTCAGGATTAAGGAGGCAGGTTGCACGTTGTCTGTTGCAGATTATGAATTTAAGATTGCGTCCCCTGACCAGACGTTCTTTGAGCCAACAGCAAAACGCGCAGCGTTTTCAAAAAGCCCCTCTCCCGAGGAGAGGGGATGGGGAGAGGGTCCTAACGCTGCTCAACAACCCTTCCTTGCACCTGCGTCCGCGCCCACTTTCCCCCCTCTTACCCAACAACGCCAGGACACCATCCCCGACAGCTTGCAACAACCGCAACAGCTACAACAGGCCCGACCTTTTGATACGCTTCCCGATGTCGGACCACAGCTGCTTCCGTTAGTAGGGGGGGATTCCATCCCGGTGGCCAAATACTCGGGTTCTTCTGCTGACTTCCAAATGTCGGCAGACTCTCTCACCGCTCCCGTCGACTACGCGGCCAACGACAGCATGTGGGTTGATTTTGAAACCCAGGAGATTCACCTCTACGGTGATGCCTCCGTGAAGTACCAGGCCATTGACCTCAAAGCGGCGCACATCGTCCTCAATTACGGCACCAACATTGTCTTCGCTGAGCCTTTACCTGACAGCATCGGCCGCCCCGCAGGAGGACCGGAATTCAGCGATGGTGGACAGAGCTTTACCGCCAAATTAATGCGCTACAATTTCAAGACGCGGAAAGGCATCGTTTACGGAACTACGACCATCCAGGACGACATCTACGTACGCGGCGGTAAGTCTAAATTCATCAGCGGAGCAGTCGCCGTCGATGATACCACCCGGGCCGACGTCATCTACACCGAAGGCGCAATTTTTACCACCTGTTCGGCCGAGCATCCCCATTTCGGTATCCGGACGCGCAAAGCAAAGGTCGTCCCCAATAAGCTTGCAGTCATCGGGCCCAGCAACCTTGAAATCATGGGCGTACCTACTCCCTTATGGCTGCCCTTTGGCTTCTTTCCCCTTAAAAGTGGTCGTTCAACCGGATTGCTCTTTCCTGCTGATTATCAGTATTCTCCGGATTTGGGTGGATACGGTTTGCAGGGCGTTGGCTGGTTCTTCCCGCTCGGAGATCACGTAAATCTCCAGCTAACCACCGATTACTTCCTGAAAGGCACTTACCGCCTCAATGCCAACGTCCGTTACCTAAAACGATACGGGTACAGCGGCAGCTTCAACTTCAGTTATAATAATCTTCGCCGCGAGCAGAACCTGGAGGTGACGCGGCAAAAAGGCATCACCCTCAACTGGTCGCACCGCCAAGACGCCCGTGCCCATCCGACTTTTAACTTCGGTGGGTCCATCAACTTCCAGACCAACCTCGTCGATCAGCGCTTCCAGAACTCCTACGAAATCGCCAGCCAGAACACGATCCGCTCGAGCATGAACATCACCAAGACGTTCCCAAAACTCAAGTCAACTTTAACGGCAGGCCTCAATCACAGCCAGAGTAACCGGACCAGAGAGATTACCGTCAACTTCCCCGACGCCGCCTTCACCACCCAAACGATCTACCCCCTACGCGAGCTACCCGGCAAACAATCTGCCTGGTGGAAGAAACTGTCTTTTCGCTATAAAAGCGCCCTGCGAACGGAATTCTCCGGTGCAGACTCGACCTTCTTCACCCAGGCTACCCTCAATGACGGACAGTATGGCTTTCGGCACGATTTCACCAGCGCCGTCAGCCTCAATGTGCTCAAGTACTTCAACCTCAGTCCCAACATCAGCTACGGCGAAGTCTACTACGGTAAAAGCCGGGCTTATCGTCTCGACAACGAAATAGAAACCACTACGATCGTTGACCCCATTACCGGCATAGAGAGACTGGATACTACCAGCCTGGGCGACATCATTAATGACCTGAACCCCGGCCTGGCCAGTTACCGAACCTTTACTGCCGGCGTGAGTTTAAGCACTCAGATTTTCGGTAAGGTGAGGTTTAAGAAGAAAGGACTTTTTGGTCTTCAGGGTCTTCGGCACGTCATCAAGCCTTCCTTGAGTCTTGGTTATTCGCCGGATTATGCCAACGCGGTTGATTTCATCAGCAATACGCCGTACTTCATCTCCGAAGATGAGATCGACCCTCGTTTTGGTGATCCGGATCGTTTACTTTCTCCTTTTTCCAACCAGATTTTCGGCGCTCCCCCCAGCTCCGATCGCCGCCTGGGCGTCAGCTACAGCCTGGCCAACCTCTTTGAGGCTAAAATCTGGAACCGCAAAGACAGTATCTCGGAGAACGTCAAACTGTTTCAGAACATCGCCGTTTCCGGCAACTACGACTTTACGGCGGATAGCCTGAAGTGGAGCCCTGTTTCGGTTCGGGGAAGTACCCAGTTCTTTAAGGGCGTTACCCGGGTCAACCTGGGCGCCACTTTCGATCCTTATATTACCCGCTATGATCCCACTCGAGGAACTTTCAAGCGTGTGGATGTCAGTAATGTCTCGGAGGGACGACTTCCCCTAGGGCTCACCCGGTTTACGAGCTCCATCTCGACGAACATCACGGTGCAGAAAATTCGAGAACTCTTTCAGGGAGCAGAGGAAGAAGTTGTCACGAACCTGGAAGAAGAGCGGCGTAAAAGACGCGAAGAAGAAACCACCCTTTTTGAGGAAACGGATATTCTAAGCCTGTTTGAACGGTTCAGTATTCGCCACACCTTTAATTTCAGCTTTGACCGGGAATTCGATACGGAAGAGCCCAGCGTTGACGACCGCGGAGAACTTCGCTTTCAGCAGATTGCCAACTCCATCGAACTGCGGGGAGACCTTCAACTTACCAATAATTGGAGTGTCAACATCGGTCAGATCGGCTATGATTTTACCAGTAAGCGGGTGACCTATCCTTTCATGAGCTTTGTACGTGACCTCCACTGTTGGGAAATGCGCTTCAGCTGGGCGCCTCAGCGGAATTTCTATTCTTTCTCAATCGCCGTTAAGCCTGGAACGCTCGACTTCATCAATCTGCCGGTCAACCAGAATCGGTACGATGGGGGGAGACTTTTTTAGTCAGGTAGTCAAGCCGTCAGATAGTCAAGTAGTCAAACAGTCAGGTAGTCGGTGTTACACAAGGATGGTCTCTTTGTTTGTAGGGGAGCTTCTGGGTGAAAGTTTGCAAAACACCTTTGTCCCACGAGCGGTAGCAAGCATTGCAGCGCGTACTATTTGACTCGCTGACTATCTGACTACTTGACTGTTTAAAGACGAAGTCGTCTAACCACCTCTCCCACCGCCGGACAAACCAGCGTATTACGCAAAGTAAGCGGTAAAATCTGTAGCATATTTTTTCGGTCCGTATGTGGGTACTCCCGGCAGGCTCGTGGCCGTGCTTCGTAGACGGAACAGTAGTTGTCTGCTCCCAGGAAGGGACAAGGCGCTACGTTCAGCACGTAGTCTCCGTCGTTGTCAAGGTGCAGGTGTTGTTCTACCAACTGGGCGGGGCGGATACCCAGGTGACGGGCCAGCCGCTCGATGTCAATGTCCCGAAAGATCGGACTGGTCGTTTTACAACAATTGGCACACGTCAGACAATCGATTTCCTGGAAAACTTCATCGTGCAAATCATGGAATAGCTCATCCAGGTCTTTAGGCGGCCGGGCCTTCAGCTTACTGAAAAACTTCTTGTTTGACTTTTTTTCCTGCTTTGCGCGTTCGATGGCTTGGTCTACGTTCATCAGTGAATAAAGGAAGGAGTGAAGAAGAGAATGGCGCGGTCGCAGGTGCAGCGGGAAGGTTTTGAAGCAAAAAAAGCCTAAGAGTAGCAATTGTTTGCACGATGCCCATAAGTATTTGAGCCTTCCCTCATTTTACCTTAAAACATGAATGCTTGGGTCATCCCTTTCCGGGGGAGAGGGACCGGGGGAAAGGGGCACTGATCAAACCGCAATAGGTGCTTTTATCCCAGGCAGGGGATCATAGCCTTCCAGTATAATGTCATCGAAGCCGATGGTGAAAATACCGGGGGCGTTTTTAGTAAATGACAAAGTTGGTAGCTGCCTTGGTGTACGCGTAAGTTGTTTCTTAGCCTGCTCCAGGTGGTTGCTGTAGAGATGTGCATCTCCGAGGGTATGGACGAAGTCACCGACGTCAAGTCCACATTCCCTGGCTACCAGGTGGGTGAGTAGGGCATAGGAGGCAATGTTGAAGGGAACACCCAGGAAAGTATCGGCCGATCGTTGGTAAAGCTGGCAGCTTAGGCGGCCGTTCGCTACGTAAAACTGAAAGAGCGTGTGGCAGGGTGGGAGGCCTGCTTTGGCCATTTCAGGAATGTCGGCCGGGTTCCAGGCAGTGACGATGTGACGACGGGAATCGGGCTTGGTCTTGATGGCTTCGATGACTTCGGCCAATTGATCTACTCCGTTAAAATTGCGCCATTGCCGGCCATACACCGGGCCCAGCTCTCCGTAGGTCACCGCAAAATCAGCGTCCTCGATTATACGCGCTACGAAAACCTTCATTTCAGCTTTCCAAACATCAGTATGCTTTGGAAATTTTTCCGTCAGGCCGTTTACTTCCAAATAATGCTGAAAAGGCCACTCATTCCAGATTCGTACACCATTTTGTACCAGGTATCGGATGTTGGTCTCTCCCCGGATAAACCAGATGAGCTCATGTACGATACTCTTCCAGTGGACTTTTTTAGTAGTTAGTAAGGGGAAACCGTCGGCTAAATTGAACCGCATCTGGTAGCCAAATACCGATCGGGTGCCGGTACCTGTCCGGTCGCCCTTCACGGTACCTTTTTCAAGAATGTCCTCCAATAGCTTGAGGTAAGTCTGCATAAGGTCTTTTTTCCGGGATGGCTGAATACGGACAGATTAATCATCGTGCTCGTTTCGGCCGCAAAGTATCGCTTTTGTGCCGAATCTTATCATTTCAGCTTAGACAAAGCCTGATAATTCGGGGCATTTTAAAGTTTGGGCCTGTCTTGTCTTTTCTGGATAACTGAAGTGCCTGACGCATAAAGACATGTTATGTCAGGCTTTTTTTAAAACCAAATTGGATGGTTTTTCATTACTTCCTTGACTGAACCAAGTGCATTACAAAAGGGAGCCGTTGAAGTGTGACGGTGAATTTTCTTTGTCGTCTAATGTATGAAGGCTTTCCCCTTAAACTACCAAAATAGACATAATGATCTACCAACCCTTTACCAACAAAACAGCCATTGTCACCGGATCTGCCAATGGAATTGGCTTCGCTATTGCGCAGCACCTCGTAGCTGAGGGAGCCAAAGTCGTTGTCAACGACATTGACCCGGTAGCAGCAGCTGCCGCTGTAACCAAGCTCAATTCAGGGACCGAAATCCAAGCCTACGCCTTCCCAGGGGATGCCGGCGATCCTGTATTCATTAAGAAGATGGTCGACTTTGCGGCCAACATCACCAACAGCCGTTTAGAAATGGTTGTGGCCAATGCCGGACTTACCGAGTTTGGGGACTTCTTCGACTTTACGCCCGAGAGCTTTACCAAAGTTGTCAACCTGAATTTACGCGGCACTTTCTTCCTGGCACAGGCTTCGGCCAAAGTAATGAAGGCACAAGGTAGCGGTGGAAACATCGTATTGATAGGTTCCAATGTGGGAGACAGGGCTTACATGAATCTGGCAGCCTACGGTATGTCAAAAGCCGGCATCAGCATGCTGGCGAAGCAACTTACCCTACCCCTTGGGCCCCTTGGCATCAGTGTGAATTGTGTTGCCCCGGGAGCGACCCTGACGGAGCGAACGCAGCAAGAAGAGCCTGATTACGCAGGAACATGGGCTAAGCTTAATCCCAATAATCGTGTTGGCCAACCTGAAGATATAGCTGCCACTGTAGCCTTTATGCTCAGCCCGGCGTCCCGCCATATCACGGGGCAAACCTTATTGGTCGATGGTGGTTGGACTTCCTACGGCCCCTCGCCTTTTTTCCTCCGGGAGATAGCTGAAGACCGCCCGGTTAACAACGGTCAAAGTAATAAGGCCGTAAAGGCCGTGGAAGCAGTTAAGTTAAAGCAAATGGTAAGCTAAGCTGTAAAAACAACCGGCAACTTCTAGCCTGCAAAATGTTTCATCCCAATCCTTCCACGAAGGGGACGAATGCACATCCCCCCAACTGCTCTTCCGTCCAGGTTGCTTCGCCGGTCCGGCGAATTTTTAGCAAAATTTGTTCTTCGCCTTCCGGGCCGACGGGGATGATCATTATCCCTCCTATTTTTAGTTGTTCCCGGAGAGCAGGAGGCACGGCTGCTGCACCAGCTGTAGCCAAAATCCGGTCATACGGAGCCAACTCAGGAAGACCCTTGTTCCCGTCTCGCAAATAGCAACGAATACGATCTAGTCGTAGTTTCTTAAGGGTAAGCTTCGCTTTTCGCCACAAAGGTTTGTGTCGCTCCAAGGTAAATACCCGTCCCCCTAATAAAGACAGTACCGCCGCCTGATAGCCCGATCCGGTACCAATCTCAAGAACATGTTGTCTGGGAAGTAATTCTAATTCACTACTCTGCCAGGCCACGGTGCTTGGCTGGCTGATGGTTTGTTCGCAATCAATCGGGAAGGCTTCATCTTTATAGGCCCAACTGTGGAAAGAGCTGTCAAGAAAAGCATGGCGTGGTAGGTTGGCCATCACCTCCAGTACCTTCTCATCATACCTGCCAGTGGCACGTAATTGTTCGATAAGTTGCCGGCGTTGACCCCGGTGGTGAAAATCATCCATTTTATTAATCTGAATAGTATCGTGTAAAATACGGAAACCAGCCCTTTTGTCTACCTGGAATTTTGATTATTTCGATGAAAAGCTAGCGAGACTGAAAATACAACCTGCAACCTGACTATAGCATACTTTTCAAATCAGCCGGAGAGTAAAATTTGTTTTTCAGCACTTTTCGATCCGAGGTGCGGTAGACGAGAAACACCTTTCCCGAAGGTTCAATGACGCCTTCCTGGCCCTGAGCAGCGTAATGTGCTACCGTAGCTTCTGCTTCTTCCAGGGTTGCACAGGTTTTACTCATGTTGGAACGGTGTACCTCTTCGAACAGCCCTCTGAATTTTTCACCAAGGCCAAATTCCAGGATGGCCCCACTTAGTACATATTGGATGTCTGCAAAAGCATCTGCTGCCTCAACTAAGTCATTGTTCTCGATGGCTTCGGCGAGTTCGTTGAGCTCTTCCTGCAGCAAATTCATCCGTAGACGGCAACGATCGGCGTCGGGTATTTGTGGTGTCTCTAACACCGGAAGGTGAAAAGTACGGTGGAATTCGGCTACGTCTTCAAGTGCACGGGGGCTGGTCATATCGTTTTCTTTGGGGCGAAAGTAATGTGCTTTGAGGAAACTCGCCCGGACGGACGTCAAGTTTGTTGGTCGTGTCCGCTGACAGAACGCGGGGTAATCCTGTTTTAGCCAGTAAGGGCGGGGCTTGCCCCCGCCCCGTCGGCTAGCCTGGCAAAATCCGGATGTTGGTTAAATCAACAACGCCACTCCCGTAGGTGGAAGTGGCGCCGAAATCATCATACCAGTGCAAAACTGGCTTTTGAAACGTTTTAGTTGACCAGCAGTCGAGTCACCAGGCGACTGTCAGTACCGGTAAGGCTCACGATATATACACCCGTTTTCAGCCCTTCTACGGGTACTGCAAGTTGAGTATCCCCGGTAGTAAGCTCCAGGCGTTCGTTGCGTAAGACCTGGCCATTCATCCCCGTTATGCTCAGCTCATAGCTGCCTGAGGCGGGTGGCGTCACCTGCAACGTTGCCGAACCGTTGGACGGGTTAGGGAATAAGCGGTGAGGAATGGCGGCGAAGTTGTTGACTCCGGATGGTACCCCTTCGGTAAGGGTGATTATGGTCGGCGTTGTGCTACCACTGTCTCCACCGGTAGACCGGTTACGATCAACCAGGTTGGCGGCTAAGTACATCTTCACTTCGCCCACACCTGCTTCCGGAGCGGTCCATTCAAAGGTGAAAAGGCTGTCGGTAGTGTTGGGGGTACTTTGCTCGGCGTATTTACGATCACCCTGGCCATTAGTGATCTGAGACCCGGTGGAAGGGCTGCCAAGAACGCCGGCAGTAACTTCGGGCGAACTGGCAGTAAGGAACTGAGAACTGAAACCGATGGCCTCTGGCTTTGTGCTGGGGTAGCCAACGGCGACCGTTACGGTATAGAGCTGTCCGGGCGTGTATTCGGTGATCGGGTCCGTTTCCCCATCCGCAACCAAAGAAACATTGATGACCGGTTCCCCGTAAGTACTTGCACCACTGTTGTGGCAGGTATTACAAGTACCTTCGGTACCGCCGCCAGCGGTGGGGGCACCAGTGTAGTAATTACCAGCGGCAGCGGGGCCTCCGGAACTGGCGAGGAAAAAGATCGCAAGGCCAAGGGCAGCGAAAATCGCTAAGTAGCGATGGTTGAAAATTGACATGTGTATGTTGATTAAGAGCAAATAAGATTGAGGTACACCAGCAAATACCGATGTGCCTCAAAACTGCGAAGAAAAAGTGATTTTGTTTCAACCTTTTAGCTGAGCCGGTATTTTTAACGTCTGAAAAGTGTCTTTATGAAACGTTCCCGACCATTCTGCACCTCAATCAGATAAACACCCGGAGAGAAATTTTCTACATCCAACGTCGTTTGCTGGGGCCCGGAGTAAACCTCCCTGCCGTTCAGGTCCAGTACCCGCAGTTGACCGCCTTCCAGTATCGGCGCGTCAATATTGACGTTGCCTACTGCTGGGTTGGGGAAAAGACGCAGGCTACGCTCATTAAGATCTACGTTAGCAGAAACAACGGGGCTGTAAGCGTAGGTGTCATCAAAATCAACCATCCGTAGGCGATAAAAGTGTTCCCCGTTGGGTGCGTTATCGTCCTTATAACTATAGCCTTCGCCAGATTCGGTGAATCCAGTAGCTGCGACGCGGCCAACCGGCACAAAAGTTTCTGCGTTGTTGGTGCGGCGCTCCACCTCAAAATGAGAAACGTTGTCTTCTTCGGAGGTTTCCCATTCGAGGATAACGTCGTTTTTCTCTATCCGGGCTTCGATGCCGGCCAGCGTTACGGGCAACGCCGCTTCCATTAAGTTGATGATGGTGGACATTGTAGAGCCACTGTCACCTTCTCTACCACTCATGCTGTTGACGGAATTACCGACGCTGTAGATACGAACATCGCCGGTACCGGCGGCGGGAGCCGTCCACTGGAAATTCCATGTGCCAGAGGCCGTGCGCTGATTATGTTCAGCGTAGGTACGACCTCCTCCACCTGAGGATCCCTGTGAGTTGGAATCGAAGCCGGAGAGGCTCCCTGCCTGGGTATTGCCGGTGGTTTCCAGAAAAACGGACTGAAAGCCGTAGGCAGCGGGCGCGCCCATCTCGGGAGTTACGCTGACGGTAACGAAGTAGGTCTCTCCAGGTACGTACCTGGTGATGTTGGTGCCGCCCAGCGTTTGGGCAATATTCCAACTGACTTGTGGCTCGCCGTAGTTGGCGGAGCCGGAATTATGGCAGCCACTGCAGGTGCTTTCCGTGCCGCCTCCGGCACTGGGAGCACCGGTTCTGAAGCTGCCGCTGGCACCGGGGCCGCTGGAAAAAGCGACGCCAAGAAATAAAGTGACGCAAGCCACAAAGGTGGCTTGAATGAGGGTAGAAATTCTCATGTTTAGTAGGTTGTGGAGGAATAGTTCAAATGCTCGCTAAAGCTAAGACTTTTTTAGATACGTAGTTGTAAGTCCGTTCGGATTTTTATGCGCGGCCGCAGGTGCAATGGAGTGGGGGAGGGCAGGGTTCTCCCATTAGCGCAGTACGAAGCTACCGTCCTTTGCACCATTAAAGCCTTACTTTGCACCTGCGGTCCCGCCACTAAAAAGCCCTGACAAAAGCAACTTACTGATGAAGGTTTAGCCATTCCTCCAGGTCCAAGTAGGCCAGTGCCTTGTGCTCAAAGGGGCGGTCTTGTAGTATAGTAAGGTTTTCCCTGATGTCTGCATAAACGGGCGCGCGCTCTGCTTCCGGTAAATTCAGTAGCCTACGTATGCCCGTCACTGCCAGCCGATGTACTTCAGCCGTTTCGCGGCTGCGCCGCAACAAGCGTCCCAGGCTCGTCAGGTGGTAATCGACCAGGGAATAATTGCTCAGTTCGAAATTGCATAAAGCGTGCAGCATTCGGGTATTGATCAGGAGGTCTTCCCGAAAGATGCCACTACGCATATTGATAATGTTGTTTAGGTGGTCGAGTGCTTCGTCGAACCGATTAGCCAGAAAACAAGCCGCTGCAATCTTGTAAAGAAAAAGCCCCCAACGATGATTATTCGGACGGAACGTTTTTTGACGGTAGGCCTCAAGTAACTCCTGGCCATGCTCGTAAGCGTTTTCTTTGCTTTTTTGTAGGAAATAAAGATTGAAGAGGCTCAAATTGAAGTAAATCTTCCCAATGTTCCGTGAGTTTTCGTTCAGGTGGATTTTCTCATTATTGAGAAACGCTTGCTGACGTTGAACGTACTTTATGACCGTTTTCTCATCCTGCTTCAGGTAGGCAAGCATCGCTACGTAGTAAAGGGAGCGCAAGTACAGATCAGGATCTTTAACGATCATTTGCCTGCTAAGGGTGAATAAGGTTTGGGCATTGATGGCCGCTTCAAGTGCAGTGTTAATATCTAGTTGGATGTAGTGGTACCACATCCCCGCCTGAAAACGGTGTACCTGCTGGTGAAATGTGTTCGGGGCTGACGCACGGCCTACCCACTTTGCCTGGATGGAGTCCCAGAACTTACGAGTGGCCAATCGCCCTTCTTCATCCCGACTGTGTCCCAGCTCAATATAACGGCCATGAATTTGGATGCTGAGACTGAAAAGCTCGCTGGTGTTGAGCACGTTATGGCTCCTTTCCCCGGATTCATTCAAAAGCAAGTCCATTTTATTGGACACCTGGCGGGATAATGTAATGTGTCTTGCTTCGATCAGTTTCTGGAACTCCAAGATCTCGAGGTGCAGGAGGTCCTGATTGTGTTCCACCGCCTTTGCCTTAGCCCGTTCAAGGGTGCGAAGCGCGTCCAGATAATGTCCTTTACCGTATAGGATACGGGTGAAATCGATCTGTTCTCTTAATTCGATGTCGATTTCCTTACGGATATAAATAAGCCGAAGACTGGTCAATAATTCCTGGTATAAATGACGCTTAAGATTACTGTATTGGCCAGTCGTGATTTTCATCCGTTTCATCGCCAAAGCATCATCAGGCTCAGTCATTCGGTCAATTACGTTAAAGAGTTGGATGAATTTACTGGTCCCGGTAGCACCCGCTCGAGTAGCGTAAAGTTTGAAATTTCTTTTCTCGGCTTTTGTCAGCGATTTGATCAATCGCCATAGTTGATATTTAACCTCTTTTGACATGATGATGAATTAAAAAAAAGCGGTACGTTTTATTGGCAGTGTACGTACGGGGTGTTGTCTGGGGTGTTTCCTTCTATCTAATGCCTTAATTAAGGGCTTCTACATGGCCTTTCACAACAAACCTAATAAAACTAAGAATGTTCGGGCCCTTGAGTGTCTTTGGAAAAGACTTGAGGTAGAAATATAAGTATTTGATTGTCAGTATTTTAAATTGAATTTTGTTCTTTTGGATGTCACAAGGTACGAACCTAAGTGGTTCTGTGTTGCCATCCGACTGTAAGACATTTGTTATTATCAAAGCAAAGGTGACGATCTTTAGCTGAGTTGTTCTAACCAAAAAATCGTTTTTACACCCACTAAAAGTGTTTCGGATCTTCTCACCAAAGAGCCGTTCCTGAAAAAACCACCAATGAAGAAAATTGAAGCAATTATCCGATTGTCCCGCTTTGAGGCAATTCGTGATGCACTCGCCGAGATTGACGTGAAGTTCTTCACCCTTTCCGAAGTGAAAGGGTTCGGTCTTCAACGCGGAGAACAACTTACTTACCGGGGAAGCGTCTACGATGCAGATTATATCGCCCGCCTCCAGCTTGATCTCCTTGCTCCCGTAGACAAAGTAGATGCCATTATCGATGCCATTACCTCTGCCGGTCGTACCGGAAATGTAGGCGACGGAAAAATCTCTGTTTTTGACATCGAACGCGTTGTCCGGATTCGTACCGGAGAAGAAAATGAAAGTGCGATTTAAACTTATTGTTTGCCCATTTCAGGCGTGATTTAACCGCTCCGCTACAGTACCAGGAACCATTTACCACACATTATTTTTGGCAGTATTTCTGCCCTAACTGTTGGTTCCATCCCTTCCTTAGCCACAACCAAATAAGACCAATTTCTTCTTCATTTTCGGAGAAGGGCCTGCCTGCTTCGTTTGTCGCAGATTAAAGGTTTTGCTCCGGAGCTGAATTTACAGTAACCCCTCTGTATTACTAGTCTAAAAAACCTCCTTTGCTATGGAAGCATTGTTTACCGTAAATAACCTTTGGATCTTGGTGGCGACCTGTTTCGTCTTCATTATGCACCTTGGTTTTGCCAGCCTCGAAGCTGGCTTCGTACAACGAAAGAACGTTGTCAACATCCTTTTCAAAAACTCGATGATCATCAGCATCGGCTTGTTGACTTACTATATTGTAGGTTATAATCTTATGTATCCAGGAGATGAGCAGCTTATTGCCGGTTGGCTCGGCCGCTTCGCTCCGATGGACTGGGCAGCAGGTGCCATCGAATCTGTTGATGGTGTAGCACAGTATGCCGCCGCCGCCGAAGGTGGGTCAACCTATACTGGCTACTCAGACTTCATCTTCCAGGGCATGTTTGCCGCTACCTGTGCCACCATCGTTTCTGGTGCCGTGGCCGAGCGGATTAAGCTTGTTCCTTTTCTGATCTTTGCCATGATCTTCGTTGCCATCTCCTACCCAATTACCGGTATGTGGAAGTGGGGCGGCGGCTGGCTGGACGCCATGGGATTCTATGATTTCGCTGGGTCCACCCTCGTACACGCCGCTGGCGGTTTTGCCGCTCTTGCTTGTGTTATCCTGCTGGGTGCCCGTAAGGGTAAGTACCGCAATGATGGCTCCATCACTGCCATCCCCGGTCATAGTATGCCGCTTGCTGCCATTGGTGTATTCCTTCTTTGGTTTGGCTGGTACGGCTTTAACGGCGGTTCCGTTCTGAGTGCCGACCCTAATGGCGTTTCACTGGTGTTCGTAACAACCTCCCTCGCCGCAGCGGCAGGTGGTGTTGCTGCCTTCTTTATGGCTTATTTCATGTTTAAGTCTTACGACTTAAGTATGGTACTCAATGGTATTCTCGGCGGTCTTGTCGGTGTAACCGCTGGAGCTGATAGCTTTACTGGTCTTGGTGCGATTGCCGTCGGTGCGATTGCCGGACTGATCATTCCGCTCAGTATCGTCTTCTTCGATAAGACACTCAAGATTGATGATCCCGTAGGTGCCACTTCCGTTCACGGAGTATGTGGAATCTGGGGCACGCTCGCAGTGGGGCTTTTCTCCACCAACCCTGATCACAGCTTCGTCACGCAGCTGATCGGTACACTTTCCATTGGTGCTTTCAGCTTCCTGGCCGCTTTCGGCATCATGGGCGCGCTCAAAGCTATCATGGGAATCCGCGTAGATGCAGAAGAAGAAATCAAAGGCCTCGACATTGGCGAGCATGACATGCACGCTTATACTGTCAGTAAGGATGACGGCATCTTTCAGTTGACTTCTTCTGAAACCTAGTTCTAAAGTCGAACAGTCAGAGAGTCACAAGGTCTGGGAGTTTCCCTTTATCACTGTGCTGACGCTCTGACTGCTTAACTAAAAAAGCCCGCCAGCGCTGCAACGCCAACGGGCCCGCCGGAAACGACCAAGTCGCCCCAACTAAGGATCTTTCTCTGCTCAATGGCAGAGAGCCAAAGGTAAGCAAGCAATACGTTTTTGCCCAATTGCCACGGGGCTTGCTCGTGTCCGGTATTCACAATAACAATTCACGAGCTTTTAACTCCCCCATCATGAAACTTATCAATAAACTAACTTTTACAGCTTTGCTGCTTTCTTCTTTCCAGATTTTTGCCCAGGATGTCGCTGAACTTCCAATTACTGATCCGATCGCTGCACCAGTAGCAGAGGAGAAGGAAGAGGAAGAACCCTCTTTTAGTCTGACGGGCTACGTCGATGCTTACTACCAGGCTAACCTGAGCAGCGTCGACGGTGAAGGAGACGACAAATTCTACATACCTTTTGGTAGCTCCTTCACGGACCTCACCAATACTTTCGGTATTGGAAACGTCAACTTGCTGGCGGAAAAGACTATGGGTAAAGTCAGCTTTGTTGGTCAGGTCGGTTTCGGCCCACGTGCCGTTGGCGCCAACAGCGATTCTAACCTTGGCCTTGCCGGTACGAACTTTGCCAGTACCGTACAACAGTTGTTCGTTACCTATTCTCCTTCTGAAAGTGTAACGTTTACCCTCGGTAACTTCGGTACCTTTGTCGGCTATGAGGTGATTGACGCCCCGGCCAACATGAATTACTCTATGAGCCACCTGTTTAGCAACGGCCCATTCTATCACACTGGCGCTAAGGTTGACTTTAGCTTCGGAGAAGGCTTCGGTGCCATGGTAGGTGTATTTAATGACACGGACTCTAAGTTCGACGCCATCGAAGGCAAGCACTTTGGTGGTCAGCTGAGCTACAGCAACGATGCCCTCGGAGTTTACCTTAACGCGATCACCGGTAAGGAAGTAGAAGACCTGGTGGGTGAAGACGACGTCACAGAATTCCAGGTAGACCTCACGGCTACTTACCAAGTCAGCGAGTCCTTTATGCTCGGCCTGAACACCAGCAGTTATACCACCTCTTTTGATGGTAACGCAGCAGGTGGCTTTTTCGGTACCGCCCTCTACGCTACGGCGGGCCTAAGCGAAACTGCTGACCTGAGTTTCCGTGGAGAATACTTCACCGGTACTGCTGCAGATGGTGACGATACCGACCAGCCAAGCGTAATCGCGCTAACACTGAGCGGTAACTTCAAGGTTGGTGACATGCGCATCATCCCCGAGGTTCGGCTTGACAGCGGAAGTACCGATTTCCACGGCTTCGGAGAAGACGACGACAGCGCCATTGCTTTCCTGCTTGCAGGCGTCTACAGTTTCTAAATTAAAAACATCCAGGCCGGCCGCAGGTCTGTAAAATTTTGCTCTTTAAAAAGCAATACCTTGCACCTGCGACCGCGCCTAATTTCTTAAATCTGATTTAACCAATCAAAAACTAATCTTACTACATGGCTACCAAACATAAGCTACAGTACGTCTGGCTCGACGGTTACGAGCCCATGCAACACATGCGTTGCAAAACCCAAATTATCGAAGACTTCAGCGGTAAACTCGAAGATTGCCCCATGTGGTCTTTTGACGGTTCCTCCACGCTTCAGGCCGAAGGCGGTAGCTCCGATTGCCTGCTCAAGCCCGTTGCCATCATCACTGATCCGCAGCGTAAGAACGGTTACATCGTTCTTACGGAAGTGCTGAATGCTGATGGATCTCCGCACTCTTCTAACGCACGGGCAACCATTGATGACGAAGACAAGGACTTCTGGTTTGGTTTCGAGCAGGAGTACTTCCTATGGGATCCGGAAACCAACTTACCCCTCGGCTTCCCCGGCGACGGGACTGATCCTGCCCCGCAGGGACAGTACTACTGTTCAGTAGGTGCCGCCAATGCTTACGGCCGTGAAATCGTAGAAGAGCACCTCGATGCTTGTCTGGACGCTGGCCTTACTGTCGAAGGCATCAACTGTGAAGTTGCTCCCGGACAGTGGGAATTCCAAACCTTTGCCAAAGGCGCTAAGGAAGCTGGTGATCAAATCTGGCTCGCACGCTTCCTCCTCGACCGCGTTGCTGAGCCCTACGGAATTGTGATCAACTACGAATGTAAGCCGGTTCCAGGAGACTGGAATGGTTCTGGTATGCACGCCAACTTCTCGAACACTTTCTTGCGCGAAAGCGGTAAGAAGGAGGACTACGATAAGGTGTGCGAAGCTTTCCGCCCACTCACTAAGGAGCACATCGAGGTCTATGGCCACGATAACCACCTCCGCCTGACGGGGCTGCACGAGACCCAGAGCATCCACGAGTTCAGCTACGGTATTTCTGATCGCGGTGCCTCCATCCGGATCCCTGTAGCTACCGTTGAGCGTGGTTGGAAGGGCTGGTTGGAAGACCGTCGTCCTAACTCTGCGGCAGACCCTTATAAGGTTGCTGCACGGATCGTGAAAACGGTTAAGCCAGCTTCCGTTTAATCAGGCCCTAAGTTGCAAGTTGCAGGTCCGTCGTTTGTACGTGACCTGCAACTTGTACACTTTCGCTTTAAAAGTCGAGTAATTCAACCTCTATCAGGCCTGGCATATTAGTTGCAACTTGAAAGAGGTTAAATCAGCTCAGGTTCCGCTAGTTGAAGCGGAACACAGATTTGCTCGGGTCGCCATTTTGGTGGCCCGGGTTTTGTTTTTTAGTAAGGGGAAGGACATCCTTATATATAAGGTGGCTGGAATCGCCTGGCCGCCTCATTCGCAGGCTGTCGGAGTGAACCGCTCCCAGCGTTTGCTTCTATCTAGCTGTCCCATCTAATCAGGGCGAGGTCGCAGGTGCAGGGAAGGGTAGGGGAGCAAGGAACTGGCTGGCTCAAATTAATTGACCGCATGAGAGGGGAGCTGTTGCACCTGGTCGATTACAATGATCCCGTGGCTGTGTTTTACACGATGGCTGTTCGCGTAGGTCCCTTTGCTGCTGGTTAGTGCTGGCAAGTCTACCCACGAGTATTTTGAGCGTAAGGGCCATTAGTTGTACCCTGCTGGTCTTAGTTGAAGCGCTGCGGATTACGCTTTATTAGGGCCTTGAGGACTGCTAAGTATATTTTTACACTAAGCCTCCCACAATTCTTTGGCTGGAAGCCTGAAATGCCCTGTTTTTTATGCTATGATCCTGATGAACGCGTACATCCTTTGGGCGCTAAAAAAAAGATGAACTAAAGTAAAGATTCCCCTTGCACGGGTGGTGTCGATGGATGTATCTTTGCATCCCGCAAGCGAGAAACGTCTCGGTCATTCGGTTTGAAAAGTCTGTAGAATATTGGTTGAGAAAGAAAGTTGAAAATACTTTCTGAAAGCCTTGCAGGATTGAAACTGACGAATGTATCTTTGCGGCCCGCTAACGAGTGGGGTTGAGTTGAAAGGGCTTTTGAAATAAACTTTCGAAGTATTTTCACTTAACACTTGCACAGTAATTTTGCGCGCTGTACTTT
>JBGCFZ010000013.1:0-20754 GCA_045110355.1 Lewinella sp. | reverse complement strand
TAACTGCGGCGTCTTTTACCCGCTGGCTGCGTTGCTTGAATCCTCATTTAGCTACGGCTAAACTCCGGTTCAAGCGCCTTGCCCGCAGGCAAAATTCACCAGCATTTAATGCGACAGAATCGACCTGACAAAGCACTAGTCCGTAAGGACTTCATACCTAAGGCTGCGGCTTCAGCCGTAGCAAAGGAAAGTAATAACGAATAACCCCAGTTCGCAAGGACTTCATACCTAAGGCTGCGGCTTCAGCCGTAGCAAAGGAAGCCCCAACAACAAATATAACCATCACCCCAAATCCCCCGTAGTCAACTTAGGCCAGTGCAAAGCCGCTCCAACATAAAGAATAATGTTCAGCGCAATTCCCACGATCGGTAACTCCGGTACATGCAGCCAGCTAAAGGCAATGATGCCACCAATGTAACTGGCGGCCAACAGTACGCCCAGTAAGCGAGTCTTAGCCATAACGAGCAAGGCCAGAATAGTCAATTGAACCACCGCCAGGATATAAGGCGCGCTGGCATTACCGAACAGCTCAACACCGTCTTCCGCACCAACAATTTTAAAGGTGGCAGTAATGCCCATGGCTGCTGCGATGAGGTAGATCATCCAGAGACCAATTCTTTGCTTAGTCATAATACTCGAAAATTTTGTGATTTATCGGGGGTATCTATCGACAATGTAACATCTATTGTAGGTACATCCAAATAGTCGAATTATCTTTTCCGCATGAAAACAAGCGCTTACCTTTTTATATACCTGGCAATTTTCCTGCCCACGCTCATATTTGCCCAGTCGACGACCTACCTCCACTGTGGTAGAATTATCGATGGGGTAGGGGGACAAATGACCAACAAAACGATAATCGTTGAAGATGGGAAGATTGTACGGATGGAAGCGGGTTTTGTGGGCGCGGCCGCAGGTGCAAAGACGGTTGATTTAAAGCAGGCAACAGTCATGCCCGGTTTTATAGACTTACATGTTCACGTAGAGTCAGAACTGAACCCTAAAGCATACATAGAAACATTTACGGTCGACCCCTCTTTCATCGCCCTGCGGGCAACGTCTTACATGCGCAAGACCATCGAAGCAGGTTTTACCACCGTTCGTGACCTGGGCGGTTCTGGCGTCAACATCTCTTTGCGGGATGCCATCAACGCCGGCTACGTTGTTGGCCCCCGAATTTTTACCGCCGAGAAGGCCATCGCTACCACTGGCGGCCACGCTGATCCTTCTAATGGACGGAATGCCGCGCTCGCCTACGATGCCGGGCCGGCGGCCGGCGTCATCAACTCCGCCGACGAAGCCTGGAAGGCCGTTCGTACCCGCTATAAAAACGGAGCTGACTGCATCAAGATCACCGCCACCGGCGGTGTGCTCTCCGTTGCCAAAGACGGCCAGGGCGCTCAGTTTCGCGACGCCGAACTGGAAGCCATCGTCGCAGCAGCAAAAGAATACGGCATGCACACCGCCGCCCACGCCCACGGCATCGGTGGAATGCAGCGTGCCATCCGCGCCGGTATCACCACCATCGAACACGGTACCCTGATGGACGAAGAAACTGCCGATCTGATGATCAAGCACGGTACCTACTGGGTGCCTACGCTAAGCGCCGGCAGCTTCGTTGCCGAAAAGGCCAAGACCCCCGGCTTCTTTCCCGCCATCATCGTTCCCAAAGCCATCAGCATCGGTAGCCAGCAAAAGGAGATCTTTACTAAAATGTATAAGAAAGGTGTCAAAATCGCCTTCGGCACCGACTCTGGCGTCAGCCCTCACGGCGATAACGCCAAGGAGTTCGGCTATATGGTCGATTGCGGTGTTGCTCCAATGGACGCCATCACCTCTGCCACCAGTACAGCAGCTATGATCCTCGGCCAGGGCGAAGCCCTGGGGCAGCTCAAAGCCGGCTTCACCGCCGACATCGTCGCCGTTATGGGCAACCCCCTCGAAGATATTCACCTGTTGGAGAAGGTAGGGTTTGTGATGAAGGATGGCAAAGTGATAAAGTAATGACTATGGAGTGGTCAGGCTTTAATTGTCCCGGGTGAAAGGCCGCGAAGCGGGGTTTTACCCGGGGTGCATGGTGCTGCCATGTTTTTTGTGGCGCTGCGCGCCACCTAATTATCAGTTCCTTATCAACCCCAGGTTTCGGCGTGCCGCCTCGCCCGGGGCAATTAAAGGTCGACCCCCTACGGGGTCATCAAAGCAATCATCTCTTCATGCTCGATGGTTCGCGCAAGATCTAATGGACTAGTATCACTATCGTTTTTCATCCCAGGATTCGCGCCGATTCCCAACAGGTAGGCCACCATTTCCACATGTTCCTCAATAACCGCCCGCCCCAGCGGCGTATTCCCCGCATTATCCTTAACATCCATCGTTGGAAATACCTCCAAAAGCTGCTGTGCAATCGCCACATTATTGCAGTAACTGGCGAAGTGCAGTGCGGTCCAGCCCTTTTCGTCTTTTGCCAATGGCTCTGCCTGACGTTCGAGCAGCAGAGCAATGGCCTCCGGCATCTCAGCAATGACGGCATTGCTCAATAGCCTCCGGCCCGAAGGGTCGGTTTCGTTGAAGGGGTAGTTGCCAGACTTCGCCAGTTTCAGGAACTTGGCTTCGTTTTTGTCGAAAAGAGCTTGGAAAAGAGGGAGGCTTTTTTTCATAGTAGAGAATTGGGAAGGCAAGATAGCGCTTACTTGTATGCGGCTAAAGGCGGAGCCGCCACGAGCGTTAGTGAGCAATTACGAAAAATCAAAAATCGAGATTCGAGAATCGTTCCTCCAACACCCGCTTCCGCCAATCAAAAGGCCCAAGGTCCGCTAACCCAAGTACCGAAACTGCAGCCTCCAGTTCTTCCTCCCGATCGCCCCCAAAGCAAAACGACTTCCCCGCCCGCCGTAGGTACTGTTCCGGGATCAATCCGATGAGCTCCGAACCGGTGACTATAGCGCCCAGTGCCTCGGCCATGTTCGTGGCCGTCAGGTAGACCTTAGCTAGGTTGGTCGTGTCCGCATCCACCACGTTACAGCTGATCTGGCAGCGGCCAAATTCGGGGATGTGCCAACCGATGGCCTTCAGGCCGGGAAAGAGGCCAGGCTGGCCCTTGCTACCGGAGCCGCGCAGCTTCGCTGCGAGCTGCCTGGCAACGGAGACTGATACGCCTTCAGCCAAATTGATGTTCCACGCAATGAGGAAGGGCCGGGCACCGAGCACGGTGGCACCGAAGCTTGGGTTCAGCGCCGGGCCGTAGTCGGGTTGCCAGTCGGGGGCGGCACTGCGCGCCGCCAGCCCCTCGTATTCGCCCTTGCGGATGGCCGCCAGGTTGGTCCGGTGTGGCGCCGAAGCACTTTGTTCGTAGAGAAAAACGGGGATACCCAACTCTGCTCCTAGAAGCTCCCCCAGCACCTGCGTCCGCGCCACCAACTCCGCCATCGTGACGCCCCGGATCGGGACGAAAGGGCAAACGTCGACCGCACCAATCCGAGGATGCTCGCCCGTATGTTGCCGCATATCGATCCGTTTCGCCGCTACCTTATATACATGGTAGGCCGCCGTGAATACCGCTTCGGTTTCCCCGGCGAAGGTGAATACCGTTCGGTGAGCGCCCGCCCCGGTGTCCTGATGCAGTAACTTGCATCCGGATACCCGCGTAATGGCCTCCGCAAGGGCCGCCAATACGTCTGCGTCCCGCCCTTCGGACACATTGACGATACATTCCACTAGGGGGCTTACCTCCGACATAGTACTTTTGTGCGTTGAATCGTTGAACTTCCGCAAAGCTACCGGGTTAAGCGGACTAATTGACTGTAAAATTAAGCCGCCTCCAACGACGGCAACTCCGTGCTCCCTCTGTGCCTCCCTCCGCGCCACCCTCTGTGGGAACCACTGCTGCGGAGCAGCCAGCAACTCTCCCCAAATGAATCGTCTTCCCTTCCTCCTTGTTTCTCTGCTGTTTGTACTAGTTTCCTGTAGTAATGATACCGCCGCTCCGGAAGCACTCCCAGCAGTAGTAGACAATACCGATCCCGGCATCGCCAAATTAACCGACGCCCTGAGGGCCGATCCCGGCAACGCCGAGCTGTACGCCCAGCGAGCCTCCATGCAATACGACAAGCAGAATTACGACGCCGCCATTGCCGATATGGTCTCCGCGTTGAGGATCGACAGTACCAATATCAACTATCACTACAACCTTGCCGACGTTTACCTCGACTATTACCGCAGCCGCCTGGCCCTGCGTACCCTGCAACGAGCGGCGGCGTTGGACCCCGACAACGTGGAAACCCAACTGCGGCTGGCCGAAACCCAGCTTACGCTGCGGCAATACGACGGCGCGTTGGAGGCCCTCAACGAAGTTACGCGCATCGACCCCCGAAACCCAGATGCCTACCTGCTGCTGAGCCAGACCTTCCTGGAGACGGGAGATACGGCCAGGGCCATTAAGTCGGCAGAAGAAGCGACGGAGATTGATCCCGATATGACGGACGCCTTCATTACGCTGGGCCAACTACTTTTCGCTAAAGGCCTGCCCCGCGCCGAACAGTATTTTGATGCGGCCGTCGCCATTAACCCGGAAGATGCTTACGCCCTCCACGCTAAGGCGGATTACCTACGCGACAGCGAGCGACTATCTGAAGCCATCGCCACTTATCAGGCGGCGAGTATGGCCGACCGGCAGTACGTCGCAGGCCATTTCAATGCCGGTTTGTTGTTCCTTGAGTTGGACAGTATTCAGCGAGGCCTGGCAGAGTTTGACCTGGTCATCAAGAATGACCCCATCCACATTCGGGCTTATGCTTACCGGGGGTACGCCAAAGAAGTGCTGGGAGATACCGAGTCTGCTTGCAAAGATTACGATCTCTCCCTCCGTTTTTCGCCCGATTACCAGTTTGCGCTGGATGGGTATGCTCGGGCGGGGTGTGAGTAGGTTGCAAGTTGCACGTTGCAAGTTTGCACGTACCTCAATACTGTTCCCTGAGTACTGAAACCTGAATACTGCCCCTGAATGCTGAATACTAAACCCTGAGTACTTTTCCGGGCGCGGCCGCAGGTGCAAAAAAGGTTAAAGGAGCAAAGTTTCCCTGTCAACATAGGCTTCTCGTTAAAAACCCGATCTTGCAACCTGAACAAGGCTCACCAATCAACAATCACCAATCAAGCATCAGCATTTAACCTTCCTCGCTCACCTGACCCACCAACGCCGCGTTAGTGAGCATACGGTAACGGCCTACACATCGGACCTGACACAATTTGCACAATTTTGCGCAGAGGAGTTTGAAGTGAAAAAGACTGAGGGTGTCACCCGTGATATGGTTAAGGCCTGGTTGGCCGGTTTAATGTCGGCCGGACTGGCGCCGGCCAGTATCCGTCGTAAACTCTCCGCATTGAAAGCTTTTTATGCCTACCAGCAATCCCGCGGGTTGCAGAGTGAAAATCCTACGGTGAGAGTTCCTACTCCTAAGCTGGGACGTCGATTACCTGCCGCTGTGGCAACTAAGGACATCAAACGACTCTTTGCTGCTTTCCCTGATCCGGTGACCAATACCGACTTCAGCTTGCTGCGGGATCATCTAATGCTTGGCTTACTGTACCAGTGTGGCATGCGCCGAGCCGAACTCATTGGTCTTGATGAAGCTGACATTGATCTGGATCACCGTCGACTTACGCTTCATGGAAAAGGCAACAAGCAGAGGCTGGTCCCTTTTGGGCCTTCACTCACCGAATTGTTGGAGTGCTACGGCCAGCTAAAACAGCAAACGTTTCCGGAGCCGGAGACGACTGCGTTGATACTGACGGATCGTGGCAAACGGCTGTACCCGAAGTACCTTTATAATAAGGTAGTGGAATACCTGGGGGCTTTCAGTACAGAAGAGAAAAAGAGCCCGCACGTATTACGGCATACTTTTGCGACGCACCTCCTGGAAGAAGGGGCTGACCTCAACGCCGTGAAGGAGTTACTGGGGCACGCAAATCTTGCCGCCACTCAGCTCTACACCCATAATAACATTAAACGGCTACAAGACATTTACCGGCAGGCCCATCCAGAAGGGGAAAATAAAAAGGAAAAGCAGTAGTATTTGGGGCCTTTAGCACAAGAGAATGCACGGTTTTACTGGGAAATGATAGTGGAGATAAAAAGAATGTTCCTGCAACTAAAAAATAAGTTCGTAGTGTTTTGTCAATTGTAAGAAAGAGCTTACCTTTGCAATCGCTTTTGGAAAACGACCAGAAGTTGCTTTGAAATTATGGTACAGATTACCAGTTTAAGCCGATATAGCTCAGTCTGGTAGAGCAGCTGATTTGTAATCAGCTGGTCGGCGGTTCGAATCCGTCTATCGGCTCTATTCTAACGGCCTTGCCGTTGAGCGGTAATCTGAAGAATTTCACCGGGGGTGCGCTACAGTTGGAGAGGTAGGTTGGACTGTAAATCCAATGTTTCGGCTGAGTAGGTTCGAATCCTACCACCCCCACACCAAACAGGAACTAGTTAACTAGAAACTAGGAAATAGAAACAAGTCGATTAAGACTAACTTCTAGCTCCTAGCTTCTAGTTTCTAGCTGCTGAAACGCGGAAGTAGCTCAGTTGGTAGAGCATCAGCCTTCCAAGCTGAGGGTCGCGGGTTCGAGCCTCGTCTTCCGCTCCAAGTAAAGAGGTCACAACGGTGATCTTTTCTTTTTGAAAAAATCACCATTTGCCGACGTAGCTCAGGGGTAGAGCACTTCCATGGTAAGGAAGGGGTCGTGAGTTCAAATCTCACCGTTGGCTCAAGTCTGAGTATAGGGACTTGAAGCGCAACGTATCCTTTTAGTTTACGCTCTGTGGCTCATCACCTCTTTACAGGCAAAAATCAAACTCTTCGGGCTTCCACCGAAGAAGGGGCGGCCGGGGTGCGGTTCGCACCCATGTCCAAACTAGTTTTTTAATCCCCTAAATACTTACCAGTAATGGCTAAGGAAACATTCCAAAGAACAAAGCCGCACGTTAACATCGGCACCATCGGTCACGTTGACCATGGTAAGACTACTTTGACGGCTGCTATCAGCACCGTTCTCGCTAAGAGCTCTGGTGGCGAAGTAAAGGATTACTCCTCTATTGACTCCGCTCCGGAAGAAAAAGAACGTGGTATCACGATCAACACTGCTCACGTTGAGTACGAAACTGAAAATCGTCACTACGCACACGTTGACTGCCCCGGCCACGCTGACTACGTAAAGAACATGGTAACTGGTGCTGCCCAGATGGACGGCGCTATCCTTGTAGTAGCTGCAACTGATGGCCCTATGCCTCAGACGCGTGAGCACATCCTCCTGGCTCGCCAGGTAGGTGTACCTGCTATCGTAGTATTCATGAACAAGGCTGACCTTGTTGATGACGAAGAAATGCTCGAACTCGTAGAAATGGAAGTTCGTGAACTACTTTCTTCTTACGAGTACGACGGCGACAACGCCAGCATCATCATCGGTTCTGCCCTTAAGGGCCTCGAAGGTGACGCAGACGGCGAAAAGCAAATCCTCGAACTTATGGCCGCGGTTGATGCTGAAATCCCCGAGCCAGAACGTCTTGTTGACCTTCCTTTCCTCATGCCTATTGAGGATGTATTCTCTATCACTGGTCGTGGTACTGTAGCTACCGGTCGTATCGAGCGTGGTATCATCAACACTGGTGACCCCGTTGAGATCATCGGTATGCAGGAGCCTGGTAAGAAACTGACTTCCACCATCACTGGTGTGGAGATGTTCCGCAAGATCCTCGAACGTGGTGAAGCTGGTGACAACGCCGGTATGCTCCTCCGTGGTATTGAAAAGACCGCCATTAAGCGCGGTATGGTAATCTGTAAGCCAGGTTCCGTAAAGCCACACACTCACTTTAAGTGTGAGGTATACGTCCTCTCTAAAGACGAAGGTGGCCGTCACACGCCATTCTTCAACGGCTACCGCCCTCAGTTCTACTTCCGTACCACGGACGTAACTGGTGACGTGAAGCTTCCTGAGAACGTTGAAATGGTAATGCCTGGTGACAACGTCACCCTCGAAGTTACCCTCCTCGCCGAAATCGCAATGGAGAAAGGTCTCCGCTTCGCTATCCGCGAAGGTGGCCGTACCGTAGGTGCTGGTCAGGTGACCGAGATCATCGAGTAAAATGGCCTGCGGCTAACCCCGCAACTGTTTTATACTGATCAATTGTGAAAGTTAAGTGCCTGATTGTTGGCACTTAACTTTCACTTTCTTAGGAATTGTGTACTTTTGCAGCCGCTTAGCAGCTAAAGTGCCGGGAGAAGTTTCTTCCGTTCAGCGTAAATGCTGAAGAACAATACCACATACACGGGCGTAGTTCAATGCCCTTCGGGGCTGCTTCGCGGTGATAGAGCACTGGTCTCCAACCTCCGAAGGAAGCCACGAAGTGCAACCAGGGGCTGATCCCTAAACCTTGAACGAAAGGTTTAAACATCAAAAACATACACGGGCGTAGCTCAATTGGTAGAGCACTGGTCTCCAAAACCAGGGGCTGGGAGTTCGAGTCTCTCCGCCCGTGCATAGATTACTTAACGAAGTAGTCAATAGAATTACGGGAAGAAAGATTTTCTCCGAGTACTGAATGTCTCCAACCGCCGAAGGCAGCCGCGAAGCGCAACCAGGGGCTGGGAGTTCGAACTTAGCGAAGCGGCCTCACGGCCTGACGCAGTCGGACGTAATCTCTCCACCCGTGCATCGAAATAAAGCTTTGACAAAATAGGTGAGCCTGAATACTGGCACGCTTATTGTAGTCAATTCTTTAAATCAAATATTTTACAATGGACAAAATAGGACTATACCTGCGGGAAAGCTACAATGAGCTGGTGCACAACGTGACCTGGCCTAGCTATTCCACCCTGCAGACTAACACCATTCTGGTATTGATCGGATCCGCAATCTTTGCGTTTACGATTATGGCTATGGATCTTGTCTGGAAAAATCTCGTGAACTTCGTTTACGGGCTAGCTTAACCGACATTATACAATGGCAGTAACAAAATGGTATTCCCTCCGCGTCATAAGTGGTAAGGAAAAAAAGATCAAGGAGCGCATCGAAAAAGAGATCGCCATGAATGGTTGGGAAAACCATATCATGAAGATCGTGGTGCCTACCGAAAAGGTCTACAAGATTCGTGGTGGCAAAAAGGTAATCTCTGACCGGAACATCCTTCCCGGATATATCTTGGTAGAAGCTGATCCTTACGCCCTCAACGGAGAAGTCCTTGATACCGTTACTGGTTTGCCCAATGTAATTCACTTCCTCGGTAAGAGTGAGCCAATTCCAATGCGTGATTCTGAAGCGAATCGTCTCCTTGGTAAGGTGGACGAAAGCCTGGAAGCTGGCGATACCATGATCGAGCCGTTCATCGAAGGCGAGACCGTGAAAATTATCGATGGTCCGTTCAACGAATTTGTTGGCGACATCCAGGAAGTGAACGAAGAGAAGAAAAAATTAAAAGTGATCGTCAAGATTTTTGGCCGTGGTACCGAAGTTGAACTCAACTTCATGCAGGTCGAAAAGCAGACGTAACCCCAAGAGTAAAACAATTCCAAACGTCGGAGAATGTCGGAATCAACCGCTGTTCGCTAGTACGACACAAATAAGCTATCATGGCTAAGGAAGTAGAAGTACAAATTAAACTACAGGTCCGCGGTGGCGGTGCTAACCCAGCTCCTCCCGTCGGTCCCGCACTTGGTGCAAAGGGCGTAAACATCATGGAATTCTGTAAGCGCTTCAATGCGCAAACACAGGACCAGCAGGGTAAAGTCCTTCCGGTAATCATTTCCGTTTACAAAGACAAGTCGTTTGACTTTGTCATCAAGACCCCACCCGCAGCGATTCAGCTGTTGGAGGCCGCAAAGATCAAATCTGGCTCCAAAGAGTCTAACCGTATCAAAGTAGCTAAAGTAAGCTGGGATCAGGTACGTACCATTGCTGAAAGTAAAATGGTTGACCTCAACTGCTTCACCGTAGAAAGCGGTATGAAGATGGTTGCCGGTACCGCTCGCTCTATGGGCATCACCATTGAAGGTGGTCAGTCTCCATACGACGCGTAAGCACGCTATCCGGCGCGAACGCTGGAGCAGGTATGGCTTTAGAGAGCAATTTTAGTAGCCTTCTCTTGCTCTATTATGTCGTTCCATTGCACCTGCGGTCCCGCCCCCAATCACAAATTATTTCGAAGGGAGCACATCTAACCACGGTGTGCGTCATTTACCTCAAACATTATTTTATTATGGCTAAACTTAGCAAAGCGCGTAAAGCTGCCGAGAGTAAGGTCGACGCCGAAAAGCAGTATGCACTCAACGATGCCATGGCACTCGTTAAGCAAGTAAATACCGCTAAATTCGACGCATCCGTAGATGTACACGTACGTCTTGGTATCGACCCCCGGAAAGCTGACCAGGCACTGCGTGGTACTGTTACCTTGCCTCACGGTACAGGTAAGACCAAGCGAGTTGTCGCATTCGTAACCCCAGATAAGGAGCAAGAGGCACTGGATGCCGGTGCAGATTTCGCCGGACTGGACGAACTCGTAACCAAAGTCAACGAAGGTTGGACCGACTTCGACGTTGTTGTCGCAATGCCTCAGACGATGGCCAAGGTTGGTCGTCTCGGTCGGGTACTCGGCCCCCGTGGTCTGATGCCTAATCCTACGACGGGTACGGTAACTATGGACGTTGCTCAGGCAATTTCCGACGTGAAGGGCGGTAAAATCGCTTTCCGTGTCGACAAATTCGGTATCATTCACTCTAGCATTGGCCGTGTAGGTTTCTCCCCTGAGCAGCTGCTGGATAATGCCAACGAACTCCTTGGCACCCTGGTTCGCATGAAGCCATCCAGCGCTAAAGGAACCTACATGAAGTCGGTTGTCGTATGTTCTACGATGAGCCCCGGCATCAAGATCGATCCGAAAACTATTGCTTAACCGTCCCTCAAACTAACTTACCATGACTAAGACAGATAAAGCGGCGGCTATCGAACAGCTCAAAGAGCGCTTCGAGAACAATGAGTTCTTCTACATCGCCGACGCCTCGACCCTCACGGCCGAGAAAACAACCGAACTACGTGGAAAATTCTTTGAGAAAGGAATCTCCATGCAGGTCGTAAAGAATACCCTGGCCCGTAAGGCCCTGGAACAAATGCCGGAAGAAGGTAACTACGCCGCCGTTTTCGACGCGCTGAAAGGCCCTACCGCATTACTTTTCACGGAGGTAGCTAACGCTCCCGCCAAAGTCATCAAGGAGTTCCGTGGTGAAGATGGCGAACGTCCTATCCTCAAAGCCGCCTACATCGCTAGCGCAGTTTATTCCGGTGACGAACAGCTTAACGCACTTGCTAAGCTCAAGTCTCGTGAAGAAATGCTGGCCGATGTCCTTACTCTGCTCCAGAGCCCAATGCAGAACCTGCTTGGAGCACTCAACAGCGGAGGCAGCAAGGTGGCTGGTATTCTTAAGACGCTCGAAGAGCGCGAAGCTTAGTCAAACAGTCACTAAGCCAAACAGTCAAGTAATAAGCCTGACTGTTTGACTATGTGACTATTTGACTGCTTGACTATCAAATTTGGCTTCCAAGCTGATATACGCGATCTACTCGTAAATCACTATTAAATATTTTTCTATTATGGCAGATGTAAAATCAATCGCCGAATCGCTCGTTAACCTTACCATTAAGGAAGTAACTGAGCTCGTAACCATCATGAAGGACGAGTACGGCATCGAGCCTGCCGCCGCCGCTGTAGCAGTAGCTGCCGGAGGAGGTGGAGGTGAAGAAGCTGGTGCAGCCGCCAAGACTGACTTCGACATCGAACTGCAATCTGCCGGTGGCAGCAAGCTGAAGGTGGTGAAGGAAGTTAAGACGCTGCTTGGTCTTGGACTGAAGGAAGCGAAAGAACTTGTTGACAGTGCTCCAGCTATCATCAAGGAAGGCGTAGCCAAGGACGAAGCCGAAAGTATCAAAGCCGCTCTCGAAGAGGCTGGTGCTACGGTTGAACTGAAGTAATTCAGTGTTCCTACCAAGAAATAGTAGGGGGCAGTACTCCGGTATTGCCCCCGCTACTTCTTACCTGCAAAAGACGCAACGGGCGTTTTTTGACGGCTTAGCAGGCGTAAATGTCTGACTAGGCTATTTGCGTATAAAGAATTGCTGGAACAGCAAAACTTTTCGGAAAGAATAATTGTCTTATTTATTCGCAATCCCGAATCCCGCGGCCAGATGTTATATCTGGCTCCCCCATAAATCCCCTCAGGCCCTGTCCACCGCGGACGGACCGGACCTGGGCCAAATATAAAGGAAAACTGCTAATGACGTCAAACGGCCAGATCCTTAATGCTGAAGAACAACGGGTAAGCTTCGGCAAAATTAAGCTGACTGATCATTCCCCTGATCTCCTTGAAATCCAACTTAAATCATTCCAGGAATTTTTCCAGCTGGAAACAACGCCCGAAAACCGGGCTTTGGAAGGTTTATACCGGGTGTTCCAGGAAAATTTCCCTATTTCCGATACCCGGAATATTTTTAACCTTGAGTTCCTCGATTACTTCGTCGACCCGCCTCGCTACACCATCCCTGAGTGTATGCAGCGTGGCCTTACTTACAGCGTTCCGCTGAAAGCTAAGCTCCGGTTGTCCTGTAATGATGAGGAACACGTGGACTTTAAGACCATCGAACAGGATGTATTCCTCGGAAACATCCCGTACATGACGCCTAAAGGAACCTTTGTTATCAATGGTGCCGAACGCGTTATCGTCTCCCAGCTACACCGTAGCCCGGGGGTATTCTTCGGTCAGAATTTCCACCCCAACGGTACCGCAATCTACTCTGCACGGGTTATTCCTTTCAAAGGAGCCTGGATGGAATTTGCTACCGATATCAATACGGTGATGTATGCTTACATCGATCGTAAGAAGAAATTCCCCGTTACCACACTACTACGTGCCATCGGTTTCGATAGCGACAAATCTATCCTGGATCTCTTCGGCCTGGCCGATGAAGTACCCAATACCCGTGAAGCACTTACTACCGCCATCGGTCGTAAGCTTGCTGCCCGTGTACTGCGTGCCTGGACGGAAGATTTCGTTGATGAAGACACCGGTGAACTCGTAATTCTCGAGCGTAACGAAATTATCCTCGAACGTGATACCATCCTCACGGAGGATAACATTGAGGAAATAATTGCTGCTGAAGGCATCGAAAACGTTATCCTGCAGAAGGAGGACGTTGGTATGGATTACAGCATTATCTACAATACGCTGCAGAAGGATCCTTCCAGTTCTGAGATTGAAGCTGTACAGTACATCTATCGTCAGCTCCGTGGCAGCGATCCACCCGATGAAGAAACCGCCCGCGGTATCATCGACAAACTGTTCTTCAGCGATAAGCGTTACAACCTCGGGGAGGTAGGACGCTACAAGATTAACCGCAAACTGAACGCTGGCACAGATGATGAAATCCTGGTACTTACCAAGGAGGATATCATCGCTATCGTGAAGTACCTCGTTGCACTGATGAACCAGCGCGCTGAGATTGACGATATCGATCACCTCAGTAATCGCCGTGTTCGTACCGTAGGTGAGCAGCTTTATGCTCAGTTCGGTGTTGGTCTTGCGCGTATGGCCCGTACCATCCGTGAACGAATGAACGTCCGGGACAACGAAGTATTTACTCCGATTGATTTGATCAACGCGCGGACCCTCTCCAGTGTAATCAACTCTTTCTTCGGAACCAGCCAGTTGAGCCAGTTCCTGGATCAGACGAACCCACTCTCCGAAATTACGCACAAGCGGCGTATTTCGGCACTCGGACCTGGTGGTCTGAGTCGTGAGCGTGCAGGTTTCGAAGTTCGTGACGTTCACTACAGCCACTACGGCCGCCTGTGTACGATCGAAACGCCGGAAGGACCGAACATTGGTTTGATCTCCACCCTCTGTGTTCACGCCAAAGTGAATAAGATGGGCTTCCTGGAAACGCCTTACCGTGCGGTAAAAGACAGTAAAGTAGTAATGGACGGTGATCCGATCTACCTCAGTGCTGAAGGAGAGGATTTCAAGAAAATCGCCCAGGCCAACTCTCCGATTACGGAGAAAGGTGCCTTCGTCAATGACGAGATCAAGGCCCGTGACCACGGTGACTTCCCCGTACTTTCTCCGGAAGACCTGGAGTTCATGGACGTTGCCCCCAACCAGATTGTAGGTGTTTCCGCATCTATGATCCCGTTCCTGGAAAATGATGATGCCAACCGTGCCCTGATGGGCTCGAACATGCAGCGTCAGGCAGTTCCCCTGCTGCGCCCAGCCAGCCCGATTGTGGGTACAGGCCTGGAAGGCAAAGTTGCTCGCGACAGCCGGATGCTGGTAAACGCAGAAGGCGATGGTGTGGTCGAGTACGTAGATGCAAACGAAATCATCGTTCGCTATGAGCGTACCGAAGAGGATCGCCTCGTTTCTTTCGAGGATGATCGTGTAACCTATACACTGATCAAATTCCTCCGGACGAACCAAGGAACCTGTGTGAACCTCAAGCCGATCGTTCGTCGTGGCCAGAAAGTTAGAAAGGGCCAGATCCTTTGTGACGGTTACGCGACTGAAAAAGGCGAATTGGCCCTTGGTCAGAACATGAAGGTAGCCTTCATGCCATGGAAGGGGTACAACTTTGAGGATGCCATCGTACTCTCTGAGCGCGTTGTCCGCGAAGACGTTTTCACTTCCCTGCACATCGAGCACTTCGAAATGGACGTGCGTGATACCAAGCTGGGTGAAGAAGAACTGACCAATGACATCCCCAACGTTTCTGAGGAAGCCACTAAGGACCTCGACGAAAATGGTATCATCCGTGTCGGCGCCTGGGTAAAGGAAGGTGACATTCTGATTGGTAAGATTACGCCTAAGGGCGAATCTGATCCGACGCCGGAAGAGAAACTCCTTCGTGCCATCTTTGGTGACAAAGCCGGTGACGTTAAGGATGCTTCCATGAAAGCGAGCCCATCCCTTAAAGGCGTGGTTATTGGTAAGGACCTCTTCAGTAAGACGAAGAAGGACCAAAGCCAGAAGGATGCTGAGAAGATCAAACTCCAGAAACTGGAGGATGAGCACAAAGTAAACCTGAATAAGCTGAAGACCCTGCTCGTCGATAAGCTCGACAAGCTGGTCCGTGGCCGCGCTTCTCAAGGTGTAAACACCATCTACGGTGAATCCGTAGTACCGAAAGGAGAGAAGTTCACGCAGTCTCTGCTTCGTGATCTCGACTACACTTCAGTTGACTACACGAACTGGACAACCAGCGAAGACCTCAACGGTCTCATCGCTCGCCTGCTGCACAACTTCAGCATTAAGGTGAACGAGGAAGTTGGTCGTTACAAGCGGGAAAGCTTTAACATCAGCGTTGGTGACGAACTGCCAGCAGGTGTATTGAAGTTGGCTAAGGTGTACCTCGCCAAGAAGCGTAAGTTGAAGGTGGGTGACAAACTTGCCGGCCGCCACGGTAACAAAGGTATCGTGTCCCGCATCGTTCGTGATGAGGACATGCCATTCCTGAAAGACGGTACCCCCGTTGACATCATCCTGAACCCACTGGGTGTACCATCGCGTATGAACCTTGGTCAGATTTTCGAAACCGTCCTTGGTTGGGCGGGTGAGAAACTCGGCATGAAGTTCGGTACGCCGATCTTCGACGGTGCCAGCCAGGCAGAAATCGAGGAGTACATCCAGGAGGCGAAGCTTCCGAGCCTTGGTCAGACCTACCTCTACGACGGTGAAACGGGCGACCGTTTCCATCAGCTCGCTACGGTTGGGGTGATCTACATGCTCAAGCTCAGCCACATGGTTGACGATAAGATGCACGCTCGTTCTATCGGCCCATACTCCCTCATTACCCAGCAGCCGCTGGGTGGTAAGGCACAGTTTGGTGGCCAGCGCTTCGGCGAGATGGAAGTATGGGCACTTGAGGCATTCGGTGCTGCCAACATTCTCCAGGAATTACTGACGATCAAGTCGGATGACATCCAGGGACGGGCCAAGGCATACGAGGCCATCGTCAAAGGTGACAACCTGCCGGAGCCGAATATTCCGGAGTCTTTCAATGTATTGGTGCACGAGCTTCGCGGCTTGGCGCTGGACGTGAAGTTCGACTAATCTAGGAACTAGTCGTTAGAAACTAGGAACTAGGGCTCCGCAAGGGGCAGGCGTTCTCCAGACGGGAGGACGGATTAATTAAAAGTTAGCTTTTTTGGCGCGAACGCAGGTGCAGTGTAAGGAACTAGAAGCTAAGGAACTAGTTTTCTAGCTCCTAGTTCCTAAATTCCGCACCTGCGGCCGCGCCCAAAAAAGCCTCCTTATAAAACGAAATATGGCATTCAAAAAGACTAACAGCATCCAGAAGCAGGACTTTGACGCCATCACCATCAGCCTCAGCTCCCCGGACGAAATCCTGGAGCGCAGCTACGGTGAAGTGCTTAAGCCTGAGACCATCAACTACCGCTCCTACAAGCCGGAGCGTGACGGTCTTTTCTGTGAGCGCATTTTTGGCCCCGTAAAGGATTACGAATGTTACTGTGGTAAGTACAAGCGTATCCGTTATAAGGGTATTGTATGTGACCGTTGTGGTGTCGAGGTGACCGAGAAGAAGGTCCGTCGTGAGCGCATGGGCCACATTCGCCTAGTTGTACCCGTAGTACACATCTGGTTCTTTAAGAGCCTGCCTAATAAGATTGCTTACCTGCTTGGATTCTCTTCCAAGAACCTGGAAAGCATTATTTATTACGAACGCTACGTCGTCATCAATCCAGGTATCCGCGAAAGTGATGAGATTCATCACAAAGCGCTGATTACCGAAGAGCAGTACCTCGATATCCTCGAGACACTGCCCGTGGAAAACCAGCAACTGGAAGACGGTCACCCCGATAAGTTCGTTGCCAAGATGGGCGCCGAAGCTGTTCGTGACCTGCTCGAAGGCCTTAAGCTTGACGAACTGAGTGATCAGCTCCGTCACCAGGCTAATACTGAGACCAGTCAGCAACGTAAGAGCGAGGCCCTCAAGCGTCTTCGTGTCGTAGAAGCTTTCCGTGATGCGCAGAAGCACATCACCAACAAGCCGGAATGGACGATTATCCAGTACTTGCCCGTTGTTCCACCGGAACTGCGTCCGCTCGTACCACTGGACGGTGGCCGTTTTGCTTCTTCTGACCTTAACGACCTTTACCGTAGGGTAATCATCCGTAACAACCGCCTGAAGCGTCTTTTGGAGATCAAAGCTCCGGAAGTAATTCTTCGGAACGAAAAGCGGATGCTTCAGGAGGCTGTTGACAGCCTCTTCGACAACAGTCGGAAATCCAACGCCGTAAAGGCTGAGGGCGGCCGGGCGCTGAAGTCGCTTTCCGATATCCTTAAGGGTAAGCAAGGTCGTTTCCGTCAGAACCTTCTCGGTAAGCGTGTCGACTATTCTGGTCGTTCCGTTATCGTTGTAGGCCCGACACTGAAGCTGCACGAATGTGGTATTCCTAAGGGGATGGCCGCAGAGCTCTTCAAGCCGTTCGTTATCCGTAAGCTAATTGAGCGTGGTATCGTCAAGACGGTCAAGTCTGCCAAGAAATTGGTTGACCGTAAAGAGCCTGTAATCTGGGAAATCCTGGAGAACATTCTGAAAGGTCACCCGGTAATGCTTAACCGGGCCCCGACGCTTCACCGTCTGTCTATCCAGAGTTTCCAGCCGAAACTCATCGAAGGAAAAGCGATCCAGCTGCATCCACTTGTATGTTCTGCGTTTAACGCCGACTTCGATGGTGACCAGATGGCCGTTCACGTACCACTGAGCCAAGCCGCTATTCTGGAGGCCCAGGTGTTGATGCTCTCGAGCCACAACATGCTGAACCCACAGAACGGTACGCCAGTTACTCTTCCTTCACAGGATATGGTATTGGGCTTGTACTACATCACCAAGGAGCGTACTTCTACGGAAGAACGTCCCGTTGCTGGTGAGGGCCGCCGCTTCTACAGCCCGGAAGAGGTAATGATTGCCTACAACGAAGGCAAACTCGACCTCCACGCTAAGATCAGCTGTCGTGTGCCCGTTGAAGTATTTGACGAAGAAGGTACTGCATCTCTGAAGGTAAAACTTACGGAGACGACTACTGGCCGGGTCATTTTCAACAGTGCCATGCCTACGCAGGTACCGTTCCAGAACGTACTGCTGACCAAGAAGAACCTCAAGAAAGTAATCGGTGACATCATTGACCGGACCAATTTCGCCGTAACGGCGATCTTCCTTGACAAGATCAAGGATATGGGCTTCTTGTGGGCCTTTAAGGGCGGTCTGTCTTTCAACCTCGGTGACCTGATCACCCCTTCCGTAAAGGAGAAGGTACTCGTTCAGGCTCGTGCCGACGTGGATGACGTGATGGACAACTATAACATGGGGCTGATCACGAACAATGAGCGCTACAACCAGATCATTGATAAGTGGACGTACGCAGACAACCAGATCACGACGACCCTGATGGAGGAACTCGCCGAGCACAAGCAAGGCTTCAACTCCGTATACATGATGCTCCACTCCGGTGCACGTGGTTCCACGCAGCAGATTAAGCAGCTCTGTGGTCTTCGTGGTCTGATGGCCAAGCCAAAGAAGAGTAACGATGCCGGCCCTGCCGTAATCGAAAACCCGATCCTCTCCAACTTTGTAGACGGACTTTCCGTACTCGAGTACTTTATCTCTACGCACGGTGCCCGTAAGGGACTGGCCGATACGGCCTTGAAGACGGCAGATGCCGGATATCTGACACGCCGTCTTGTCGACGTTTCTCAAGACGTTGTAGTGATGAAGGATGACTGTGGTACCCTCCGTGGTATTGATACATCTGCTCTGAAGGAGAACGATAAAGTAATCGAAAGCCTGGAGAGTCGTATTTCCGGTCGCTTTGCGCTCGAAGACATCATTCACCCCGTTACCGATGAGGTAATTGTTAAGGGCGATGAATACATCGACGGAAAAACTGCTCGCTACATTGAGCAAGAAGGTATTGAGCAAGTAACCATTCGCTCCGTACTCACTTGTGAAGTAGAACGTGGTGTTTGCCGTAAGTGTTACGGTAAGAACCTGGCTACCGGCCGAATGACAGAAATTGGTGATGCCGTAGGTATCATTGCTGCTCAGTCCATCGGAGAACCTGGAACCCAGTTGACGCTGCGTACCTTCCACGTAGGTGGTACGGCATCGGTAACCCGCGCAGAAAGCGAGCTTACTTCCAAGTTCAACGGTCAGGTTGTCTTCGAAGACATTCGTACGGTTGAAGCAGAAGACGATATGGGCGATAAGAAAAACATCGTGCTGTCTCGTTCTGGTGAGATTCGCGTTATTGACCCAGAGACCAAGAAAGTCTTTACGACGCAACACATCCCTTACGGTGGTACATTGTTTGTAACTGACGGACAAACGATTAAGAAAGGCGACGTTATCGTAGAGTGGGACCCCTACAATGCGGTGATTGTTTCCGAGTTCCACGGTGTGGCGCGCTTCAGCGATATTGAAGAGGGCGTTACTTTCCGGACGGAGCGTGATGACCAGACGGGCTTCGAAGAGAAGGTTGTCATTGAAACGCGTGACCGTAAGAAAATTCCTACCATCACCATCGTGAACAAGGATGGCGAAGAACTACGCAGCTACAACCTGCCGGTTGGTGCCTACATCAGTATTGAAGACGGTTCTGCTGTTGCGACTGGTCAGCAAATCGTGAAGTTGCCACGTAAAGGTGGTAAGATTGCGGATATCACCGGTGGTCTGCCGCGGGTAACGGAACTTTTCGAAGCGCGTAACCCAAGTAACCCAGCCGTAGTTTCCGAGATCGACGGTATCGTAACCTTCAGCAAGAAGATCAAGCGCGGTAACCGCGAATTGATCGTTGAGGCTAAGGATGGTCAGAAGCGCAAGTACCTGATCAATCTGAGTAAGCACATCCTCGTCCAGGACCAGGATTTTGTTCGCGCAGGAATGCCGTTGTCTGATGGTGCGATTGCACCACGTGACATCCTGAACATCAAAGGCCCCTTCGCCGTACAGACCTACCTGGTCAACGGTGTACAGGAAGTTTACCGTTCTCAGGGTATTACGATCAACAACAAGCACATTGAGTCCATCGTCCGCCAGATGATGCGCCGGGTGCAGATTGTAGACCAAGGTGATACTACTTTCCTCGAAGGAGAAGCGGTAGAACGCTACGAGTTCTTCAAGCAGAACGATTGGATCTTCGATAAGAAGGTGATCACTGATGCAGGGCAAAGTGAAACCTTCCGTCCGGGCCGCATCGTAACGATGCGCGAAGTACGTGAGGAAAACAGCCGCCTGAAGCGTGAGGACATGAAGACGATGACCTTCCGCGATGCACAAGCTGCTACCAGCTTCCCGCTGCTGCAGGGTATCACGAAGTCTTCTCTCGGTACACCGAGCTGGATTTCTGCGGCCTCGTTCCAGGAAACTACCAAGGTGCTCAGTACGGCGGCGATTGCTGCCAAGCAGGATTACCTGGAGGGCCTGAAGGAGAACGTTATCGTAGGTAAGCGTATTCCTGCTGGTACGGGCATGCGTAAGTACGATCGCCTGTTCGTTACGACGCAGGAGGCTCAGGATCAGTGGGAGGCCCGTCAGGCTGCCTTCGCTGAGGAAGAGGCTGCTGCCCGTGCTACGGAAGAGGCAAGTGTTGTATCCGCTACTTCTTCGTTCGACGACGGACTGTAAATACTTTGCGCTGCGGCGCAACTG
>JBGCFZ010000012.1:0-8420 GCA_045110355.1 Lewinella sp. | reverse complement strand
ATATTCATCAGGAAACAGATAAATACCGTGGCGTACTGTAAAGAGGACAGTTTGTTGGAATCTAGTATGTTCGTGGTTGATGGAGGCATTAATTATTTTGACTTGGATTGGTATCGACTTTCTGGCAAACGCTGGATAAGCCCTAAGCGAAAGTTTCGAACGGTAAGCCGACGTAGTTCTCAGCGATGGTAGAGGCCGACTCTTTCGAAAGGCCGATGTAGTCAAATTTTGACTTCTGAAGCCGGTACTGGAAAGAGCCGTGTTCTGCCTGTTTGTGGAACAGAGAGGTCATGAAATTGGAGAAGTCCTGTGCACGCCAGACCCGTCTGAGGGCGGTTTGGGTGTATGCGTTGAGGGCTTCCATATTTCCTTTTTTGTAGAACTCGACGAAGCCATCGGTCAGGTGCTTCACATCGGCGATGGCGAGGTTCATGCCTTTCCCTCCGGTTGGAGGAACGATGTGGGCGGCATCACCGGCCAGGAAGAGACGGCCGTACTGCATATTGTCGATCATGAAGCTGCGCATGGCGGTAATTCCCTTGTCGAAAATGGGGCCTGGCGTCAGGGTGAAACCATCGGCGGCCAGGCGAACGCTCAGCTCCTCCCAGATGCGTTCGTCGGGCCAGTTGTCGATATGGTCATCGTTATCGACCTGGAGGTAAAGGCGGCTCACCGTTTCTGAGCGTAGGCTGTGCAGGGCGAAACCACGCTCGTGGTAGGCGTAGATCAGCTCGTCGGTAGAGGGAGCAACGTTGGCGAGAATACCAAGCCAGCTAAAGGGATAGACCTTGGTGAACTCATTGTAAGAGCCTTCCGGCATGGTTTTTCGCCCCAGGCCGTGATAACCGTCGCAGGCAGCGACAAAGTCGCATTCGATCACCGCTTCTTCGCCTTCGTGTTCGAAATAAATGCGGGGAGCATCTGTTTCGATGTCCTCGATCTTATTAGCCTGTGCTTCGAAAAAAAGTTGACCGCCGCCGTCCAGCCAGGCGTTGGTGAGGTCTTTGATCACTTCTTTTTGGCCGTAGATCATGATGTGCCGCCCGCCCGTCAATTCGCCGAATGGAACCCGGGTGCGCTGGCCGTCGAAACTGAGGTAGACGCCGTCGTGCAGATGCCCCTCTTTCTCCATCCGCTCGGCCAGGCCGAGGTCCCTGAGGATGTCCTGGGTGTTTTGCTCTAGCAGTCCGGCACGGACCCGACCTTCAACGTATTCCCGACTTTTTCGCTCCAGGATGACTGCTTCAATACCATGTTTCCGCAACCAGTGAGCCAGGAACATTCCTGCTGGGCCGCCCCCGATGATGCCTACTTGTGTTTTTATCGTTTTCATGGTTTAGAACTTGACTTTTTCTTCCTTGAAAACAGCCTGTGCGAGATGGTAGGCCTCGTTTGCGGCGGGAAGACCGCAGTAGACCCCGGACTGAAGGATGACCTCCTTGATTTCTGTGATGGTTACGCCGTTGTTCAGTGCTGCCCTGACGTGCATTTTAAATTCGTTTCCCCGGTTGAGCGCGATCATCATCGCCAGCGTGATCAGGCTTCGATGGTGTTTTGGCAAGCCGGGACGGGTCCATATTTCGCCCCAGGCGTAGTGGCTGATGAAAGACTGGAAGTCGCCGTTAAAGTCGTTGATGCTCTCGCTGGCCCGTTCTACGTGGGCATCTCCCAACACAGTACGGCGAACGTGCATGCCACGCTCGAAGGTGGAATTACCCACGAGGAAGTTGATCAAAGTCTCCGCCAGCAGCGCGGGTTGCTCCAGGCTGGGCAGGTGGCGGGCGGGTAAGACGGTGATTTGAGCATTGGGAATATGCTGTTGTAGGAACTCCGCATCGGCTACCGTAGTTGCGGGGTCTTCGTTGCCGGTAAGTACCAAGGTCTCGGTCTTGATCTTTTCCAGATCAGCACGGAAATCAGCGTCCCGTACAGCCGCGCAGCAGTTGGCGTAGCCCAAGATGTCGTTCCGGGTGAACATCTGTTCCCACTGTTCCACCAGGATCGGATTCTCCCGGATGAATGACTCGCGTAACCAGATTTTTTGCGTGTTGTCCCAGATTGAAGATAGGCCCTTGGCTTTGATCTGTTCGATGCGTTGGTTCCAGCCTTCGGCTGTCCCGATGTGGGCGGCCGTATTGCATAGCACCAGCTTGTGGAGGCGGTTAGCATGGTGAACACCTATCCATTGGCCGACCTGCCCGCCCATGGAGAGACCGCAGAAGTAGACTTTCCCGAATCCGAGCTTGTCCAGCAGGTCGATCACGTCATGCCCGAGTTGTTCGATAGCATAAGGGTGGTCCGTTACTTCGCTTTTGCCCAGGCCACGGGTATCGTAGCGCAGTACCTGAAAGTAGGGTAGGAGAAAGGGAACGACCTGGTCCCACATTGAAAGATCCGCTCCCAGAGAATTGGAAAGGAGAAGGACGGGACTATTGGGAGTTCCTTCTAATTGGTAGTACGTTTTCATGTGGCAGATAGAGTTTCGTCAATGATCTCCTGGCTGGCGCCGATGGCCAGTTCGGGACGGAAGAACTGGTCCAGTTCCGTAGGGGTGAAGGGCAGGTCCATATCTTCGAGGACAGCCTGCAGGTGTTTGCCACTGGCGATTGCTTGCTGGCAGGCGGTTTTCACGATGCTATGGGCCGTTTGTTTGCCTTGGGTTTCGGCGAGGGCGAGGGAGACGGTTTCGGCGAAGACCAAGCCCTGCGTCAGGTCAATATTTTGCAGCATTCGACCGGTGTTGACCTCCAAACCCTGCATCACTACTAAACATTGCACCAGCGCTCCGCCGCCCAAACCTATTATATCATCCAAGGCCTCCCATTCGGCGTGCCAGCGGCCCGCCGACCGCTCGTGTTCGTGGGGCATGGCGGCTAAAATGGTGGCCACCAGGAAGGGAACGCGGTGTGCGTTGGCCAGAATACCCGTGCTCAAAACGGGGTTACGCTTGTGCGGCATGGTGCTCGACGTCCCCCGGCCATCCGCCGCAGGTTCAAAGACCTCACCAACCTCGGTCTGAGAGAGCAGAACGACGTCGTTCGCCATCTTGGCCAGGGTCCCACAGAGCACCCCGAGGGCGCTGGCAAAAGCAGCGACGCCGACCCGCTGGGTGTGCCAGGCGAGAGCGTCCCCCAGGCCTAATTCCGCAGCAACGGCGCTTCTGACCGCCTTGGTGAGGTACTCGTTCCGGCTACCCACCGCGCCACCGAGCTGCACGTGGAGCACCTGCTCTTCGGCGGCCTTTAGGGTGTTTCTGGCCGCACGAATGCTCTGCAGCCAGCCGGCCGTTTTGAGCCCGAAAGTGATGGGGCGGGCCTGTTGCATCAGGGTACGACCAGCCATGACGGTACTGCGGTGGGTTTTGGTCAAGTCGGTTAGTGCCACTTCGAGATGGTCAATTTTTTTGTTAACCCAACTCAGGAACTTGTTGATTTTGAAGGCAGTAGCGGTATCCACTATGTCCTGACTTGTCGCCCCGAGGTGGATGTATTTGGCGTCCTCCGGTTTGTTGGCTTTTACCGCCGCTACGATCTGCTTTACCAGTGGAGCCGCAGCGTTTCCGGTCAGGGGAATGGCGGCTTTCAGGGCTTCCATATTAACGTCGACTTGCGCCATGCTTTTTAACAGAGATTCGGCCACGGAGCCAGGGATGATGCCTTGTTTTGCCTGCGCCTTGACCAGTGCTACTTCTACGGAAACCATCCGCTGTACCGACGCTTCGTCGGAGCACAGTTGCTTGGTGAAATCGGTGTAGAATAGCTTTTGGTACAGGCTCATAGCAGGGGCTGATTAGACATCGAAAAATACGGTTTCCTCCACTCCCTGTACGTGTACGTCGAAGGTATATACAGGGCCTTTCTTTTGGGCAATCAGGGTGGCGCGCCGGTCGGCGGGAACGGAGCGGAGGACCTCGTCTTTAGCGTTAAGCTCGGCTTCGTCGGAGAAGTAAATGCGGGTATGGAGGTGCAAAAGCGCGCCCCGCATAAAGACGATCACGGACAAAAATGGCGCCGCCCCGTCGACGGATGCTGGTTTGTTGAAGCGGAAAAAGAACCGGTTGTCCTGGTTTGAGCCGGTACCGTAGCGGGCGAAGTGTTGTTTTTGCTGGTCGTTTTGCCAGATTTCGATCATGGCATCGTCAACCAGGTTGCCTTCACCGTCGAAGACCTGCCCGGTGAGGGTACAGGTGGCTTCCGGAGCGTCGGCGTCACTGATGTCCCCATCGAACCAGCTGTTGAAATCGTAGCTATATTGCTCGGGTGTGAGGCCGTAGGCGAAGAAGGGCCCAATGGTTTGGGAGGGGGTTTGCAGCTTCTTTTCCATGGTTTATTTGTTTTCAAAGGGTGTTTCGCTGTACCCCCGCAAGACGATGTCGAAGCGGTAACCAAGGGCAAACATCGGCTCGGTCAGATCGAGGTCGAAATTAGACACCAGGAGCTTCCGGCCTTTTTCTGGAACGCCCTTGAAAATGGGATCGTACTGCAGCAGTGGGTCGCCCGGGAAGTACATCTGCGTGATTAACCGGCTGGTAATGTTGGCTCCGATGAGGGAGAAGTGGATGTGCTGCGGGCGCCAGGCGTTGTGGTGGTTGCCCCAGGGGTAAGCTCCGGGCTTGATGGTGTAGAATTTGTAGTTGCCTTCGGCATCGGTCATGCAACGGCCAGCTCCCAGGAAGTTCGGGTCTAATGGGGCATCGTGCTGGTCTCTTTTGTGTACGTAGCGGCCGGAAGAATTGGCCTGCCATATCTCGACCAGGGCGTTGGGGATGGCGCGGCCAAACTCGTCGGTCACCTTACCGTGAACAACCATACGTTCACCGATGGGCTCGCCGTTTTTGACGCCGTTTTTGGTCAGGTCGTTGTCAAGTGGGTTTATCTGGAAGCTGCCGAAGGCAGGCCCGGTCAGCTCAGCAAAAGTCTTTTTGCTGAAGACCAGTGGCTTGGTAGGAGACCTTAAGATGGTCGATTTGTACTCCGGGTGAAGCCGGGGCGGCTGTACCGTCCAGTCGGTGGGTTTGATGGTATGATCGCTCATTTACTGTCTTTTATGAAAGCGCAGAATGTTTCGGCAAAAATAGCGGGAGAGGAGTGGCTCAGTATTGCGAATTTTTATCTTTGTAATGCACAAATAAAACTTTTCTATTGTTTTGGCGAGTGTTTTTAGCTTATTCGATGTATTTTTAAAACATCATGCAAAAACAACTGCTAAACTACAAAGGGTTATTCGGGGATGATCACGGGCTTTTGGCGGACTCTTTTTTGCACCACGAGCCGCTACAGGCGAGGAGCTTCAGGTATAATTATGAGATTGAAGAACATCTGCACTCTGACCTTTTTCAGCTGTTCCTGATCACCTCTGGCGGGGGGCTGTTGCTCTCTTCGGGCGAGAAAATAGCGTTGGAAAGCCCCGGGGTCCTGATGATACCAAGCAACGAGCTTCACGGCTTTGTTTTTCAGACCGAGGTAAGGGGAGAGGTCTTTACGCTTCTCGAAGCAAGTATGGATAAAATGCTGAGCACAATGCCTTCCGTGTTTTCCGACTTCGACCAGCTTCAGTACTTCTCCCTGAATACCGGAGCGGATTCTTTTCTGGAATTACTGGACCTTAAAAACAGAATCATCCGGGAGGCGGAACGAGCAGATCCGTTGAAGAATCTTTCTCTGGCTCTCCTGTTCCAGCTTTTCCTGCTTACTATCTACCGATCGAAAAGAGCAGACAAGGAGGAGATGGTAAAATCTGACGACCGGATATTGGGCCATTTCAAGCAGTTCAAAAAGCTGATTAAGCAATACGGACACGAGGGGAAGCCGGTTAAATTTTACGCTGGCGAGATGAAGCTCACGCCCGTTCATTTAAATCGTATTTGCCAGATGGTTGTTCAAAAAACGGCGCTTCAGGTGGTCCATGAGCGGGTACTGGCCGAAGCAAAGAAATACCTTAAGGGTACTAGCAGTAGCATTGCGGAGATCGCTTACTTTCTGGGCTTTAAGGACCCCGCCCATTTCTCCAAATTTTTCAAGAAAAAAGCTGGTGTACCACCGGGTGCTTTCCGGAAAAGCAACGACTCGGTTTAAACGTATTGAGCACTATGGAAAAAAACAAGACCGTACCAACGCTGGAGATTCCCAATCTGCATCAATTACACTTTGGTCACGCTGAATGGAGTTTCTTCAAAAAGTACCACCTGTTTCACGTGAACAGGCTTGAGGATGCCATCGGGAAGCTCAGCTTCCCCTTGCCGCCGCACCGTAAAACGATGAACGATATTCTTTTCATCACCAAAGGAAAGAGCAGACGCTCTAAGGGAATGAACGAGTATTCTTTTGGGAAGAACGAATTGTTTATCCTGCCTGCCTTCCAGATCACTGCCCACGAGTCGATGAGTGAGGACGTAGAAGGATTCTTCTTCCAGTTTTCCCCCGACGTGCTGGCCGATCAAATGCACCTGCTGAAGCACTTCAAGTTTCTCAACTTCAACGCCAATCCTATTGTACGGATTCCGGAGCAGGATATACCAGCCGTGGTCAATATTTTTGAGCGAATGATGACCTTGTACGAGCGGGGAGGGCAGGAAGAAAATAAGTCTTTGGCCATGTGGTATACAATGGCTTTGTTTACGGAGATCAACCGCCACACCCAGGTAGAAAAAGTAGATAAAAAGAATACCGCAGCCCTGATAACCCAGCAGTTTAAGGACGCACTAACGCAGTATGTATATACTTACCGTACGGTTCAGGAATTTGCCCAGCTACTGCACATCACGCCCAATCATTTGAATAAATGCGTGAAGAAGACGCTCAATAAAACGGCGCAGTCTTTGCTTAACGAAATGTTGGTCCTGGAGGCGAAGTCGCTGCTCAAGTATTCCAACCTGAGCATATCTGAGATCGCCGAAAACCTCTGTAAGAGTACGCCAAGCAATTTTTCGCGCTTCTTTAAGAAGCAGACGGGGATCTCTCCACGGGATTTTGCGAGCCAGTAGGAAAGGTGTTGGAAGCATTGCTCTTTAAGTTCTTTTCCTTGCACCTGCGTCCGCGCCTCTAAAGCAGTCCGGAGAATTGATTTCGGTGCCTGGAGCCATTTCGGTGCGCGAGACAAAGAGCACCCCATTGAATTGATCAACAATATGGGCGCGGCCGCAGGTGCAGAGAAAGTTGGAAGAAGCAAGGACTCTTCTTCCGGGTAAGTCCTTTCAATGAATAGTTTTGGACACTAAGACCTCGGAAAAAGCCGTAGATCAGGCATGTGCCTGACGGGAAGGATTGATTTTGAATAAAAATGGATTATTACTGAATCGAACCGGCTTAGACTACATTCTACCTTTACAGCGATGCTTGATCAAAAATTCTGTCAAAACGGAAAAACGGTTTATTAAGTACGGAAAACGCAGCAGCAATGAGGAGCTGACACTATAGGTTGTGTTGTAAAATGAATACCTTTTTGTACGCCTCGTTAAGTTTTCTGCGTGAAAATTTCTACTAAACAGCCACAAGATCATAGCTCAGAACAAGTAATTCGAAAGACTTTGAGGCCACTAGTTGCCTGAGAGATTCTTCCTTAGTTGATCATGAAACCTCTTAGATTATGTCAATCTTTTTTTCCTCGAGAAGAAAGCTCAATTCTCTCTTTCTGAGAAACAGCCTTTCTTTAATTATTCTCCTTTTCTTCGCTGTGTTCACTTCAGGCAGCCTTGTCGCACAAACGGTATCCGGCACCGTAACCGATGCTTCGGGGGAGACCCTGATTGGGGCTTCCGTCGTAATTAAAGGGACCCAAACGGGAACGGTAACCGACCTGGACGGGAACTTCACCCTGAGCGAAGCAAAAGTGGGGGACCTCCTGCTGATCAGCTACACCGGCTACGCCCAGCAGGAATTACCTGCGGCCAGTGACATGCAAATTGTACTGGAAGCCGGTTCAACACTGGATGAAGTGGTGGTAACCGGTGTATTTGATGCCAGGACCAAAATGGAGTCCTCCATTGCCATCACGACCCTCAGCTCCGAGCAACTGGACCGCGTTGCGGCAACGAGCGCAGCGGATTTACTTAAAAACATCCCTGGCGTCTTTGTTAACCAGGCCCGGGGTGAAATATGGAACTCCGTTTACTCGAGAGGATTGTCGGCTAATTCCATTGACAACATCAATGGCTACCGCTACGTCTCCCTGCAGGAAGACGGCTTGCCCGTTACTAACGTAGAATTGTTCCCCGATCTTTTCTTACGAGCAGATGCCATGACCGAACGCGTCGAAGCTGTACGTGGTGGCACGGCCTCCATTCTCGGTGCCAATGCACCCGGTGGTATTTTCAACTACGTATCCAAAACTGGCGGTGAAGAATTTGCCGGCGAAGTACGGACGAAGTTCGGTCTGGAGGGCAACGTCCAGAACCCCTACTACCGGGCGGATTTTAACGTCGG
>JBGCFZ010000011.1:0-4930 GCA_045110355.1 Lewinella sp. | reverse complement strand
GAAATGGATAAAGTGAAGGACGCAAAAGATGGACACAATCTTTTTGAGCGTAGACATTAGGTCGGGTTCATCACTATAAAAAGTTAGCGCAAAATAACTGAAGGCAAACAGGTAAATGAAAAGCGATAGCCGACCGGAATAACGTGCCGCGTGGCGAAAAATATCGTTGGGTTCTCCCGGAAATAGGAAGTAGGAATACCCGAAAATAATTATTTCAAGTGCTACCCCAATGAGTAGCCACTTCTTAAAGTCAACATCCAAGCTGGCAACGTTGGGGAATATTTTGGAAAGCATACTGGTGTTTTTTTGCAAAAAGAATCGCTGGCCTACTACTAATCTTATCCCATTAACGAGCCTTCCACTGTTCCGCAAAGTAAAGGGCAAAGCCCATCAGCCCAAAGGGAAGTTCTGAAGAGAATTTAAAGCCAATTTCATACCCGGCTCCATTTGTTCCGACGATGTTTTCATAATGGATGGACTTGATTAGTCCGACAATGATCAGCATAATGGAAAAAGCTAAAAATAAGTGTCGCCATTTCATTATTTGCGTTCCTTAGTTTTTTCCCCAGTAGCCTTCATTACCTCCTCTACCTTATCGTTTGGTATGGTCATTGAGAGGGTGTAATGCGCGATTTTCCAACCGTTTGGTCCGTCTCGTTTTACCACGGCAGTGCCCCGGCAGGGGCCCATCCAGGTGTCCAGCACTTCGTCCCAGTAAGCGACTTGTTGGTTGGGGTTGTAGAAAACATGGCGCTCCGTAGCGTTGAAGTTCCAGGCTTTGCCACGGGCAAAATAGGGAGCCGCGAAGCCGAGGAATTCCTCCTTGGTCCAGTGCTCCGTTTTATCGGTACCGATGTAGATGGCGTCGTCGGCCATACTGTCGAAGAACACGGTGGAGTCGGCGTTGGCGGCCGCCAGGTGCCAGTTGGTGGCGAGCGCCTCTATGGCCTCGCGGGGAGATTCATCGGAGACGGGGATGCAGTCGCCTTTCCCGTCGCGGCGGGTGTCAGAAATATGGAGTACGCGCCACTGCCCTTTTTCTCCGTCTTTGACGAGTTGGAAGGTGTTAACACCACAGTGGTGAAGTTCTCCTTTATAGTTGAAGACGTAGGGTGTCCAGGCACTGGCCAGGTGCCCGTCGATGTTTACCTCGGTGTAGTGCAGGGTCTCTTCCCAGTCGCCAGCTTCCGCTTTTTGCATGCCTTTGAACCAACCGTCAATACTACCGGCCCCAACGACGGTTTTTCCATCGGGCTTAGTGACTACGGAATGCAGGGTCGCATCCGGATGAAAATAAGCGCGTAGCCCGGTGGTGTCGCCGGCCTTCATGTGGTCAAAGATGGTGGTGATGGTCGCCTGGGGCGTTTCCTGGGCGCGGCCGCAGGTGCAAGCAATGAGTAGAAGAGCAAGGAACGTCAGACGGCGCATAAGCTGGTGGTTAATTAGGAAGCTAAGGTAAGCACTACTTTATCGTAAATTTGCGTTGCCTTTCCGATCCCGGAGGGATCAAATCGTTTTAACCCCGGACGAAGCAAGCTGCGCAGCAGTGGGCGTAGTCCGGGGGAACCCCAGGATGCTCTTCCGGGGGAACCCCAGGATGCATCTTCCGGGAGACATCCCCACTCCACCACAAAGCCATGACCACCACACTCCCCCCCCTAACCTACACCAAGCATAAAACCAAGCCAGCCACCCAGTTGGCCCTCTTCGAACAGCTCCTGCGTCCGCGCCTGATCGAAGAAAAGATGCTCAAGCAACTGCGTCAGGGTATCATCAGTAAATGGTTTGCCGGCATCGGCCAGGAAGCCATCAGCGTGGGCTGTACTGCCGCGCTCAACGATGACGAGTACCTCTTTACCATGCACCGCAACCTTGGTGTGTTCACCACCCGCAATGTGCCCTTGCCCCAGCTTTTTGCCCAGTGGCAAGGCAAGCCTGGCGGGTTTACCTCCGGGCGGGACCGCAGCTTCCACTTCGGCAGCCAGGAACATAAGATCGTAGGCATGATCTCCCACCTTGGGCCGCAACTCTCCCTGGCAGCAGGGGTAGCGCTGCGCCATAAGCTGATGGGCGAACAAAAAGTCAGTCTTGCTTTTACGGGCGACGGCGGCACCAGCCAGGGCGAATTCCACGAAGCCCTCAACACCGCAGCAGTCTGGAAACTCCCAGTCATCTTCGTGGTGGAGAACAACGGTTGGGGCCTCAGTACGCCCGTCAGCGAACAATATGCTTGTAACACCCTGGCCGATCGGGGCGTCGGCTACGGTATGCGCTCCCTGACCATCGACGGAAACAACATCCTGGAGGTCTACGAAACCGTCAGCAAACTGGCCGCAGAATTGCGGGAGAACCCCGAACCCATCCTGTTGGAATGCCTGACTTACCGTGTTCGTGGCCACGAGGAAGCCAGTGGGGTGAAGTACGTCCCAAAAGACGAAATCGAAGCGTGGACCGCCCGCGATCCGCTCAATAATTTTGCCGACCACCTCATCGAAAAAGGCTTGCTCTCCGTCGCCGACCGCAAGGCTCTCGAAAAGCAGATCAAAAAAGAAATTGAAGATGGCCTGAAGGAGGCTGGAGCTATGCCCGCGACGGAAGGCGATGTAGCCAGAGAGCTGGCAGCAATGTATGCTCCACTAACTTCCCCTGCACCTGCGTCCGCGCCTGATTTATCTGCTACTTCCGAAATGCGCGTCATCGATGCTATTTCAGACGGTCTCCGCGAAGGCATGCGCGCACACGACGACCTGGTACTGATGGGACAGGACATTGCCGACTACGGCGGTGTTTTCAAAATCACCGACGGCTTCATGGCTGAGTTTGGCGCAGATCGCGTCCGGAATACCCCGCTGTGCGAGAGCGCCATCATCGGTATTGGCCTGGGGCTGAGCATCGCCGGCGGTAAGGCGATGGTGGAGATGCAGTTTGGCGACTTCGTCACCTGCGGCTTTAATCAAATCGTTAATAACCTCGCCAAACTAAATTATCGCTGGGGGCAGAACGCCGATGTGACCGTCCGCCTGCCCGTTGGTGGTGGGGTAGGGGCCGGCCCTTATCACAGCCAAACGATGGAAGCCTGGTTTACTTCGGTACCCGGTCTGAAAATCGTTTACCCAAGCAACCCTGCCGACGCCAAAGGCCTGCTCATCGCAGCGCTGGCGGACCCTAATCCAGTGCTCTACTTTGAACACAAGGCCTTGTACCGATCCCTGAGCGGACAGGTACCGGAAGGCTACTACACCACCGAAATTGGTAAAGCTGCCGTAGCGCGGACCGGCAATGTATTGAGCATCATCACCTACGGTATGGGCGTTCATTGGGCCCTCAAGGCGGTGGAAGAAGCTGGCGTCGACGCCGAGGTCATCGATCTTCGTACGCTTGCTCCGCTGGATTATGAAACCATCGCTGCCACCGTAAAGAAAACCAGCCGGGCACTCATCCTTCACGAGGCCAGCCTCACCGGCGGCTTTGGCGGCGAGCTCGCCGCCTGGATCGGCGAGCACTGCTTCGAAGACCTCGACGCGCCCGTCCGCCGCCTGGCGGCCCTGGATACGCCCGTCCCCTTCGCTGCTGCGCTGGAGGCGGACTATTTGCCAGAGGCGAGGTTGTTGGGGGCTATGGAGGACCTGTTGGCTTATTAGATTCTCGATTCTCAATTTGAGAATCTCGATTCTTGATTGGCTGCCGCTGGAACATGCTCGCTACGCTCGTAGGAGGATTCATTACTGAGCGGCTACTGCTTATTAGTACTCGCTGTGTTGGTATGATTTTGGCCAGGAATATGTGCTAGAAGTTCGCCAATCGAGATTCTCAAATCGAGAATCGAGAATCATTTACCTTTGCGCGAAAGAACCAACTATGAAATTAAGCGAAATTCTGGCAGTAACCGGTCTCCCCGGTTTGTACAAAGTAGTAACCGAGCGCAAAGGCGGTCTGATCATTGAAAACCTGGCCGACGGTAAGCGTCGTTTTGCCCCCCAGCGCAAGCACCAGTTCGCCCCTCTGGAAAGCATGGCCATGTTTACTGATGACGGAGAAGCAGAACCATTGAGCAAGCTCTTCGGTCGGATGAACGAACAGGCAGAAGACAATCCTGCACCAGACACCAAAGCCAGTAAAGACGTCCTGTTCGAATACATCGCCGATGTACTCCCGAACTACGACAAAGAACAGGTACACGTTTCCGACATCAAGCGCCTGCTGAAGTGGTACCACTTTCTTAAGGTCAATGATTTGTTTGGAGGAATGGAGGAGGAATAGTTCGTAGTGGGTAGTGTTGCCACACGTCTCTGCTCGCTTCGCTCGTACAGGTGGAGATAAATCTCTGATTGAGGTCTTTGATTCTTCAAGTACCTTTATCTATTACTACACGAGCGTAGCGAGCTCTCCCCTGCGGCAGCACTACCTACTACCCCCTATTACTAGGGTGAAAACTCATAATAGTCTCCCGCAAAAATTCAGTATCCAGGTGGGTATAGATTTCGGTGGTGAGGATGGATTCATGGCCGAGCATCTCTTGCACCGCACGTAGATCGGCACCTCCTTCGATGAGGTGCGTGGCGAAGGAGTGGCGAAAGGTGTGCGGACTGACGTTCTTCTTTATCCCGGCTTCTGCAGCATATTTTTTGACGGCGGTAAAAACGCTGACCCGGCTAAGGCCACCTCCTCTACGATTCAGGAAAAGCGTGTTTTCAGCTTCCGGCTTGATGGTGGGCATCACCTTGCGGACATACTCAAGGTAAATTTCTACATGGTGGATCGCCTCCCCGCCAATGGGGACGATGCGTTCTTTGTTACCCTTGCCGGTGACCCGGACGAAGCCCTGATCAAAGTAGAGGTTGGTCAGCTTAAGGTTGGTGGCTTCGGAGACGCGAAGGCCGCAGGCGTATAGGGTTTCCAGTAGCGCGCGGTCCCGGAGGCCGTGGTCGTA
>JBGCFZ010000010.1:0-49032 GCA_045110355.1 Lewinella sp. | reverse complement strand
GCACTGCCACTTAAATCCACACTTTGCACCTGCGCGCCGTCGCCCAAAAGTGCATAGACTGAAAACCCTCCCGTATAACAAAAAGTATTCAGTACCCGCTTCCCCTTAGCGTAGCTTCCCAGCAGCCAGCGATTATCCCGCTGATCAAGAAAGAAGCCGGTTTTCTGTCCTCCGGCCACGTCTACCCGAAAGCGGCGACCGTTTTCCAGCACCACCACTTCGGTGACGTCGTCGCCCAGCAATACACCGTCTTGCGCCGGGTACCGATCCGGTAGCGTCTTCGCACTTTTATCATAGATGGTGGTTACCCCATCCCCCAACAGTTCTTTCAGCAAAGTAGCGATCAATGTCCGTTCGCGGAACATACCGATGCCGTGGCACTGGATGACGACCAGACTTGCGTACCGATCAACGATCAGGCCAGGCAGGCCATCTCCGGCCGCATGAACGAGCCGGTAGGCGTTCGTTAGCGGATCATCCACTAAACCCAACTGCTGACGCAGATCAAGCGCAGCGTGCAATTTCTCGCGCAGCAAGTCCTCCACCGGCAATTCATCCTCTCCGAAGTGCAGTAACCGCACCCGGATGCCGCCAGACTGGTAATGACCAAAGCCCAATCGATCACCGTTGATGGCGTCCACCGCCACCAGGTCACCGTCTTTGACACCGTCTTCTTCAGACTTAATGGCACCAGAAAACACCCAGGGGTTACGACGACGGATGGCACCGTCTTTTCCTTTGAGGAGGGTTAACTTTTTCATAGGGCGCGAAGGTAGTAAAGGGGAAAGGGAGTAAGGGAAGGAAAGGGGCAAGAAGTCCCGGTCTCCGATTTATCTTTACCCTTATTCCTTTACTCCCTTACCTCCTTTCTCCTTGAATTTCCTCCTCATCGGCCAGGGCCTTGCTGGCACCCTAACGGGTTATCGTCTGGAACAGGCCGGGCACACCGTCCACTACGTCGACGCGCCGGAGCAAACTGCCGCCAGCGAAGTTGCAGCGGGTATTGTTAACCCCATTACCGGCCGCCGCTTCGTAAAGAGTTGGCGGATGGACGAACTGCTGCCCGTTGCCAAAGCCCTATACCAGGACCTGGAAAAAGAATTAGGCATCAAATTTTGGTATGAGCAACCTCTCATTCGCACCCTCTATCACCGGGGCGACCTCAATGACTGGCAGGCTCGTTCCGCGGATCCCGGCTACCCGGAGTATATGGAAGAGGACCCCGATGTGGGGCGTATCCCCGAACTGACGGTATCGGTATTTGCCTACGCTGGCGTCCGCCAGGCGGCACGAGTAGATGTCGCGGCGCTGGTCAGTGCTTTTCGAAAGAAATTGGTACGGGAAGGTCGGTTCAGGGCAGAAGCATTCAATTATGAACATATCCCACAGTATCTGGGCGCGGACGCAGGTGCAATAGAAAAGACAAACAGCAATACCCCTCCTGCCTACGACCACATCATCAGCTGCGAAGGTTGGCGCGCGCGCTTCAACCCGTGGTTCAGCGACCTACCGCACGGCGGGAATAAAGGAGAAGTCCTGATTGTAAAAACTCAGGCACCCCTGCTTGAACGAATGTTCAAGCACCGGGTCTTCCTAGTACCGCTGGCCGATGATACTTACTGGATCGGAGCCACCAGCGAAAACCAATTTACCGACGACTCCCCCACCCCGGCCAACCGTACCTTCCTGGAAGATCGCCTGGAGGAAGTACTTACCGGTACGTCTTATGAGATCGTCGGCCACCATGCGGCCGTGCGGCCTACCGTCCGCGACCGGCGGATGTTCATCGGTACGCATACCGAGATTCCGCAACTTGCCATTCTCAACGGGCTGGGCACCAAAGGCGCCTCACTGGCCCCCCTGGGCAGCCTTTGGCTGACGGAACATTTGTTGGAAGGGAAGCCGATTCCTGGGGAGGTGGATATTCGGCGGTTTCACCGTTAAGGGAGAAAGGAGAAAGGAGCTACCACATATACTATTCGCAGCACTGCGCTTACTCACCTTAGGAGTGAAGGGGCGGTAAAAGGGAGGAAGGAGCTACCGCAAGTACCGTTCGCGGCGCTGCGCTTACTCACCTTGGAGTTAAACAAGGAAGGCTCGGTAATCAATTGGGAATTTCTCCCTTTGGCCTTTCCCCCTTTTAAAAAGGATACCCAAAAGCCACCACCAACCGGATGTTATCACCGGGCACGTCTCGTGCATCGGCAAAAGGAGGCACGAGCAATGCGGCATTATCTGCATAAGGGATTATCAACGGCTTGGCCAGGTCGATTCGCAGGACCAGGAATTGCAAATCAAAGCGCACGCCTATCCCGGCATTAAGGGCGATGTCTCCGGAGAAAGCATCGGTTCTGAAGTCCGTTTCCAGCTCCTCCAGTTCTGTTTTATACGTCCAGATGTTACCGAAGTCCGTGAAGGCGGCAAGCTCGATGAGTGGGTCAACCTGGTAGCGAAACTCCACACTACCCTCTAGCAACAGGTTGCCGTAGCCACCAAAGGTTAAGAGGTTATTGGCGAAGGGGACGGTCCGGCCAGGACCAACCTGCCGGGGGGCAAAGCCCCTCAAACTATTTGGCCCACCGATGGAAAACAAGTCGAAATAAGGGACGATGGCTCGGTCGCTAAACAGTGGAAAAGCGATCCCTCCGTGAAAGCGGCTGGCCACCTGCATCGTTTTGTTCAACGTCAGGTAATACCGTGCGTCCGTTTCCAGGAGGGGGTAAAAACTGGTTTCCCGGTCCCGAAACGCTGCTCCGGTCCCCACCGGAAAAACGTTGTTCATGTTCATTGATACGAACTGGCGCAGGAAGAAAGCATGCGTTGACGGCCCCTTTAGTCGGGTATCAAGATTAAAAGTATAGTTGGGAGAAAAAACAAGCATCCGGTCGAAGCGGTTGGTCTGTGCGCCGCTGGCGCCGGGGGCAAGGTTAACTTCCCGGGCCAGGTCCAGCACTTGTTCGTTGGCAACGGATGGGTTCTGTAGCCGGATGCTGAAAGGGTTCAGGGCGTGACTTTTCGTTACCCGCCGTCTCCAGGTATACCCAAACTGAAACCGTAATTGGGTCAGACTGATACTTTCCCTGGCATCAGGGTCCGCCTCAATCAGGTTAGCCAGTTCGGTCAGGTTGTTCTCTATAATTTCGTCGTTGAACTGAACCAGGTTCATCTGCAGGTTTTCAATTTTGCCACCCAATTCAAGGACGGTACCTGAGGTAAAAACCCGGGGAATTAGTTTCCTGCGTTTGGGCATCCACAATCTTGGCACCTCAAGCTGAGCGGTAAAACCATAGGTTCCGGCATTGGGCACCCTCGCCTCTCCCGGATCTCCGAGAAATTGTGCCAAACTAAACTCCCCCTCCAGGCGCAGCAGTTCCGCACCTCGCAGCAGGTTACGGTTTACGTAGGCCACTTTAGCACTAGGGCCAAAGTAATCCGCGCTGTTGTACGACAGGCCCAGTTCCCCTTCAAAGCGGCGCCGGAGGCGCGGCTGCAGGTAGGCATTGAGGACCAGCAAACTATCGGTGCCAGGCACGGGGTCATAGCTCATGGCGATGTACCTAAAGGTATTGTAATCGGCCAGGCGCTGCAGGGTCTTCTTGTGTCGTAAAGGGCTGTACAAATCTCCCGCACTCATCTCAAAAGCCTCGTCTACAATTGTTGGGCGGAGCGGGCAGTCCTGACAAATAACGTTGATGCCGTTTACCCGGGTGGTATCCACCCTGTTGTAATTACCCAGGCTGTCTTCCGGTTCCGCGTTGGCATAGACGTTAACGTCTACGATCCGTTGTGGGTACAGATGGTTGCGGGGGACGCCTTCCTTTAATTTGGCGAGTAAATCCACCTGGTGATCTCCGGCAACGGTATCGGCCAGGAAGAAGAAATCGTCTCCCCGGGCGTAATAATACCCGGCGGCGCGTAAGGCCTCCTGCCAACGCTGGCGCTCTGCTTTAATCAAGTCCAACTCGTACCGCTTTCCTAGCTTCAATGCCGTGTTTTTTCGCAGCGGATTGATGACACGGGCAATGGAACTATCTCGCCAGAAGTAACGTACCGAATCAACCTTGTAGGGTCGGTCTACCTTGAGATTGAAATCAACAGCTACCGTTCGGGCCGAAGTATTCGTGTCCAATTTCCAGGCAGACTTATTGTTGAAATAGCCCTCGTTACTGGCCCGGTTTTCAATGAGTGCATTCACCGTTTCCGCTATCGTTTCATCGTATAAGATCGGCTCCTCACCCCACGGTTCCTTATCACCAAACTTCTCGGGGTTAGCCGCCAGTTTTTCCTGAAATTTATAGTGCCGGTATATCGGGTAATAGCCAAGGACTGGCATCTTTCTGTTGGTGTTATTATTGAGCACCGACTGAATTTCGAGATTGAGTTCGCCATCATTCACCCCGGCAGGTGAGCTGATCGTAGCCGAAGATCCATCGTAGAGATACGCTCCTTCGGGGAGGTATTGGGTAATGCTGCAGGAAGAAAGGAAAGAAATAAGGAGGAGGGCAAAAAAAGAAGAAGAGAAAAAGGAGAAAGGGGCGCGGCCGCAGGTGCAAAAAATGGTTTTGGAGAGCAGTGCACGACTGCAAACCTCAAAGCCTTCCATAAAGGACCTTCCAGCATTCACTACCTGCCCTTGCTCTTCCCCGCTGTTTTGAAAGTTACTACTCATCTTTTCTTTAGTTCACCTTTAGTACGTCGCATAAAGTCTAAAACTTACCCCTTCAGCCTTTCTTCCCTTTACTCCTTTTTCCCTTTCTCCCTAAACCATCGGATGCGATCAAAATCCTTCCCGAACGTCAACCGCCCGCCAAAACGAATCACGTTCCCTCCCACAAGCGTATTTCGGTCCCGGTCATTGAAGAATTTCAGCCGGAAGGAACCATCTTCGTTGATCAGGTATTCGGCAGTGATGTTATCGAGATAGGTTTGTTGGGTGCCCGCCAATTCGTCTTCGGCGGTACCGGCCACACCATCGATACTGATCACCACGCGGTCGTCAAACAAAGCCTTGCGCAAACTGATGCGGAGGTTGGTCTGGGTTTCCCCCCCTTCATCCTCGTAGTTGTCCAGGCCGAAGTCGAGGTCGACGAAGCTGACCAGTTGGTCCGCAAAATTATTGAGGTAGTTGCTCATCAGGTTATTGAGGGTCGTGGCTGCCAGGTTTTCGCCACCACCGCCTGCGTCCAGCAAGGGGATATTAAAACTACCGAAAGCCAACAGTTGAAAAGCGGTGGTCGTCATCCGGCTCTGGTCCTGGCGCAAGGTGGCCAGGGATTCCGCAACGTTGCTTAGGCCAAGATTACCGTAGGCGTCATCAGGGTACACGACATCAGTGGTAATATTACTGGCTTCCAGGTCTCCTTTCAGCGTAATGTCGACATAGAAGGTTTGCTTACGACGCAGCCCGGAGACGTCCACACCTTCTCCCTGTACTCCTTGTACCAACGAAAGTGGGGAGGTCTGTGCCAGGTGCCGGATACGAAGATCGAGGCTGGGGTTCAACAGGTCCCCGTTGAAGGTGACGTTGCTACCAGCCAGCACCTCAAATTTTTTATTGATGATGTTCTGGTAGATATAATCATACTCCCCGGTCACCAGTTCTACCCGGCCTGCTGCCTCCTGGCGGCCATCGGGATAGACCCGCATCGTCAGGTCACCATCGGCTTTGCCGGTGAAGGTTTGCCCCGTTACCGGGTCGACGACCACGGTTACTTCCAGGTTGGGTTTCACGTCCAGGTCGAGGGTCAGGTCCATACCGGCGTTATAGGCACTGGTGCCCGTGTCTGCAGCAATCGTATCTCTGCGCAACAGGTCGTTCCAGCGGTACTGCTCGGTAAAATCCATAATGCCCTCTGTCTCCACAAGTCCCTGTTGGAGGATGCGGTAGATATAGGTCACTTCTGATTCCCGGCTGGTAGTCGCCGTCACGTCCACCACGGGCCGAATGGCCGTGCCGTTGATGGCAACATCGGCATCGACGTACATTTTGCCGAACCAATCTTTATTGTCTTCAATGGTGGAGTTGATCGCCAAAAAGTCGTTGGCCCGCACCCGGAGGTTCAGAACAATGTCTTCCAAACTTTGCATTTCAACCTTTCCCTGCACCCGCGCGCCGCCGCCCCGCGAATCATAAATGTTCCAGTCGTTGCCAAAAGTAATCGTCGAATTGTTAAAGCGAATCGGCTGTTCATCCAGCTTGTATCGCTCGCCTAGGAGGCTAATGATGAGGCTCGCGTCATTGAATTTCAAACTGCCGTCCAGATCCGGCGACTCAATGGTGCCTCCAATATCAACCCGCCCGGTAAGGAATCCTTCGCTCTTATTCAGGTACCCCAAACTGAAGGGTTCAGCAGTAGCCAGTTGCAGTTTGGTCACGTCCAGCACCAGGTTCAGCGGTCCATTCAGCTCAACGGCTCCTTTCAACGTAGCGTTGTTCCCTGCATCATTGATGCTTACGTCTACGTTGTATGTCTGCTCATTCGAACTGTTGACCTCCGCCACTACGTCCCCCAGGAAGGTACCGGTATATTTCAACTCGTCAACCGTCAGGTTCGATTGAATCCCGAGGTTCGTCAGCACATTATCCAGCCCTACCGTCCCGTTCATAATGCCCGCTGCTGTTTCTTCTTCTGAAAAGAGCAGACGACTTGGGGTACGTAGGTTAAAATCGCCGAAGGTGATGATCACGTCTCCTGGTTCGGTGGTCCGCGCCGAGAGCGACTGCTCTTCATTACGCAACGCAAAATCCCGAATAATCAACGAGGGGCCCGCAATCGCAATCAGATTTTCGGGCGGAACTGACCAGGTTTCAAAATTAAGGATTTGCTCCTCTTCCAGCCTGATGACGATGGTGTCTGATTCAGGGTCGGTAATAAAGCCCAGGTAATGCCGCAGGCTATCTTCTTCGGTATATAATTTGAGTTCCACCAGCATCTCATCATTCATCGTCTCCCCGCTCAAGGTCGTACGCCCGAGTTCAACCTGATCCCCGTATTTGATATTGGCCCAGTCTGCCTCCCATACGAGATCTACCGTATCACCAATTGCCCGAAAAGTAAGGTTACGGGCGTTAAAACCGGCATAGCTGATCTCCGGCAGATCAAGATTGATCAGCAGGTCCGGGTCACCGTCCCGGTATAAAAGAGAGGCATTAAAGGGCGAGAGTTCGGTCAGCCCCGTTATCAACCCTCCGGTCAGTGGCTGCGGCCGCTTAAGTTGAAGGGCAAAATCCAACTCATCTCCATTCTCCACCGGGTTGGGTTGCCGCAAGCTTTCGTCCCAGTAGGCCATGATGAACTGGATCATTTTTCCCGGAGTTTTTACCGGATCGAAGACACCGATTAACTCCGCATCGAGGACGTCGGATCGAACCAGGACCTCATTGTCAAAATTTTGCAGGCTGGCCGTCACCACCACACTATCAACATAACTACTGCCTTCGTCTCCCCGTAGTTTTACGGTATCCAACCGCAAGTAGCCTTTCATATTATAAGGGTCGAGTCCTTGGGACGCTGCGGTTAGGCGCCCTTCTAATGACAGTGGGACTTCGGTAATGTCCCAACGTTGCAGGTCTACCCGGTTAAGATCAACCACGGCATTCACGGAAGCGACGCTATCGGGCCCAATGGTGTAGCTCCCTTTTCCCGTAGCCAAAAAATCGGGGTGGGTCAGGTTAAAGTCAGCTTCGTAGTTATCCTCCTGCACCAGGGCGTTGAGGTCGGCCAACTGTCCCGTTCCATCTTCGCCAATGGTGGCGTCAACGATCAGGTTCATGGTTGGCTCCAGCGGCCCCTTCAGCTTGGCCGTTATGTTGAGCGCGCCCAGTTCCAGGGTGGCCAGGGTATCACTCAGCGGGCCAGTAAAAAGGTCGGTAAGACGGACATTTTTCACGGCTATACTCAGGTCGAGGTCTTCCGGATCATAGCGGCCATCCAGTTGCCAGGTGCCGTTGTCGGTTTCCAGCGGCACGTCGAAGGTCAGGTTTGTCGGGGAGCCGGCGATGCGGGCGTTACGAATGCGGAGGTCAGGCAGGTTCAGGTTATCGGGCAGCGTGCTATCGGGTAAAATCGACTTAATGTCTGCGATGTTGACGGCGAGGTCAGAAATGGCCAAGTCCAGGTTCAGGCTGTCTTGCTCCAGGGCGTTTTTGATGTTGCCGTTGATGCTGGCAAAAGTCTTTTCTCCGGGAAGATTCAGGCGTAAATTCACATCCAGGTCTTCCATTGGCCCGCTTACGGTGCCGCTGCCCCGTACGAAGTCGGGTATTTTGTAATCTTCGGGTAAGCTCCCTGGCGGGACGTAAGCCAGGATAGTAGCCTTGGTCGCCAGCAGGGTGTCCAGATTGACATTCAGGTTCGTTTTGGGGAAAGTCGTCACGCCGTTGATCATGCCACTGGTCTTCACCCGGCTCATCAATCCGTTGCCGAACTGCCGGTTTTCAATGGCATAGAAATTCATTTCCAGGCGATCGTTACGATAGTCGGCGGTGCCTTCAGCGACGACCTTCTTTGGCCAGTCGATATCAGGAGGCAACATACCTTCGGGCACCAATGGCAATAAAGGGCCGGGCGTAACGCTGAACTCTGCCAGGTTGAGCCGGCCGGCCAGCCGTTCCGGATCGAGGGCATTTTCTACCCGGCCGGTCGCCCGCACCTTTACCCCGGGGCCATTTAATTGTACCCGGCTGAGTTCCAGGTCGGCCATCGTGCCGTTGGCCCGAACAGAAAACTTCAATTGCTGGCCCAAGTTGGTACCGATGACGGGGATGGCGGTCATATCAGGTGCCAACAAGGCGATATCTCTAAGCCCCAGGAAACCATCCAGCTGGAGACGGGCCATCATATCCTCAAGATCACCGCCAGCAAATTCATAATTAATGGCGGTATTATCACTTTTCAGTTCTGAATTCGAAGTCCTTAACCAAAAGTCCTCAAGTCCAAGAAAGCTAGGGTTGTATGCCACCGTTCCTTCGGTTCGTTCGAGCGTAAGTCCACTCTTCTCTTTTCCGGACAGTTGGCGCGCACGCAGGTGCAAGGAGTCGATTATATAGGCAATGTCCGTTAACTCCGCCTCAACATTCGTTACGTCAAGATGTCCGTAGTCGATCCCAGGGCCCCGTAGGGGAGGTGCCGGAGTATCCATCCGAAAGGCGAGCTTTCGGGTCTGGAACAATTCTCCGGTAAAAACCAGGGTATCTCCCAGTTGAAGGTCTGCTCCTTCCAGGTTGACGTAGGGCAGGCCGGTGTTGATGTCAAGCCCGGCCATCTTAAGGGCGAAGTCGGTTTCTTTGATGGTAATCCGGCCGGCCTTCAGTTGCATGGAAGCACTGGCCGTCGATGCTGTGTCTGCCGGGCCGCTGCCAGCTCCGATGCCGATCAGCGCATCGGTTCCGTCCAATTCGAGGTAGTTGACGTCGAAGACCTGGCGGTCAAGCTCGATGCCATTGATCTTACCGGCCAGGCGACGGCCTTCCACATCGGCAAGGATACCGGCGGGGTCATCCTGATAATAAATATTGAGGCGTTCCAGTAACAACTCTGCGTCTGAAGCGTCGATGACCCATGGTGAGGCGGAAGAGGTCGTATCCGTGAGCACCAATACGGAGGTGGAGTCCATGCCTGACACCAGATTCGTGTCCACCGTTGTTGAATCGGCTAGGGCTAAGTCCAGCAAAAACTGGATGTTGGAGGTGGAATCTGTTGTTCGAACGTCGGCAAATACATCCTGCAGCAGCAGATCAGTGACTTCTACGCGTGATTTCAGCAACCCCCACATGTTTATCCCCACCCCCAAATGGCCGATGCGCGCAATGCTGTCTCCCGCAGGGTTGTTCATGTAGACGTCTTCCAACTCAAGGCGGCTAGGAAAGTCCAGGTCGAGGGTTCCGATTCCCACGTCGGTCCCCAGGCTGGTCTGGGCAATTTTCTCCACCTCCCGCGCTACGCGTTGTTGCACAGCGGGAATTTGCAGAAGCACAAATACGATAACCAACAAAGCGATGACGATGCCAAAAAACCATAGCATTGTTTTCAGCAATCGGCGAAGAAAAATTTTCAAAGGGGGTATTTGGTTGATTCGGAGGTCTGGGGGGTTAACGCAATGGAGTAAGGCTGTGTTTGATTTATTCTTACAATCATAAATCGGTCAATCTTTCCCTAAGACGTCCGGGTAAGTAAAAATCCTGCGTTTGTGGTTCTACCTTTACCGCATGGACTTTATCCTCATTGCCAAAGCCCTCCACGTGGTTGGATTCGTTTCCTGGTTTGCCGGCTTATTTTATCTCGGCCGGGTACTCGTCAACCACGCCGACACGGAGAACATTAGCCCACTCTCGGGAGACGACCCTGTAGCCGTTCGAAACCGTTTGAAACAGGAAATTTTGCACGAGGAGTATACCGCTACGGCTGCCCGGGTCTACAAAATCATCGTTAATCCGGCCATGATGATTACTTGGGTGGCTGGCTTAGTGATGATTGGCCTCAACCCGGGCTACCTCCAATCAGGTACCGGCGGGTGGCTACACGTGAAAATTTTCCTCGTTGCTCTTATTGTAGTGTACCAACTATATACCAAGCGTAAGATTATGCTGCCGATGGCCGCCGGTGAGCGGCCCTGGACCGACTGGGAACTCCGCCTCTGGAATGAAGTCCCCACCTTTTTCCTGGTGAGTGTTCCGTTCATTGCTGTTTTTGGGAAGATGGGGCAGCTTAATTACCTCTACCTGGGTATTGGGGTGGGGATTTTTTGTTTGCTGGTTTATCGGGGGGCTGTAGCTTATCGTAAGCGGCGGGTAGAGCGTTAGAATCTGGATTTACAAATTGTAAATTCCTCAGCGATTGAGCTCATACCAGTCAATGTTCCGGGTTAGCCACATAATAGCACCAAGAATTAACAGCAGGCCGAACGAGCCGAAGAGCAGGGCATAATCCTGCAGTTGCAGTAAGCTGTAGAAGAAAACGTAAAGGATAAGCAGTATACCCGCCACCATCATGGTCAGCTTCTTATTGCGCAGGATGAACCAACTGTACATCGTTATTAAACTGACGATGGCCGCGCAGCTGATCCAGTACGCTGCGTCGAACAGCAGGTGTTCGCTGATGGAAAGTAACAGGACGTAGAACAGGATGATGGCTGCACCGATCAGCAGGTACTGGATCGGGTGTACCCGCCGCTTGTTCAGGACTTCGATGAAGAAGAAGGTCAGGAAGGTGATGAAGATGAACAGGATGGCGAAGTTGGTACTGCGGTAGGTTTTCTTGTATTCATCGACGGGGAGTAAGAGGCGGAGGCCGAAAAGGTCGCTGGCGGTTTCATACCCCGTATACTCGTCACGCCAGGACCCGCTCAGGGAACTTGATGAGGGGTTCCGTGGTAAATAGTTTCCGGTTCCCTGCTGGGGATAATTCCGGTTGAGTTGCAGCACTTCCCAATTTGCCGTGAACCCGGTAGCGGTAACTTCCCTATTTTGGGGTAGGAAGCCGCCATCGAAGCTGGGGTTGGCCCAGCCACCGCTTATTGCAACTGTCGTTCGCTTACCGAATGGGCGAAAGTAGAGGGCGGAGCTACCGTTGAGGTCCAGAGAAAAGCTAAAATCAACGTTCTCTTCGCTTCCGTTGATGGCTACGGGTACACTGCCACCGCTGGCAAAAATATCGCTGGTTACCGTTCCCGGGCCGAGGCTCAGTGTGGTATCCTTAAACCTGAGATCAATGGCAGATTGAATGCCGGTCATGTCGGAGATACCAACCGTAAACAAGGCGTCTTCCCAGCGCAGGGCATCTTCGGGTATACGAAGTGCTGCGGCGTCGAAACCATCAAAATTTCCTTTAACCTCCAATGCTGTGTTGTACAGGACGACTACGAAAATCCCCCGGTAGCGTTCTTCCGGCACCAGTTCTCCGGTTACTTCAATCTGATCAGGAAGAAAATGGGCGTAGCCAGACTGGATGGTTGTCTTACCATCACCAGCGGGCACTTCGTAGCGATAGGGCACCGAAATAACTGGCCCACCGACAACCTGCTCCATACCCCACTTAGAAGCAACTTCCTGCTGTGCCGAGTCCCGCAGCCGCTGCCGATCAGAGATCAAGCCATCGAGCATCAGTGCCGGAATCATCAAAAACAGTATCATCACTCCGATGATGATCAGTTTCAGGGTGATGGAACGGCGGGCCCAGGAATTGAGGCGATCAAAAAAGGAAGGGGAGGTGGACATAGGTGGAAGATTGGAAGCACGTCCAAGGTACTGCCTAAACATGAATAAGACGTAGGCAAGATGGTGTGTACCACAAATTGCACAAGCCGATAAAAAAGAGAGCCTTACCCGCGTTAACCGCCGCAGGCAGCCGCGCAGCGCAATCGGGCCTGTGCTACAAAACTCTAACGAGTTGCAACAACGCTCGCTAGCGCTCGTGACGGCTATCGCCGTTTGAAATAGCCGGCTTTCACCTTCGTTTGTGCTATGTTATGCACACGCAAGGCGCAAGAGCAAGGCGAAACTTTAAGGAGTAAGCAAGCCGCTTATCCTTGCGCCCGCAACAACTTTTTGCACCTGCGGCCCCGCCCAAACATGCTCTTGCTACGCACGAGAAGTACTAAAACGAGCATTAAGCGCCATTTTGACACTCGATACCGGCCAAAAGTGCCTTTTTGTCACCTATTTAGATCGATATTCTGCCTGGCCCACCCTTTGCCTAAGGATTTCCGTCCGGCAATAATGCCGACGTATCAACTTAACAAAACCGAATTACCATGAATCTCATCAATCACAACCGCCCTCTTCCCGCCAACTTTTTCCGCTTCTTTGATGACCACGTGACGAAAGCTGCCGACAGCCGCCACCGCCCCGCCGTTAACATCAGCGAAACGGATACCGACTTTACTCTTGAACTATTGGCTCCAGGCCGTGCGAAGGAAAATTTCAACATTGCCTTCAACGAAGGCACCCTGGAGATTACTTACACCACCCCGACCGCCAATGAAAATGAAGCTACCCCAGTGGAACCTTCTTTCCGTCGGCGCGAGTTCAAGCTGGCCGATTTTACCCGTCGCTTCCAACTGGACGATAAGGTGATCGACACGGACAGTATTGATGCCAGCTATACGGATGGTGTACTCCGTCTGGCACTACCCAAGCGCGAAGAAGCACTGCCTAAGCCTCCTCGTCAAATTACGGTGGGCTAAGGAAACGGACCAAAGCAGAAAGTTTTTGACTATTGATAGTTGCCGGTCCGGGGGGAGCCCCGGGCCGGTTTTTTGCTTTCAGCAGGGGCTTACAGGTTTTCGCCCAACGACACCAGACAGTCAGTCTACATTCCTTCCACCACCAGTACCAATGAGTCGGCTTTGGTGTGGAGCAGTAAAATTTCTCGCATAATCTCTCGTTCTGCACGAGATCTAGCCAGTGTAGGCCGGGGGCCTTGCCGGCTGCGCTGTACGGCCACCAGGGTATACCCCGCCGTCGAATCTACCGCAGGGATCTTAGCGAAGTAGGCCGATTCCACATCAGGAAACTGCAATTTTAAACTACGCCGTGAAACATCAAACCGGGCCGAATCACTGGAAGCCATGACTGCCACACGGGCCATTTCAGCTTGTCGTGAAGAAACATCTGCCAGCTGTAACTCTACCCCACGAATACGCTCCGTCAGGTTCCCCATTTTATTAAGCTTCCCCTGAATGCCGGCAAGCGCAGAAGCGGTGATGCTCGTATCTGTCACGATCCGTGCGCCCTTAAGCTGGAAGGAATCCTGCAGGATACGCGTATAAAAATTGAGACTGTCACGATCGAGCAAGCGGTCTTTAACGGGATAAATCAATAGTGGCTGCTCGGCGTTGTCCCGGTTCAGAATGAACGTAGATTTACTGGTGGGGAAATAGGCCTCGGTAAAGTTCCGGGCTGACCGCTCCTGCCGGAGTTGCGTAAGTACATCATTAAGTACGTAGATGCCCGGTAGGATCATCAAAATACTGACGCCAAAGATGATCAGCTGGCTGCGTCGCTTCTCTTTGGCATTGACGTATTTCCGATAAGGGAAACGCAACAACCTAATAATAACGTAGGCCGTAATGGCAATAAAGAAGGAGTTGAGGAAGAAGAGGTAGCCCGCCCGCCAGAAGATGGAAAGTCCTTTTTCCAGATCAGTAAAGGATTCCACAATGCCGTAGCCCGCAACGCAGAGCGGGGGCATCAATGCGGTGGCAATGGCTACGCCCGGGATGGCGTTGGTCTTATCTAACCGAGTAATGGAAATAATACCAGCCAGGCCGCCGAAGACGGCCACCATTCCATCCAGAATAGTGGGCGCCGTGCGCGCCTGTATCTCTGGCGTGAATTCACTAATTGGTGTTAGCGAAAAATAAACAATACTGGTGGTCAGCGCGATGGCGATGGCCACGCCAAAGCTCTTCAGGGCTTGCCACAACATGTCTCGGTCGTTGGTTCCCACCCCCAGGCCGATTCCTAGAATCGGATTCATCAGCGGAGAAATCAACATAGCTCCGATGATGACTGCGCCGGAATTAAGGTTGAGTCCCAGGCTGGCGATCATGATGGAACAGACCAACATCCAGGCATTTGAACCACGCATCAACTTACCACTGACGATCGATTGGACCGCCCCTTCCCGGTCACTGCCTTCTCTAAGGTCGATAAAATCTTCAAACCATTCACGGATGGAATATCCGGGAGTAGCTTCTCCGGAAATTGGTTCTTTAGTTTCTTCCGTACTCATCATGGGTGTCACTGGGTGTGGGGGAAAGATACGTAGCTGAAAGAGAATTAGTGAATAACCGAATTAGAGAAAGATTGAATCATTGAATTAAGGAAGGATTAAATAGCCACCGCAGGTATTCTCCCATTTCCTTTCTCTAATGCATTAAAAATGCCTTAGCTGATGTACATCAACTAAGGCAAAAGTGAGCCCGGCAGGATTCGAACCTGCGACCGCCAGATTAGAAGTCAGGTGCTCTATCCCCTGAGCTACGGGCCCTTAAGAACCGCGAAGGTAAGTCGCGGCGTGGAAGGTTGGGGCATGAGAACGCAAAATTGAGGCGGAAAAGTTTCGTACTTCGCCCGATGCAGACGCAAACGACTAATTACCGGGGATTTACCGGTACTGGGTTCGGGTTTTCGAACACCTCTAGTCGGTCCGTCCCCACCATCTTTTTTTCGATCAAGGCTGCATAATCAGGTAAATGAGGCGCTGGCAGGCCGCTGCCGAAGCGGATCGTACCGGTAAAAACCCGGGCTTCGTCCCAGAAACCAGCGGCAATAAATGCGTTCAGTAAAGTTGCACCACCTTCGATGGTAACGTTCCCCAAACGCTGCTCCACCAACTTGTTCAGCACCTGCGTCAGCGCCGCCTTATTCAGGCTTTCATCCATCACGACTACTTCTCCCGACAACTCAGGCCGAAGGCGAGAAGCAAATACCAATGGCGCCTCACCCGAGCCATCAAACAGTTTCTCCTTTCCAGTACATCGATTTCGCAAATCAACAATTACGGGCCGTGGGTCTGGCCCGGGAAACAAACGTGTATTAAGTGAAGGGTTATCCTCCACCACCGTCCTCCCTCCCACCAGTATGGCCGAAGTTTTGGCCCGCCAGCGGTGAACCAAACACCGGCTTAGCGGATCGGTGATCCAGTACGCCGCCTCACGATCAGCAGGGCGAATAAAGCCATCCGTCGAGCGCGCGTATTTAAGCGTAACGTAGGGACGCTGCAGCGTTACCAGGGTATGCCGGTGCTTGTTAGGGCGTTTTGTCGCTTCGAAATCCGGGTATTCACGCACGACAATACCAGCCTTCTGCATAATTTGTACGCTTTCGCCAGCTACTCCGGGAGTAGGGTCTCGCTGCGCAAAAACGACGGTCTTAATGTTCTCCCGTTGGATGCTTGTTGTGCAGGCTCCGGACCGCCCGGCAATGCAACAAGGCTCCAGGCTGACGTAAAGGGTACTCTCCGGAATAAGCCCCCGGTCTTCCGCACGCACACTAGCCAGGCAATTCACTTCTGCGTGTCCCTGTCCGGCGATCCGATGATATCCCTCCCCAATGATTCTATCCCCATGAACCAATACTGCTCCTACCCGAGGATTGTCCCTCACCCGGCCATCTCCCAGCATCGCCAGTTGAGCGCAGCGCCTTAGGTATTGAGTGTCCTTCTCCAAATTTGCGGATTTAATGGGTGGGTAGTGAGTAGTATAACGCTAATCATTGGGTAATGGTTATGCCAAACGCGGGCATAACCATTAGCACAAATTAGATTTTTTTGTACGGACACCCGCGGCCCCCTTAGCCTCTTTACCGCTGTGCGGTCTTAAGTGACTACCCACTATTCACTACCTACTACAAACTAACTACCCTTCCCCTGGTCATTTCCCGTTTCCCGGGCGGGCCCGGCAGGGCTTCTACCTGGAAGCCGGCGTCACGCAGGTCCCGTTTAAACTGCCCTTTGGCGCAGTAAGTCACGAAAACGCCTCCGGGGCGGAGTGCTGCCAGACAAATCCTCATGGCGTCCTGGGTCCAAAACTCGGGCTGGCTGCGGGGCGCGAAGGCGTCGTAGAAAATAACGTCGAACGAATGTAAAGGATAAGGGCGTGGCGTGGCGGTCAGAAAATCCTGGCGAAGCTTACGCAAAGAAACGTTGGGGGTTATTTCCACGGGTACTTCCCATTCGGCAGCATGAAGCTCCGTCAACCAGGCCAACGGCACGCCCATCAGCGCTGGGTAATTGATACCAGCGATGTCCGTTTCGGTGACGGGGTATAGTTCGAAAGTGGTAAAGTTAAATTGTACGCCAGGCCAGTCTTCGGCCAATTGGCGAACCACAAGTGCGTTGAGCCCAGTTCCAAAACCCATTTCCAGGATTTCGACAACGCGCTGTCCTTTTTCCAGCAGGGGCATAAGGCCGTGCTTCAGGAAAACGTGTTTGCTTTCCTGGATGGCACCATGGGTGCTGTGGTAATCGACCCCAAATTGTTGACTCAACAGGGTGTGGCTTCCGTCGGAAGTAAAGGAAAGGCGACTCATGGTTAGGTACTAGGAGCTAGAAGTTAGGGAACTAGGAGCTAGGGAGCTAGGAGCTAGGGAACTAGAAGCTAGGGAGCTAGAAGTTAGGGAGCTAGGAGCTAGGGAGCTAGGAGCTAGGGAGCTAGGAGCTAGGGAACTAGGAGCTAGGGAGCTAGGAGCTAGGGAACTAGGAGCTAGGAGCTAGGGAGCTAGGAGCTAGGAACTATGCCTGGCAATCTAGTTTCTAGTTCCTAGTTTCTAGTTTCTAGTTCCTAGTTCCTAGTTCCTAGTTCCCTAACTTCTAACTAAGCTGGATGCAAGTCTGCTACCCGAATATTCAGGTGACTGGCATTATGGGTACACTTTCCCTCTTCGATCAACAGCGCTTGGGGAGATTCATGCTGCACACCAAATTCATCGGCAATAAAATTACTAACCTCGCGGTACCTGATCAGGTCCAGGTAATAAGCTTCCACTTGCGTCTCTTCAAGATCCCAGCCCATTTCCAGCCGGCTCTTAGCCATCGTGCTTATTGGGCAGCGGGTGCTGTGCTTAAGGATAAGACAAGGTATAACCCTGCTGCGATCAATGATGGTTTGTATATCATTGACCGATTGAATTTCGTGCCACTTCATACTGCAAATTTATGTTTCGTTGCTTAAATTAGATTTATAGCAAGGGAAACACAATCGTGCAGGAATTCGTTGAGTGAAAAATTAGTAGGGCAGCCTACTCCTCGATTGCATGAGCTAAGTGCCGTCATGGCGATAGCGACGAAACCGATAAAGAAGCGAGAATTGGGGACAATACGTTTCATGGAAATAATGTATAACTGGGATTAATCTAAATCATATTTGGAACCCTTCTTGGTTCCGTGTGTTAAGACGATGAACGCACCAGAAGGTCATTCTGGTGTGTCTTGGCAACAGTAGTTTCCTAAAGTGTCGGTCTTAGGTTACTTTTGCGGCCACAAAGGTATAATACGCCAGGACACCAAACGTGACCAGGCCTGACTTAAAAAGAATAAAGTTTGTTATTCTCTTCATTGCTAAGATGGGATTATGTCAAACAATTGTCTATTTTTTAGTCTACTACCTTTAGTGCTCTGACGAACAACTTCGGCAGATTAGCTCTTTACTTTCACATGCGGTGGCTATGGCTACCTCAGCATATATTGAACCTTAAAAATAGTTTGCCCCGATGGCTAGAAAACTTGCCCTACGTGACGCCCTACGCGAAGCGATGATCGAAGAAATGCGCCGAGATGAAAACGTCTTCCTGATGGGAGAAGAGGTAGCACAATACAATGGTGCCTATAAGGTCAGTAAAGGAATGCTCGACGAGTTCGGTCCTCGCCGGGTGATCGACACGCCAATTGCTGAGCTTGGTTTTGCTGGTATCGGCGTAGGTGCTGCAATGAATGGCCTGCGGCCGATCGTGGAATTCATGACCTGGAACTTTGCCATCCTGGCTTTTGACCAGATCGTCAACAATGCCGCCAAGACCCTAAGCCAGAGTGCCGGACAATACAACTGTCCGATTGTTTTCCGTGGCCCATCGGGCTCTGCGGGTCAATTGGCCCAGCAACACAGCCAGATGTTTGAAAGCTGGATGGCGAACACGCCCGGGCTAAAGGTCATCTCCTGTATCCACCCTGCGGATGCTAAGGGACTGCTGAAAAGTGCTATCCGCGACAACGACCCCGTCTGTCTGATGGAGTCAGAGATGCTGTATGGCTACGAAGACGAAGTGCCGGAAGGTGAACGACTCGTGCCAATCGGCAAAGCGGCTGTTCGCCGGGAGGGCACCGACGTTACCCTGATCTCTTACAACAAGATGATCCTCGTTGCACTCGAAGCAGCGAAGGAACTGGAAAAAGAAGGTATCAGTGCTGAGGTTATTGATCTTCGCACCATTCGCCCCCTTGACCGCCAGACCATCGTCGAATCCGTTAAGAAGACCAACCGTGCCGTAGTGGTTGACGAAGCCTGGCCGTTTGCGGGCATCAGCTCCGAAATCACTTACGAAATCCAGCGCTCTGCGTTTGATTACCTCGACGCCCCCGTCATTCGCGTCAACAGCGCCGACACAAGCCTGGGATACGCCCCTACCCTCGTGGAGGAATACCTGCCTAACCCGGCGAAGGTGATTCGTGCAGTTAAAGAAGTGATGTACGTCGAAAAATAGTCTTTTGGACTTTTGGTGCTTTGGACTATTGGTCCATTAGTAGCCCGCGCTGGAACTTTGGTTTCGGGGCGGGCTATTTTTTTGGCGCGGCCGCAGGTGCAGAGAAGGGACAAAAGGAGCAAAAGAGAAGAAGAGGTTCAGGCTTTCCTTTATTCCTTTGCTCCCTTACCCTTTACTTAGCACCAGCGGCCGCGCCCACGAACTAAATGACCAAAAGACTAAAAGACCAAAAGACTAATCCCTACCTTCGCAAAGTGAAATTTGGAACTACTCCATTAGACTTTGTAATCATTGGCCGTTCGATTCTCTCATCTATCGAGAATCCTACCGCTGAGTTGTACCGTGGCCTGATCAATGAACTGGCCCAACGCGGACACCGTACCACCTTTCTGGAATTGCATGAGCCGGGGAAGAAGTACGTCCGTGATATGCTCAAGTCTCCCTACTGTGAGGTTTGGACCTACTCCTCTACCGATCAATTACTGGAAGAATATGCCTACGCCATTCAGAGTGCCGACGTCATCATGATGGGCAGTATGGTGCAAGACACGAACCGGATCGCCGAATGGATTGCCGAAGAGGCCCGCGGCATCACCGTATACTACGACACGAACCTTAGTGCAACCATCGACCACCTGCAGTGCCGCCAAGACAACAGTGCCTTTTGCCTTTCGGCCGACAACCTGCGCCATTTCAACCTGTTTTTGTCTACCACCGGTGGCCCTTTCCTCAAAAATCTCGCCAGCACCTACGGTATTGAGCAAGCCCGGCCGCTGTACGAGAGTGTTGACCCTTACAGTTTCTATCGCACCGATTCGGACAAGAGCTACGACCTGGGTTTCATCGGAAATTTCAAGATAGACCGACAGGAACTGCTCGACAACATGCTTCTGGGGCCCGCACACCGGACCCCCAACCGAAAATTTTCCCTGACCGGAAGTGGCTACCTCGAGTCCGACTGGCCAAAAAACCTCACGTACCTGGAATACCTTCCGGAAACCAACCTGGTTGACTTCTACAATCGCCAGCACTGTTCCCTGGTATTGAGCCGGGCCGACCGCAGGCGTATGGGCTACACCCCTACCCGCCGACTGCTCGCTGCTGCCGCCTGTGGCGTTCCGGTACTGACCGACCGTTGGGATGGCATCGACTATTTCTTTGAACCGCACCGCGAAGTGTTCTGCGTCAACGATGAACAGGACGTCCTGGCCGTACTCTATGGGCAAGAGGAAGGGCACCGCCGCAAGATCGGCGGAGAAGCCCGCAAACGTATTTTAGCGCAGCATACGACCAGCCACCGGGCGGAGCAATTGCTCACTTACCTTGCGGAAATAACGGACTGAGCAGGCGGAAACTTGCTGCGCTCGTTTGCTGATAGACGCACTTCGTGCTTCATAGCTTGATAGATTAATAGTGCTGCCGCACGAGGCCGCTCGCTGCGCTCGTGCAGAGCCACCATTAAGCGGATTCTACTTCTTACGAGCGAAGCGAGCGGTCTCGTGCAGAGCCTATCAATCTACAAGGCCAAAGGCCGTCTATCAAGGTGCGAAGCACCGTCTATAAGAAAAAGAGCGTAGCGATTTTTCGTCTAAAAAAAGGCCGCAGGCCCTTTATTCCTCAGCGGCCAGCACACCATTGATGCTAAGCCGGTTGGCCAGGTCCATGACGGCCACCACGCCCTCAATTGGTGCCTTGCGGTCAGGGGAAATGAACATGGAGTAATTTCCTCCGGCCTTCCTCGTCAGGGTATTTTCAAGTGCTGCGATGGTAGTACGCTTCCCGTTGAAATAGAAGCGACCACTATTATCGATCCGGACGTCATCCAGTTTGCGGTTATTCGAGACCTGTGGAGAATCTGCACGACCCGGGAGTTTCAAATTCAGGGCATTGGGAGAAACAACCGAAGAGGTGAGCATGAAGAAGATGAGCAACAAAAAGATGATGTCCGTAAGGGAGGACATATTGAATTCGGCGCTGACTTTACTTCTTTTCTTTAAACCCATTTTGGTCTATTGGTCTATTGGATGATTGGTCTGTTGTCTAGCTCTTCGGTTGAGTGGCAATAATTGCTCTGGCGCGCTTACTGGCTGCTAGCTTCATAATGGGTTGGATGCGATCAAAAGGCACACCGATTTCAGCCACGATGGTGACGGTGGCTTTGTCCTGGTTATCAACCTGAGCGAGCGCATCGGAGATGGCCTGGCTAATAGCGGCACCGGTAACGTCAATATTGTTGACGGAGGTCGCACCGTCGATTTCAAGCTGAACTACGATGTTGGTTGGTGCAACCGTCTGGCTATCAGATATCGGTAGATCAAAAGGTTTGATTTGGACAATATTAGAGGTCAGCATAAAGAAAATAAGCAACAGAAAGATAATGTCCGTTAGGGAGGACATATTGAATTCGGCACTTACTTTACTTCTCTTCTTTAAACCCATTGTTGGACTATTGGTACTGTTGGTCTTTTGGTGCTATTAGTCAGTTGTTGCCGAAAAAATGATGGCTACTTGACGTTCTGACGTTGTCACTTTAACCGGGTTCCTGGAGCAGGTCCATAAATTCAGTAGTCGTCCGCTCGATCTTGTAGACGACCCGGTCAACGGAGGCAACCAGCAGGTTGTAACCAACGAAGGCGAGGATACCGATGAATAGACCAGCGGCGGTAGTCAGCAAGGCGGAATAGATACCTCCGGCGAGGACATCGGGTGTAATATTATCTGCTTCGGACATTTCGTAGAAGGCAGATATCATACCCGTCACGGTACCGAAGAAGCCGATCATGGGTGCAGCACCAGCGATACTGGCCAGGGTACTCAACCCTTTTTCAAGGCGGAAGATCTCCAGGTTACCGACGTTCTCAACGGCAGCATCGATGTCTCGTAAAGGGCGACCAATGCGCTGCAGGCCCTTGTCGACCATTCGCGCTACGGGGCTGTCGGTAGTGGTGCAGAGGGCACGGGCGTTAGCCATATTACCGGAAGAAATCTCCATCCGGATTCGGTCCATGAAGCCCTGGTCTTCTCGTCCGGCAGCTTTGATGGTGGTGTAGCGTTCTACGAAGATGTAGAGTCCGATGATAAAGAGCACCAGCAAAATAATGACAATGGCAATGGATAGCATACCAGAATCGAGCAGTACACTCAATAAGTTATCACTTTCAACAACTGGCTCTGTTTGATCCATTTCAAGATCTGGCGTTTGGAAAAGAAAAAGGAAATTCATTAACATCTGGGCGTATTTAGCGAATGCAAAACGAAGCGGTTGCGCTTTTCGTATACGAGGCTCCGGCAAATAATATGTCTACGGCCTGCGAACGGTGCTTATTGCCCTGTACTTCGTCAGCGAGTCAAAACCACAGCCTAAGCTATGTTTTCCCCGCCTCCCTAGTCCAGAGCCACAGTCACCAGCGCTCAACCATCGGGGATATTATTGGTTGAAACCTTGAAAAACGCAACATTTAATTCTCATAGTGGGCTAAAGGTAGGATAATGGAGGTAAATTGAGTAAGGAAGTTGGTTCCGTTGACCGTTATTTCCCTCCGTTCCCTAATCGGTCTGCTCTTAAACCAGTCATCAGCATCCTTTAAGCCACTGTAAAAGTATGTTTTCGTAAATTTGATTAGCTTTTATGTACTTAAAGGTTGGCCTTCTCAGCCGGCAGATGTAGTATCCGATTCCCATTGAACAATACAATGTACCGATTTGAACTCATACTCTTAGCGCTGCTCTGCAGCTTAATGGCCTACGGCCAGTCACAGGATGTGACGGAGGATGCCCGTGTTGGCATGCAACGATTGGGCGCAGAATGGCGGGCAGACGGCAGCAATGGCTACCTGTCCGTTCAGCTCCCCACCCCCATTAAATACGCTGTGGGTAACAACGAGGCCACCGCCAAGGCCTTTCTGCAGGAGTATGGTGCTGCCTTTGGCCTGGCGCGCCAGGATCAGACAAATGCTTCGGCGCTGACCCATCAGCGCAGGGGAGTAGATGGTGGAGCGTACTTACGGTTCGTGCAACAACGGGAAGGCATACCGGTATTAGGCGGTTCGTTTACCGTTGCCCTTACCCGGGAAGGCCACGTCGCTGGGTTTAACGGCAGCCTGCTCCCCCCAACTTCCTTTGCACCTGCGCCCGCGCCGCAAAATATTCATGACCACACGCAACAAGCCAGGCACGCGCTGCTCGACAAATATCCCCACGCCCTGCAGTGGACCGTAACGCCAGGCCCACTAACCTGGACGAGTACCAACCCCTGGAAGCCCGGTCGGGACAACCCCGTATTTCTGACCAGAGCCTATGAGGTTACGGAACCCGCAGGCTCCCGAGCAGAACGTGTATACCTCAGGGTAACCACCGGACAGCTGGTGCTCCGCCATCAGTTACACTGTGACCTTAGCCGACGGTTGTACCACCGGAATACGGCGGGATTTAATTCCATTTGGCTTGAAGGGGATGCCTTTCCTGGTGACCTGGCCGCTGATGACCAGGAGTTGCTCGTTGCCACCGAAGAATATTACAATCTTTTCTATCGGACTTTTGGGCGCCTCAGCTATGACGATAACAACGGGCAAATGCGCGGCGTCACGAACGCTTTTCTCACGAACTGCCCGAACGCTAATGCCGGAGGGAACGTCATCCGGCATTGCACTGGTGTCGTCTCCGACGACATCGTCGGCCACGAATGGACCCACAATTACATCCGCTCGATGAATGGCCTTATTTACGCCTTTGAAAGCGGTGCCATCAACGAAGGGTATGCCGACATTTTCGGAGAATGCCTCGATCTGCTCAATGACCGCGGCGACGACACCAACGACCAACAACTCAGGACCGGTTGCGATGAGGACAATATGCGTTGGCTACTCGCCGAAGATGCTACGGCCATAGACACCGCCCTTCGAGACCTCTGGTATCCGGAATGCAAATCCGATGCTTCCAGCCGCGAGAGTCCATTCTTTGTTTGTGCTACGGAGCAAGACGACGCAGGTGGTGTGCATACCAATTCCGGCCTCGTGAACCGGACGTTCGCCCTACTTACAGACGGGGGCACCGTCAATGGAACCACTTTCCCGGGCATTGGACTGATTAAGGCCATGCACATTTTCCATCACGCCAACAATAATTACATTACCCAGGTCACCGATTTCTTTGCCTTAGGCGATATACTATTGGTATCGGCCAACGACCTGCTCGGCGTCAACCTGCCCGCTCCTACCCTGCTGCCGCTGCCCGCCATGCTTTCGGATTCAATTATCCAACCTTCGGACATCGAACAGTTGGAATGGGCCATCGCAGCAACGCAACTAAGGGGTGAGGGGCCCTGCGAACCCAGCCCCACCCTGGTACCGGATCCCCCCGATAATTGTGCCGCCGCAACGGTAAACGCTTTTGGGGTAATCCTGCGGCAGAACTGGGAAGACAGCTTACAAGACTGGACTGTCGTAGAATTACCCGAGGTGGATTCCACCTGGGACGCTAAACCATGGACCATCACCGGAAACCTTCCTGACGGTCGACCGGGACTCAGTGTTTTTGCGCCAAACTTACGGTCGGGAGATTGTTCTGAGGACCTCGAAAATGGGCTGGTCAACCTTACCAGTCCGGTCATATCCTTACCGATTGAAGAAACGGAGTTCATTCTTTCTTTTGACCACTACTACGTCACCCAGGATGATTTCGACGGAGGGGTACTTTACCTGTCTCGGAACAACGGAGATTTTATTGCTATCCCCTCAAATGCTTTTCTGTTTAATGGTTACGATGGCCGGTTAGAAAATGAGTTTGGTAACGATAACCCACTGGCAGGATTTCGGGCCTTTCATGGCAGCGACCAGAACAGTACGTCCGGTTCGTGGGGAACCAGCATTGTGGACCTCAACGTCGCCGGGGTACGGCCAGGTGATGACATCCACCTCAGGTGGGTGATGAGTCACGATGGTTGTGACGGCAGATTAGGTTGGTACGTGGATGACATCAAAGTCGGTTACTGTGGAACATCCGCGCTCCCAGTCACCTTGCTCCGTTTTACCGCCAGGCCCGCCAAAACCCATATTACCCTGGCCTGGCAAACTGCCGACGAAGAACAGAATGAGGGCTTCTACGTACAGCGACGCGAAGTAAACGATGTCACCTATCAGGAGCTCGGCTTTGTTGCAGCAGGAGGCAACGAATACTCCTTTATTGACCACGATGCACGGCCGGGCGTAGATTACTATTACCGCCTGCGGCAGGTAGATTTTGATGGCTCGGAACAGTATTCCGACCTGATTATTGCCAGGATTGCGGTCTCCCCCACCCTAACGGCCTATCCCAATCCGGCATCCGGTCAACTGACCGTTCAGTTAGGGGATGAAGAAGAAGAGGTTCGGCTGTATAATACTGCTGGCCAACAAGTGCTCCACACCAGATTGGACAACGGTACCGGGAGGTTCAATACCGCAAGTCTTCCCGCCGGCATCTATGTCTTGCGGGTGGCTGACGAAGTGATGCGGGTGGTGGTGCGATAAATTGCCTGAGCGGTCCTTTCTTACTGGTAATGAGGTAGAAAGAAGCTTCATGCAGGTTGTTTTTTGCTGCTAATAATGAGGCGCGGCCGCAGGTGCAAAGATGGTTTACGGGGCAAGATCGGACGGTTGGAGGTGTTTCCTGACCGTGCGGCCCCGTAAATAACTGGCCAGGGAAGCTACCCTATTCACTACCCACCCCACCATTTCCACCGTTTAGCCCCCCATTCCCTAAATACTTACCCCTTTTCGCAATAAAACGCTTTAAAGTTTACTACATTCGTGTCATACTCTCTCTTATTTATTCGGGTTTTATCTGACACACATTTATAATGACGACCTCTCTCACCGGCGATGAGAAGGATGACCTTATTAGGAGCCTCACCAGGCAACTAAAGGTCTCCCAAGCCGAATCGAACCTACATCTGGCGGAAGTCCGCCGCTTCAACTTCATAGTTTCAGAAATCACTGAGGCCGCCGAGGGTGGCATCTTTGTCCGACAAAACGTTGGTGGTGATTACATGTATATTTCTGAACAACTGGCCGAGATTCTTGGCTACGGCGATGTAGGCATGCCGCCTTCTTATCGTCAATTCCTGGAGCAAATCCACCCGGAGGACCTCAACCAGGCCCTGGAGTTTGCAGCAATGCGCCAGCCGGTAACAACGGAAGCTCCGTCCTCTTCTGCCCTTACAACTTCCGCCGCACCTGCGGCCGCGCCTGAAAGTGCTCCTGCTTACCAAAGCGTGCTTTCTCTTCCCGACAAGAAGCCAATTCCACTCAATATTTTCACCACCGGTACGGGTGCACACCTTGAGTTCCGGTACCTCAATCAGGTTGGTGAATACCGTTGGTTTCGGGCAAGCGCCAAGCGCTACCAGCCAGAGGCCGGTCCGGAGCAAATCATTGGGTTAATCATCGACATCAACGACGTTAAAATTCTGGAAGCACAACGACAGGCCGTCAATGAAGAACTGAAAGCTTTCATGTACAGTGTAGCTCATGACCTAAGGGCTCCCGTAAGACACATCGCCAGTTTTGCTGAAGTGATCCGGGAAGAACCCGACGCTCCGGCAGACGAACGGGCGCTTTACCTCGGTTATGTAGAACAATCTGCAGACAAGCTTGGGAAAATGATCGACGGCTTGCTGATGCTAAGTCGTAATCAGCGCTATATCCCTCAAATTGTACCAGTAAATATTGAAACCTTGCTGGAGGAGCTGATCCGGAAAACCCGCCAGTCGGAAATCCAGGCACCGGAGTTGATCATTGAGCATGATGCCTTCCCCATTATCCATACGGATGCCGGTCAGATCGAACAGGTGATTCAGAACCTGCTGTCCAACGCCATCAAGTACTCCAGCACCCGGGAAAAGGCGGTAGTTCGGATAAATTACTACCTGCAGGAATCGCAGCACATCATCAGTTTTTCTGATAATGGCATTGGCTTCGACCCCACCTATGCGGACAAGTTATTTAAGCTGTTCAGCCGGCTTTACGCTGAAGACGACATCCCTGGAACGGGGGTAGGGCTGGCCTCCGTCCACCGGATCATGCGGAACCTGAACGGTGTCATTGAGGCAGACGGCAAACCAGGAGTGGGTGCAACCTTCACCATTCGCTTACCGGTTAAAGTTGGTGCTACTTCGGCATTTTAGTCGTAAGCGGACGAACGAGCTGAAACCATGTGCCCCGTAGGCCTTCGACCTTATTCGTAAGACCATTCACTGCCCCGGTCTCGTCCCGGGAGAACTCAATACTCCACCATGGGTGGCGGTCACCGTAGAACTTGTCTTTGCCGTAGGGGGTGAAATTTATTTGTTCTCCTAAGGAGCTGAAGGCGACAAGTTGTCCGTATTGTTCCTTGAAGTAAAGCGAAATGGTTAATCTGTTCATCTCCTTAGTCGCTTTTTTAACCTAAACGGGCAAAAAACAACTCAATTTAGTCCCAAATTACTGATTTGATTTTTTTGACACAGCAGTTTATTATCAATTTCCGTACCTTCCACCCATTATAATCCCTTGAACTTGCAGCGAGAGGTGGGGAACCGTTTACGCAAGCATGTGTCGCGTTTCCCCGCATCTACCTACCGATTCACAGAAAGCTACAATGACACCTCACCGTGTACTACTAATCGAGGATGACCCTCTCGAGGCGGCGCTGGCGAAGCGGACCCTCCGACAGATCGATAAAACGATAGACGTTATCCGCCTGCGCGATGGCGCACACTTCCTCGAATTCTACAAAAAGAACCGTCCCGTAAAGGGCATCAGTCTGGCCATCATGGACCTACATATGCCCCGAATCGACGGTTTCGGCGTTCTCAAAGTCTTACAGGACAATAATGAGCGGTCTCCATTCCCCATCATCATGTTTTCTTCTTCTGAAGACAAGGAAGAGATCGACAAGGCCTACACCATGGGGGCTGCAGCCTTCGTCAATAAGCCGGTCATGCCCAAAGCTTATCGGGCAGCCTTGGAGCATATTGTCAATTTTTGGCTGACTACTAACCGGAGGTAGCGCCAGCGGCGCTGCCGTAGACGAAAACTCGCTTCGCTCGTTTTCTGATAGACAGCCGCTCCGCGACCTGATAGACGGCCTTCTGCCTTTTAGACGCCTCCGGCTTATAGGCTACCGCCTGGCAATGCTCACTTCGCTCGTTTTTCTGTCTTCGACAGCATTGATCTTTTAATGTAAAAGGGTAGTGTATAAAAGCCTTGTCCAGTGATTGTCTCCCCACAAAAACAGGCGTGTCCGGCAGATGTCCGGGTCAAAAAATAGGTAAGGGAGGGGTTCTCCCGGAGTTTTGTGACTCAATCAAGGTTCACCCGAGTCGACAGGTTCGGATGGACTGAATTAGTTCACTATAAAACTCCTGTCACTATGAAAACCACTCTTTCTTTATTCTCCTTATGCTGTCTCTTCCTGGCCTTCGGCTGTGTTGTAAACAGCGATGATGACGGCATGGCGATGATGGATCCGGACCCCGAACCAACCTCTCTTCAGTCAGGTCTGCTTTTCTATACACCTTTCTCTGGCAATGCCGACGACCTTGGCATAAATGGCTTAACGGGGGCTGTTTCCGGAGCGACAATTACTACGGACCGACATGGCGTTGCCAACGAAGCCTATCGCTTCGATGGCGTCGACGACTTCATTAACTACGGCGCTGCTCCCCATCTGGCCTTAGGTTCCCGTTCTACTTATACGATGACCGCCTGGGTAAAACTGGAAGACCGGGGAGATGACTTAAGGAATACGATTATCAGTAAGTTTAATGGCGGTGTAGCGGCAGGATGGTATCTCGCCGTTAATGCAGATGAAAGGATTCAGGCCTATCGTAATGTTGCCCCCTGGTCAGTAGTAGGAAGCCCCACTATTCCGTACAACGAGTACGTTCACGTGGCGGTAAGTTTTGATGGCTCCAACCTATCGGTATGGCTTAATGGCATATTGGACGGTACCGTTGTTTTCGGCGGGCACCCTTCAGACATCAACACCAACGTGCTGATCGGTGGCAGCTACAGCCGGAACAACATAGTCCCCTTGCTAAAGGGTGTAGTGGATGAAATCAGGATATACAACCGGCTGCTGACCGGCACTGAACTTACTTGGCTGGCTACACACTAATGCTCTGTAATCCCCAAACCGTTTAGGCAAGAATTACCTTGATTGACCCGTGCCCTGCCCGTTCAGAAACCCAGAATGGGTTGGGGTACGGGGTCATTCAGGATTGGTAGTGGGTAGTGCTACCGCATTTGGATGCTTACTACGTTCGTACAGAATGAATTACGAGTAATCAGCACTTCACCACGAGCGAAGTGTGCAGCGCCGTGCGCTAACACTACTTACTAACTACTACCCACTAGCCGCCTGTCCGGTAGATGTCCGCCTCCATTTTTTGCACTTAAGCACCTAATAACCCCACATTTACAATCAATCAATCAAGGTTCATCCCTTAACCCGCAATGAAACAATTTCTATTCCTGCTGCTGGCCCTGGGCCTCGCGGTCAACCTCGGTGCTCAACCGGAGCACGACACTTGGTTTTATGGATTCAAGGCTGGCGTAACGCGTCACCAGATCAACAATATCCAAACCACCATCATCCCGGATGTTTTCCCGGAAGACACGTACCAGACCGAATCCCTTTCACAAATTGGGTTCGCGGGAGGATTGTCTTTTTACCATCGGTTCTACAAGTCAAGGTTTGCAGTACAACCAGAAATTCTCTTTGCCAGCCGTGGCGGTGACTTTCATTATACGGACAACCGCGACCTGGACTACAACATCAAGCTGAGCTATCAGTACCTGAGTTTAGGAACACTCGTGAAGGTATATCCTGCCGGAGGAATCAACTTCGGCATGGGCGCCCAGGTAGCCTTCAACGTAGCGACTGATCGGTTAAAGTACACCTCAAACATGCCAGAACTTGGCCCGGACCTGCAAATTCAGCAGAGTCTGCGGGAAGTTCTTGTGGGCAGCAACGACATTCATTTAATCGGACAAGTCGGCTACGATTTCATCTTTGGCCTGCAAATCGAAGTCCGTTATGTACTCGGCCTCAGCGATGTGCTGGAAACCCGGGCCAATGGTTTCAATTTCATCGAAAACGTCAACCGGGGGAGCGGCTTACAGGTCACCCTGGGTTGGTTAATTGAATTCCCGTGATCATGATGAATACCAGCAGATTCCATCAAAAAACATGGTTGGGACAAATTTGTGTTCCAAAACGCGCAGCCTTTTTAATAAGCCCCTCCCCCGTCGGGAGGGGTTGGGGAGGGGGTTTAATGACACTCTTCACCCTACTAGCCACCCTTTTCCAGGCCAACGCGCAGCCCATACCGGCTGCTAATGAAACGGAAAACGGACACTACATTTTCGCGGTATACACCCACACGGCATCCAAGGAAGCAACGGTCTGGAAGACGGCGAATGCGACCTTAACGACGCACCGGCTCCTCAACAAATCGGATGCTACGGAGATCAGACTGGCACCAGCCAGGCAAACTACCCTGCGCACTTATGTCGACCTGGGCGCGGCCGCAGGTGCAGTAGAAACGTTGGAGGAGCAAGACTCCCCTATCCTGCATGAACTACTTTGCTACGACCAGCTCTTGTCTCCCGCACAACGACAGCTGACCGAAAGCTACCTCGCCATCAAATACGGGCTAACACTTGATCAGCGCCTGCCGACCAACTACCTCGCCCAACGCCCAGATGGATCCAACTACCCCGTCTGGACCGCCACCGACGAGCCGGATTTCCGGCACCGGATTACGGGACTTGCCTACGACTCCAGTGCTAAGCTGTCTCGTTTAGCTGGGTCCTCAGTACTTGCTCCCGAACTGCTTTCCCTCAGTTGGGAAAATGCCCCCGACCAAACGGCATATCTATTGCTGGCTGACGACAATGCTCCGACCGCTCGAACCCTAAACCCTGATTCCCCATCGATTCATCCCCTCCAGCGCCGCTGGCGGGTGGAAAGCAATGGGCAGGTGCCGGAAACGACCCTGAACATCAATCCCCGGCAGCTATTTGAACGGGTGTTGCCCGGGGAAACACTGATGCTCCTGCAAACAGGGGGTATATCTACCGTTAGGCCACCAAGCCGAGCCTCCGCCGAAAGCATCACGTTTACCGGACTGGCCTTTCCCGCCGACACCGTCAGCTACCTCCAATTAGCCCTGAGATGTGATGATCCTTCCCTAGGCTGCTCGTCGAATACGGAGCTGCCCGAGGACGACTTCTTCACCTCCGTCCAACTCAGCCCCAACCCCGCTGCTGCCGGCACGCCGCTACAACTGCGGGTGGCCCTCGCAGAAGCTTCCGGACTCGTTGCCACCGTATATGACGCCCTCGGTCGGCAGGTAAGTACCCAAGCACTTCCCGTTTCCACGCACCACCTGGCGGAGATCACCTTGCCTGCTGCAGGCACCTATTCCCTGCACCTGCGTTCGCGCCTGATTAATCGCTCCGCCCCCAGCTTCACCCTACAGGTTATCTCCCACTAGATCTGCCTTTTCGGCCCGCTATTTCATCCCAAGACAATTTTAAGATGCTAGTTTACAATCCCCTATCAAAAATAGCACATAACGTGATCCTAACAGCCAGGTCTGTAGAAATCCTTCGTCGGCCGAGACGCGACGCAGGAGTTGGCTCATCCGCCGAGAGATTTCGGGATTTTTCGACCCACTCAGCGGACGAGCTAAATCCAGCTAAACACTTATCCTTATTCATTCTACTCCTCCTAGTACCCTTCTCTCTATCCGCCCAGGCACCAAACGCCCCCTCCCCCACCTACCTAACCGTCTCTCCCACCGCCCCGCCACCCGCAGCAAACCCAGCCGACGGTATCGCCCTTATCCAACCTCCCACCGCCAACTCCTCCGGAAGCGCCGGGCTCAGCTACCCCATCAAATTACCCCCGGCCCGTAAAGATCATGCTCCGGCACTCGACGTCAGCTACTCCAGCGATCACCTACACGGCTGGCTGGGTCGGGGCTGGGACCTTAGTTTACCCACCATCGAGGTTGAAACGCGCTGGGGAGTACCTCGCTTTAACGCCACTAACGAAACGGAGACCTACCTGCTTGAAGGTGCCATGTTGGCCCCCGTCGCCCACCGGGGTGAAACCCGGCCCCGTGAAGCAGACAAGATCTTTCACCCCCGGGTAGAGCGTGAGTTTCAGCGCATCACCCGCCATGGAAATAGTCCGAAAAATTACTGGTGGGAAATTCGTTATCCCGACGGCAGCGTCGAGTATTACGGCGGTTCGCCGGAAGGGATCATCGCCTCCGCCCTACTGACTGATCCGTCTGGCAACATCAGTAGTTGGGCCCTTGTCCGGTCTACCGACATCCACGGAAACCGAATAGATTACAGCTACGTAGTACAACTGGACAATGGTCGTGCTAACAGCACGGAAGCAGGCAAAAACCGGTACCCCATTCGCATTACCTACAACGGCAAGGGCGAACAAGCAGGCACCTCTTCCATCGACTTGATCCGGGATCGGAACCTCGGAGAAGGCCGCCGGCCGGATGTTCGCATCGATTATTCCTCTGGCCTTAAAATGGTAACAGCAGATTTACTGCGCCGCATCGAGATCCGCTACCGCGGCACCATGGTTCGTCATTATGACCTGCGCTATAAAACTGCTGCTTTCCATCAGACGGTGCTGACCGGCATCTCCGAATTCGGTAGCGACGGAAGTGAGTTGGCTGGGCACACTTTCGATTACCACGAACTTCCTTCCGGTGATTTTTCTGCCTTCGGATCCGTGGAAACCTGGAACAGCGGCAATGATAATGTTGAAGGAGACATCATCAACCCCATCCCAGGTTTCACCGGTGAGATTTCCGCGTTGGGCGGGGCAAAATCCACCAGTCGCCAAATCGGGAGTGCGGTGACCATCGGCCCAATTGGCTCACCGGGTACTAAGGACTTTACCGTAGGCGGTACTTTTGGCGCTGGCTCCAGCACGGGGAATGGCGTCCTTTCCTTCGTCGACATCAATGGGGACCTACTTCCGGACAAGTTGTTCCGCCGGGGTAATGATTTGGTGTGGCGTAAGAACCTTTTTGGGGAGGGGTCCGCAGGCTTTGGTCCGGTTAGGCCCGTAATCGGGATCCGCGATTTCAGCGTAACGGCCACCACCGAAACCAATTTCGGCTTTGAAGCTAACATCACCCCTTTTTTCGCAGGTTACGAAAACACCACCTCCCGCACCTCGACAACGACCTACTTCAGCGACTTCAACGGTGATGACCTGATCGACATCCTGCACCGGGGCAAAGTATACTTCAACCATCTCGACGACAACGGCAATCCTACCTTCACCCTGAACAGTGGCGATACGCCCAGCCCGATCATCGACGGTGCGGCGCCGGATGGCGACCTCGTTACCGTCGACCCGGACGAACAACAGGAAATAATTGACATGACCCCGAAGCATGACGTTGTGCGCAGTTGGGAGGCCCCCTTCTCCGGCACCGTCCGAATTACGGGAGATGTTTCCCTTATCGAGCAGCCCGGCATCGACGAATACAGTCGGGAAGACGGTGTGGTGGTAAGAATAGAACAAGGAGGAAGCTTCTTTCAGAATACTCCCCTGTATACCCAGGCCATTGGGGCCAATGATTATACGCCACGTACGCCCACCGGGGTTGACAACATTACCGTTACCGCCGGGCAACGACTGTATTTCCGGGTACAGTCCGTCTTTGATGGCGCCTTTGACCGGGTTTCCTGGGACCCAATAATTACCTACGTAGGAGAAGACCCTACGGAAAAAGACGTTAATGGCCTCAACGTGTACCGCTATCAAGCCAGCGAGGATTTCCTACTGGCCAGTTGCCAAACGGTTTCCATGCCGCTTGACGGGCGAGTGGATTTGACGGGTACTTTCAGTAAACCAGTACTTTCCGATACACTACACCTGGAATTGATCGTAAATGGTTTTGCCATAAGATCATGGCAATTCGCCCCGGATAGTGTGGTCACCGACCTGCCGATCGAAAACCTGAATTTCACCATTGAGGAAGACCAACTGGTACAACTCCGGATGCGGGCCAACGCATCCGTAGACTGGACAGCGCCAAAGTGGGTACCATTACTGACCTACGTAAGTGCCGATGATGGCACCTCGGTCATTAGTCCTGAGGGAGAACCAGCCTATCGGTATTGCCCGGCCATTGACTACACCATGCGCACCAAGCCGGTGCAATATCCACGGCCCTGGCGGCCAACGGCCGACTCCTTTGACTACACCTTCCAGTTGAACTACGTCGACTTTGATTTCGACGTCCGATTTGAAGCATTAAGCCTCGCCGTTCGTGGCCGGGACACCGTTTACCTGCAACGTGACACACAGGTGATTTTGGGCGCGGCCGCAGGTGCAATAGATTGGTCAGGAGCACTGAAGGTAATACCTGGCGACGACGTTTGGGTGGAAGTGTTTGTCCCCGCCGACCTGAACAATGCCGTAGCAAACAGCACCTTTACGTTGGCACGGAATGGTCTTCAAGTCCCCGTAGTTATCGGTAAACATCGAAAGCGGACGAATGATGAACTGACCTTCGGGCCACAATTCAGGGGCTGGGGGCAGTTTGTCTATCGGGGAGCCGGTGGCCTTGGTGATCTTCCCATCAGTGAGCCCTTGCTGGTGCTTCAGGACCCTGACGTCAGCGAAGAGGACGTTGAAGACATTGAGATTGACCCGGACGACCCGGACTTTAGTGATTTTGAAGATCTGACTGACGACCCAACCCAGGAGCAATTCATCGTGATGGTCGCCGAGCCCAAAGCCGGATACTGGCGAGGGTATGATGATCTCACCCTGGTTGGTGCCGACTACATCAGTTCCTCCCGTCTGGGAGAAGACGACGTGTTGCTGACACCAGACCTGGGTACCGGCGCTTCGGCACCACCACTGACCAGCATCTCCAAAATGAATGCCGTCGCTGCCGGTGCAGGCTTCGGCCCGGCCAGCCTGGCGGGCTCTGCCGCCTGGAACACCACCACCAACCTGATGGAAGTGATGGACCTTAACGGAGACCGGTACCCGGACCTAGTGACCCCCACGCGAGCCCAATACACTACGGTCTACGGTGGGCTCAGTAATCAGAGTGTTGCCCATGGTTTCGGCAACCATGTTGCTAAAAGCCACGCCATTGGTGGCACGGCTGGAGGTAAATTTGTTGATTCCAGTCCGACCAATAGCGGAGACACTAGCGGTAAGGGAAGCAGAAAGCGACATCGTCGTTCGAAAACAACTACTAAAAACCAGGGGGCTAAATCTCAGTCGGCCAACGAATCCGCCGAAGCAGGTGGCTCCATCAGTGTCTCCTTTTCGGTAGACAACGACCACACCGTTCACAGTTGGCTCGACGTAAACGGCGATGGGCTGACGGATAAAGTCTGGGACAACGGCGACGTGGCCTTTAACCGGGGCTATGATTTCGGGAGCCGGGAGAACTGGGGCTTTGCCGACATCAGAAAAGGCGTCAGTACCGACTATGGTGGTGGTGGTGGCATCAACATCAGCAACAACTCCTTCGCTGCTGGCTTTGCCATTACCCGAACGGATAATTACTCTACTGCCGCGCTGCAGGATGTTAATGGAGACGGTTTAGCCGATGCTTTGACCTACAATCCTGACACCCGTATGCTTCGCGCGGCACTCAACACCGGTGCTGGTTTTGCTGGTGCCATTGATTGGGCGCGGCTCTCCGAGCCGCTGGACAAGGGGGACGCCACTGCAGAGAGCCTCAACTTTGCCTTTACCGTCTGCATCCCGATCTTTTTCATCCGGATCTGTGTCAACCCCAGTGGTTCCACCGGCCGCGGCGTTAGTCGCGTACTGAGTCAATTCAACGACATCGATGGTGATGGATACCTGGACGAATTGATGGCAACTAAAGACAATGAACTTAAAGTGCGCCGATCTACCATCGGCAAAGTGAATCTGCTGCGTAGCGTTGAACGCCCACTCGGCGGTACCATTGAAATGGACTACGTAGCCGCCGCCAACGAAAACGGTATGCCCTTCCCCAAGTGGCTGCTTTCAGAAACCAGGCTCAATGACGGTGTTGACGGAGATGGACCGAGATGGCGAAAAACCCGTATGACCTACGAAGCCCCCGTCCATGACCGCCACGAACGGGAGTTTTACGGCTTTGCCAAAACCGTTGAAACGGAACTGGATACGGAAAACGGAGATGCTCCTTACCGCAGTTCCGTGGTAGAGTACCACAACGACAACTTCTATAACCGAAGCCTCCCGAAAAGGCAATACACCGAAGACGCTAGCGGCAACCGGTACCGTGAAACGGAATTCACCTACCTGATCACTAACCCCAACACCCAAACGGAGCTCCCACCGAATCTGCTTGCCAGCGATCAGGGGCGGGCGTTTCCGCTGCTGCTGCAGCGGCAGGAGAACTTCTACGAGGGCGAAGTCAGCCCTCAGGTATCACGACGAATCACCTTCGAGTACGACAGCATCGGCCAGGTGTTGATCAAGACCGACTTTGGCGACGGCACACCGGTGGATGAACTCCGGACGGAATACGACTATCACCCTTATGGAGAAGAGTACCTGACCGGACAGCTGAAAAGCCTGAAGGTTTATGGCGGCGGACAATTATTGCGCCACAGTGAAATGGACATTGATGATCGGGGCAATGTGACCCAGTTGCGTCAATATTTAGATGAGAACGTCTTTGCCGTCCAGGATTTCACTTATGATGATTGGTCCAATGTGACCTCCGCCAGTCGCCCACCAAACGTGAGTGGAGAACGGATGACCTACCTGTACGTCATCGACAGCGTAGAGCATCTGTTTCCTATCCGGATCGAGGACAGCTATGGCTATGTTTCCACAGCGGCATATGAATTCAGCTACGGCCAGCAGTTGCAAGAAACCGATGTTAACGGACATACAACCGACTATAAAATTGATGTACACGGCCGAGTTTCTGCTATTAAATTACCGAAGGACTCAACGTATAGTTTCCGTTATAGCTATGCGCCAAATGCGGCCGTGCCCTACGCGACTACCGAACGGTACGACCCGGAGACGGAGGCCGCCATCCCGAGTCATACTTTCCTTGATGGGCTGGGCCGGGTGATCCAGCAGCAGCACTTATCGGTCATTGACGGAGGCCAGAAAATAGTTGCCAGTGGCGGGATGACCTATGATGCCTTTGACCGGCCAAAAACGGAGGGCTATCCTGCCGTTGCCCCCCTTGCTCCTTTGTCCCTTTACCGGGCACCTGCGGCCACGCCCAAAGCCCAGACCGTCTACGATGTACTGGACCGCCCGGAGTCGTTAACCATGCCCGACAATTCCGTAAGCACCATGGCTTATGGTTTTGCCACCGGCCCTGCTGGACAAATTCTTTTTCAGGAACAAATGACTGATGCGCTGGGCTTCCGCGAGACTACCCTGACGGACGAACGCGGCCAGCGGGAAGTGTTTTTGCGGGAAGCAGATACGACCACTATTTCCACCACTTTCAGTTATAACGTGTTGGGAGAACTGGAAACCGTTACTGATGACGGGGGCTTCGTGACGACCTACGAATACGACCGCCTTGGCCGAAAATTCGCTACCTCGCCCGCCGATGCCGGCCGAACAGAAATGGTCTTTGACCTGGCCGATAACATGATCCGCAAGCACCCCCCCAACCTACGGGAGACATTTGGAGAGGATGGTGCCATCAATTACCGATATGACCACGAACGATTGACGGGCATCGTCTATCCGATCAACTTCCAGAATAAAGTGGAGATCAGCTACGGCGGTCCTGAAGCCAGGTTCAACCGCGTTGGCCGTATCGTGCTGCGCCAAGACGCCAGTGGAGGGGAAGAGTATTTCTATGATGAACACGGCCAACTACGCAAGTCGATCAGAACACTACTCATCAATGAATCTACCGTTAGAACTTTCGTTAGTGAGATTAATTACGACAGCTGGGGGCGGGAAAAAACGATGGGTTATCCCGACGGGGAGCTCCTTGAATACGGTTATGATGCTGCCGGGCGGCTGGTATCTATGGCGGGCGAAAAAGACGGTAATCGTTACGATTACCTGAAGGATGTTCGCTACGATGAATTTGGTCGAATCACTAGTAAAGTCCTTGGTAACGACAGCCGGGAGACGATGAGTTTTGATCCGCTGACCCAGCGTCCGGCCACCATCAAGGCGATGGCCAACGGCGGCACGTTGCAGGACCTTCGTCTTGAGTACGACGTGGTTGGCAACCTGGAGACCAGCCAACAAACTGCCGGCGTGCAAACCGACGATTTGGGGGGCAGCCACAGCCTGCAATTCGCCTACGACCCGCTGCACCGGCTGATGGAAGCTACCGGTGAATACCAGTTAGCCACCGGCACCGAAAGCTTTGCCTACTTCAGTGACCATGACGACCTGTACAACCAAACACGACGCGAACTGCAGCGGATGAACGATGGTACGATGGACCCGCTGAACAGTTTCGATCAGACGACGACGACCGATGCGACCTACCCTCATAGAATCGACGAACTAGGCGGCAGGAAGTACCATTACGATGCGAACGGCAACTTACTTGGTTACCAGGGAGAAGCGGGTAGCTACCGGTACCAGCAAGGTCGCTGGGACGAAGAGGACCGTATGATGGAGTTCAGCGACAATGGTACCATCAGTCGGTACACCTACGCGGCTGACGGTGAAAGGGTGATTCAGAGTAAAGGAAATATGAAGGGGGTATTTACGGACGGAGCACCAGCCGGATTCATCAGCCACACTGGCAATTACGTGGCTTACGTCTCGCCGTTTTTCACCTTTACCGAAAGCACCTTCACCAAGCATTATTTCTTGGGAGACCAACGAATAATGACCAAGGAAGGCACTGGAGAATTCAACAATACCTATTGGTACGCAGGAGGGCTGACGGCAGGTGACCTTAACTACACTGCCCGGATGAATGACCTGACCCGGACGGTTTGGGATTACTACGTTGGTTTGGGTTTACCTCCCGGGCCACCTACGCTGCCTGGGTATTACGGCCAGCCGGGGGTAACGGGTGATCCGTTGCCCACCAGTGGGGGGGGAGATTTTAGTTCGGTGACTGGGCCTGGCACCCCCGGGCCGAATGGCAGGCCTGACCCAACGGGACCTCCCGGGCTGCCAACCTGGTTCGTTAGCCCACCAGAGCGGGACAGCATTGGCGCAGGTTATGGCTATGAAGGTTACGGTGTTTTCCCCGAGGTAGTGGCGTCCTATTACCACGGCGATCAACTCGGGAACGTGAGCTGGATTACGGATGCACGGGGTGAAGCAGTGGCTTTCCGGGCGTATTTGCCTACCGGCAAAGTGATGACCCGTCAAACCCGCAAAGCGCCGCCGTTGGATTACAACTTTAACGGTAAGGAGGAAGATCAGGCTTCGGGCCTCAATTACTTTGGCGCCCGTTACCTGGAGGCGGAATCCGGGCTTTGGCTTAGCCCGGACCCGCTGGCAGATGCTTTCCCAGGGCACAATCCGTATGCCTTTGCACTGCACAACCCGTTACGGTTCACCGACCCGGATGGCCGGGAGGCTTTCGATATGTTCTCCAGCCCGCTGGCGGCAGCCATTGACTTTGCCCGGATTTACAACGAGCGTTCCATTTTCCACAACTACGAATTTGGCACTAATATTTACCGACAGACCCTGAACGGTAAATCTGTTTATTACTACGACCAACCAGTTACTGATCTGGACGATAGTGGGGTAAGCTTGCCCCCCGTATTACCCTTTGGTGAAGTGGTCGCCGATGTGCATACCCACAGCCGGATGGAACATAATGCCGACGGCTATCTGGAACATTCTGATACCGACCTGGATGGAAATGACCATGACGGACGCCCTGGATATGTGGCTAATCCCAGAGGGGAGTTAAAGCTATACCGCCCCAAAAAGGGCCGCATCGAAACAGTTGCCACCGGGCTACCGTACGATGAGCTTTTCTATGGCCCTCAGGATCCTAATCGAAATAACCTTCGTAAGCACTGGGCCCGGATCAATTACACACAGGTATCGGGGCAAACGAGCACTTCTCATACCCGACGGCAATCGCGCCGTAATGGTGTACGGTATGCTGGTCCACCGCTTAGTGGTACTTATGCTGGGGCTAACACGCCCAAAAGGCATGGCTGGCATGCGGCACTTAAGCGGAAGGCGGTTCGGAGGAGGCAGAATTTGTAGGGGGTGCAGGGTTGTGGAGTCTCATTAAGTCGTACCCATGAGTCTCACAAAGTCGTGTCCACTAAATTTTGCTATGTAGTGGATAGCCGCTGTTAGATTTGATTGCTTTGTGAGTTTTAATACGTTCATCCTGACTGCCCCCAGATATTTCCTCCATGGAAAGTCCTTTGGCAGCAATCTCCATCGCAAGCGATTAACTATGTCCTTAATCTTAAGTTTTTGTTGGCCCTTCAAGTAGTAGGTGATACAGACTTTTCGTTGAGCGACCGCTTTAGACAGATGCTCCCAAGCTTATGGTCTGGCTACCGGCAACCTTACGAAACCACTGTCGCTGTGGTGGGGGCGAGTGCCTCCCGTCCGAAAAAAGTGCCTAGAACTTAGTTTCTACGTAAATTCGGAGCAATATTAAAGCTTCCAAGTCTCCTTCACCAAGAAGTTGATTCTTTCCCCGATAAATACATAAGTCTCTAAAATTATGCGAATACTCCTCCTCTTCTTGTATTTTGCTGTTTCTACTTTTCTGTTTGGCTCGGACGGCTATGAATTATGGCTTGATTATAAGCTGATAGATGATCCGGAAATCCGGAATGACTACCGCGCCGCTTTTTCTTTTATAGCCCCTGAGGCTGATGGAATAGTAGTACAAACAACGATAGGAGAGTTGCAAAGAGGCCTGGGCGGATTACTGGGCGTAACGCCGGTGATGCGTCGGGGAGAAAAGGGAAAGCATGGTATTTACCTGGGGTTGCGCGGTCAATCTGTTCGTATAGATGGGTACTTGAAAACCAATTCTTTGCCGGACTTAGGGAAGGAGGGTTATCATTTGGTCTTCCACAAAGGTGATGTACTGATCATTGCAGAAGCGGAACAAGGCTTGCTGTACGGTGCCTTTGGCCTACTACGTACGCTACAAAAGCGAGAGCCACTGGTAGATTTGAAGCGAACAGAACGCCCGGCCTACAGCCAACGTATCCTTAACCACTGGGACAATATTGACGGTACCGTGGAACGGGGTTACGCTGGCTTCTCCATTTGGAACTGGCATCAGCTGCCGGGGTACATCGATCAGCGGTATATTGATTATGCTCGCGCCAATGCATCGATTGGCATCAATGGGGCAGTGGTCACCAATGTCAACTCTAACTCGATTGTTTTCAGGGAAGACTACCTGGTTAAGGCCGCTGCTTTAGCGGATGTTTTCCGTCCGTATGGCATCAAGCTTTATTTGACGGCTCGCTTCAGTTCTCCAATGGAGTTAGGCGGCCTGACAACAGCTGACCCTTTGAACCCAAAGGTAATTGCCTGGTGGAAAGATAAAGTGGAGGAGATCTACCAGCACATTCCTGATTTTGGCGGCTTCTTGGTCAAGGCAAATTCCGAAGGCCAGCCCGGCCCGCGGGAGTATGGACGTAGCCACGCTGAAGGGGCTAACTTGCTGGCCGATGCGCTGGCTCCTCACGGCGGCTTGGTTATGTGGCGGGCTTTCGTTTACACGGACAAAGAAGGTGGAGACCGCTTTAGGGAAGCCTACGATGAATTCACACCACTGGATGGTTCTTTTAGGGACAATGTCCTGGTCCAGATTAAAAACGGGCCGATCGACTTTCAGCCCAGGGAACCCGTTTCTCCGCTGTTCGCAGGCATGCCAAAGACACCGCTTATGCTGGAGCTACAAGTCACTAAGGAGTACTTGGGACAGGGTACGCACCTTGTCGGCCTGGCCAGCATGTACGAGGAGGTTCTGGATACAGACCTCTATCCGACACAGGAAGGTGGAGAGCTTCGTCAACTCGTGGCGGGGATCGCTGGTGTAAGCAATATTGGTACCGCCCGCAACTGGACCGGCCACCTGTTTGGACAGGCGGATTGGTATGCGTTGGGGCGTCTCAGTTGGTCGCCGGAATTAGACGCAAAGAGCATTTTTGAGGAATGGGCCACACTCACCTTTAACCATAAGCCTGAGGTAACTACCAAAATCACACAAATACTTACGCGCTCCTACCCTGCCTGTGTCAATTACATGACCCCTATGGGCCTACACCACATCATGGCGACGGACCACCATTATGGCCCCGGCCCCTGGGTAAACAACCTTGGGCGTGCGGACTGGAACCCATACTACTACCACGGTGCAACCCGGGACAGTATTGGCTTTGATCGAAAAATAACGGGTAGCCAGGCCCTGAGTCAGTATCCAACGGCTTTTGCCCAACAATTTACTGATGCGGCTACTTGTCCGCCGGAATTCTTACTCTGGTTTCATCGTTTGTCCTGGGATTTCACCCTTCCCAACGGGAACAGCTTATGGCGGGAGCTTGTCCTCAAATATCAAAGTGGTGTGGATGAAGTAATAGCAATCCGGGCCTTGTGGGCAGAGTTGGAAGACCATCTCGACGCAGGCCGCTTTCATCACGTTAGTCAACATTTAGCCATCCAGCAACAAGAGGCAAAGTGGTGGCGTGACGCTTGCCTGGCCTACTTCAGTAGTGCATCCGGCAGGCCTCTACCCAAAGGGATTGCTGCCCCGGCGAAAACCCTGGAGTACTACCAGGGCCAAAGCCACCCCTACGCTCCGGGTATTCAGCCTAAATGGTGATACCATAACATTACGCTACTCGAAGCTGTATTTTTTAGTTCCGAAAAACGGATGTTGTTACGCAGCCAGGAAAAACCATCCACTTAACTGGCCAGAGCATCCCATCAAAAAAACAGGCAGATTAACACTAAATACTTCCTACGGCCTATCTTCACCAACTGAGAGTATTTACCTACCAAACACAAATCCCATGAATTTTCGATTATTCCTCTGCCTATTGATGGCAGCGGTCTTCTTTGCGTGTGAGTCTACCCCTAAGGATTCGGTGCAAACTGAAGAAGCAGCCGCTAGTATTGATTTCAAGCATAAGGACAATATCCTGCGCGTTGCGACCAGGGTAGAACCTGCGGGTTTAAATCCCGTGCTGACCATCCAGGCTGCGGCCCGGCACGTCCATGAGCTCATCTTCCATACCCTGACTCAATTGGACCCTGAAACTTTCGAAGAGATACCTTTGCTGGCCAGCGTGCCTGACATTCGTAAAGAACCAGGTGGAGGAGTATCTTACTCTTACCTCATTGATGAGCGGGCGACCTGGCCGAATGGCCTTCCCGTTACTGCTGCCGACGTGGTATTCAGCTTCAAGGCAATTATGAACCCATTGGTAGAAGCTGGCCCTTACCGGACTTATTTGTACAACATCTCCAACATCGTGACCAGCCCGAACAACGAACGTCGTTTTCGGGTAGTGACGAACACCCCATACATCCTGGCACAGCAGTCCATCGGTGCCACCGTGATCTACCCGGAGTATGCCTATGATCCTGATCACCTGCTCCGCAACGTCAGCCTCAGCGACTTGACCAACCAACGGAAAGCAGAGCAAATAGCCAAGACCAACGAAGACCTGAAGAAGTTTGCCGAATCCTTTCAGGATGTAGCACTTGCGACTGAACCCGACAAAATCGTTGGCAGTGGCCCATATGAACTGGAAGAGTGGACCTCCGGCCAACGAATGACCCTCAAACTGCGGGAGAATTACTGGGCAAAGAACGATCGTTCCTCTGCGTTGATGGGCAAGCCGGATAAGATCATTTTTGACTTTATCCCTGACGCAAACACCATGACTAATGCACTCCGCGACGAACTCGTTGACGTAGTCATGAACCTTGGTGTTGATCAGTTCAAAGAAGTTCGGGATGATGCCTACCTCAACCAACGGTTTGATTTTACCACCGTTAACAGCACCAATTATTTCGGCATACTATTTAACCAGCAACACCCATTGTTGCGCGACGCTAAAACCAGACGGGCGCTGGCCCATTTGGTTGACGTGGATGTACTCATTGATCAACTCCTGCCAGGCCTGGCTACCCGGGTTAATGGTCCGGTCCTTACCGGCAAGAGCTATCATGCTGGCCTTCCCAACATTGATTACGACCCCGCGAAAGCAGAAGAATTATTGACTGCTGCCGGCTGGGAAGACACGAACGGAGATGGTACGCTCGACAAAGACATCGATGGTAGCCGACAAGAACTCAGCATGCAATTCCTGGTATTTCCTTCCGCGACAAGTGCATCAGTAGGCGCGCTCGTTGCAGAATGGGCCAAGGAAGTAGGGGTAGATATCGAAGTCGTCCAACAAGCCCCTAAAGCATTGTATGATGAGTTAGACAGAGGTAATTTCACCATGTCTTTACTAGGTATGGGCATGGAACCTAACCCGGATGAATTCACCCAGGTTTGGGCCTCCCACTCAGTACCGCCCGCCGGCAGTAACCGGAGTGGTTTTGCCGATAAGGAAGCTGACCGGCTCATCAAGCAGATTGCAGGAACAATGAAAGCCAGTGACCGCGACCCCTTGTACCGGCGCTTTCAAGAAATCATTTACGAAAACCAACCGATGATTTTCCTCTTTAGTCCGGCCATCAGATTGGTCGTTTCCAAACGACTTAAATACGGTGCCACCTCTTTGGCACCAGGCTTGGACTTTAATGCCATTGAAACTAAAAACAGCAAGTAGGTGCACAAGTGGTAGAGGGCTACCGCATCTGGTCGCTGCGTCCTGTTAATAGAGCTTGTTTGGGTTTTTGGAAACTGATAATCGATGATTTGCAGTTCCCGGAACCCCAAACAAGCAATTAGCTAAAGAACCCCAGCCTCCAGGGCTTGAAACGGGTCCGGATCAAGCTGAGATGGACCTTGTTAATCCCGGGTTTGAAGAAGAGTAATCCGAAATGGTACACATCGACGGAGGCAGTGACTTCCGGCAGTTGTTTCAGGGCCTCCCAGGCACGTTCCATGCCAGGGGACCAGTGGATATCAGCGATCACGAAAACGGAGTTTTCGGTGGTTCGCGGCAGGAGTTGATTGACGTAGTCGATCGTGGGTTGCTCACGGTGGTCACCGTCAAGGAAGAAGATATCCAGGGGCTCAAGGGATGCTTGATGCTCGATGCTCGACAGGTGATGCTTGATTGGCTTCCGCAGGGGTATGCTCGCTGCGCTCGTCTGAGGTTGTTGGTCTAGCCAATCCTGAAAGAGACTGACGTGGGCGCGAAGGCCGGGACCGGTGCCAGCTTTGGCGAAGGTCTCCCGGGCAAGGGCAGCGACATCAGGGTTTCCTTCTACAGTATCCAGGCGGGCACGGGTGTTAGCGGCGTGGAGGTAAAGGGTCGAGATACCGGCGTTGGTACCAAACTCGAGGATATCCTCCGCTTCCAGCCAGATGGCAAGCCGGAAAAGCAATCTCCCACATTGATCATCGATGGCATTGGTGGCTACAAGTGAACTGACGGAGCGTTCGTTTTTCCGGGTGGTTTTACTTGGTGCCCCCAGGGCACGCAGTTTAACTGTACCTGATTTCCTGCGCCAGAAGGCACGCACGGATCGAATAAGATCGAAGGCGTGGTAGTGTCGGTCATCATTGTAGACCTCGCGCAAAAATTCAACAAGATGAGGACTGTGCACGTCATAACGCGTTCGGGCACCAACGTACCAATGATAGGCAGAAGTGACACGAAAGAACCAATAAGAGAATATGCTTTGCATGGGAAGCGCAAAAGTAGTCTGGTAGTCTGGTAGTCTGGTAGTGCTTTCGGTTCTTTCTCAAAGTAGGTGGCGCGGCCGCAGGTGCAAAGAGATCGGTTTTAAAAAGCCGTGAATAGCCTTACCTGCGTTAACCACCGCAGCCGCCCCAACCAGGCCTGTAATACAAAGTTCTTACGACCTGCTCGAATGCTCGCTAGCGCTCGTGTCAGCTACCACCAGTTGAAATAGCTCGCTTTCTCCTTTCCTCCCTTGCTCCTTTACCCCTTATTTTGCACCTGCGGCCGCGCCCTGAGGATCATCAGTGGCTGCTTCCGTTTGTGCTTTCAACCTAAACCACTACCTTTCGCCTCCACCTGATCTGGCAAGTTCATGACCAGACTAACGATTTAACCACAAGCCCATGTCCCTACTGGACGCCCCTTACCGCTTTTCCAAACTTCAGAAAACACTACTGGCCATTGCTGGCCTGGTCTTGTTCCTGCTCCTGTGGTGGCTGCTCGCTGAGCAGCTTTCCGTGCAGGCACCAGTTGGCTACCAAAATTCCCGGATGCCCTCCAGCCTGAGTACGGACCCCGACTCGATCGCGCTGCGCAAAACACTGATTGCCAAAGACTCCATCGCTTTCGCCACCGCAGAGAACTTTAATAAAGTTTACCCACTATTACCCCCACCGCAAAAAGTAATCGGTGCCATTCCAGGGCTGATCAGCCCTCCGGAGACCTCCGTAAATAAAAGCCTGTTGCATCATGCGAAGGTATCCGTCTGGCGCAACCTCCAGGGATATTTCTGGGCGGTCTTTTTCGCCCTGCTGATCGGCATCCCCATTGCCATTAGTCCAGTGGCCAAGGCGATGTTCAGCAGGCAGATAGACACACTACGGTACGTCCCACTTACGGCACTAACCCCTATTTTCCTGATCATCTTCCGCCCCGAAGCATCGGAAGCCATGAAGGTAAGCTTCCTGGCTTTTGGTATTCTGGTCTACCTCCTGCCGGTCGTCATGCAACGGCTGTGGGAGACCGAAGATGTGTACCTCAAAACGGCCTACACGCTGGGTGCCAGCGACTGGCAACTAGTAAAATCCGTTTACGTACCGGCCGTATTGAGCAAATTGATCGACGACATCCGGGTACTTACGGCCATTAGCTGGACCTACATCATCATCGCAGAGGTGTATTATCGCGACGACGGGCTGGGCTCACTCAGTTACATCCTGGGTCGGCAGGGCAACGTGGCCGGTGTCTTTGCCGTACTCATCACCATTGTTATCATCGGTTATCTCCAGGATCAACTCTTTGCCTACATGAATCGCCGATTGTTCCCCTATCGCGACGTAAAGTCTGTTTCTCCAGGTTTGCGGGAAACGCGCACAGGGTTCCTGATCATCCTTGGCGTAGTGATGCTATTACTGCTAATACAGGCCTTTACTGGTGTTGTCCCAATCTTGGGCTTTATCGTTGGGATCATTGTGGCTGCAGCAGTGGTATTGATTATTTTTGGAGAGGTTAAGCTGCGGGGGGCGGTGGGAACGGGGTAGTCTCCTCTTAACCTTCGCGTATTCGGACATTCGAGCATGCTCGAATGTCCGAATATTAAAAAGTCCTCAGCTACAACATTTCGTCCACCATCCCATCCTCCAATGCCAGATTTTACCGACACCCACCAAGAAAACATCATCGAACTACGCGGCATCCGCCAGTCTTACGACGGGGGGAAGAACTTCATCATCGACGGTTTAGATCTGCTGGTGGAAGACAAGCCCGCTCAGGGGCAATTCGTCGTTATCCTCGGCGCCTCCGGCGCCGGAAAAAGCACCGTCCTACGCTACATCGCCGGTCTCCAGCGCCCCACCGAGGGCAACATCCTCGTTAAGGGCAAACCCATTGAGGAAGCCCCGCGCGTCGGGATGGTGTTTCAACAATACTCCAGCCTTCCCTGGCGGACAGTGCTGGAAAACGTAGCCCTCCCGCTCGAATACCAGGGCGTTGACCCCAAGGAACGGGAGACGCGTGCCCGGGAGATGATCGAACTGGTTGGCCTAGCTGGTCATGAAGACAAATTCGCCCAGTACCCTACCCTCTCCGGAGGTCAGTTACAACGCGTGGCCATTGCCCGGTCCCTCATCGCCAACCCGGACATCCTACTGATGGACGAACCCTTCGGTGCCCTGGACATAAATACCCGACTGCAAATGCAGGACCTGCTGATGGAAATATGGCACAGCATCCACCCCACCATCGTCTTCGTTACCCACGACATCCCGGAGGCCGTCTACCTCGCTGACGACATCTACATGATGAAACCGGCACCCAGTCGGTTTACCGAGCATGTACACGTCGACCTTCCGCTACAGCGCGATCGGGAAACCAAGCGTACCCAACATTATATCGACCTGGTTCGGCTGGTGGAGGATAAGATGATTCAGATTACTAGTGCTTAGTCAAGCCAATTACGACACATATCTGCGGCGGCTATTAGCGGCTGGCTACGTTACTCAAATCCTCACTTAGCTACGGCTAAGCTCCGGTTTGAGCGCCTTGGTAAGATTATCTTTGGCACCGTACGCCTGAAGTAAGTAGGGCCCCGTCTGTTTTAGTTGCTTACAATCTATAGTCTTCCAAACTCGGCAGACGAACTTTTCACCGCTGGCTACGCCAGGCGTTGAAAAGAATTCGGCTGACGAGCCCATAGAATAATGTAGAATTGCGAAACAGCACAGCACCCTTTGTAACTAAGAACTAACTGAAAAAAATAATCGGTATTAAACGACAAAAGACCATTCATTAGGTCCGGCCGTCAGCCGAATCCTTTTTGGCCTGGCGAAGCCGGACTAAAAGTTCGTCTGCCGGCTGAGGGAGACGAACCCTAAGGCTAGTGGGTGAATTCACAATTACTTGACCGTTATTCCTTGCCTTTTAGCACCGTGACTTCGTTGCTGAAATCCTCATTTAGCTATGGCTAAAATCCGGTTTCAGCGCCTTGCCACGGCACGAAAATCCTGCGGACTAAAC
>JBGCFZ010000009.1:0-30803 GCA_045110355.1 Lewinella sp. | reverse complement strand
TAAATGCTGGTGAATTTTGCCTGCGGGCAAGGCGCTTGAACCGGAGTTTAGCCGTAGCTAAATGAGGATTCAAGCAACGCAGCCAGCGGGTAAAAGACGCCGCAGTTAATGTGACAAGATCGGCTTGACAGAGCACTAGTGAGCGAACACGAATTTCTTTATTGGATCAGCCCTCAGGCACGTACTATCTGCTCTTGACCGACCAGGGTGGCAACTTGCTAAGTCGCAGCATCATCAAACAATAGGGTTTTGTCAGGGTGAAACTGTAGCATTAGGGTCGGCGGGTTTTGACCGCTGATGACATGAACGGGGCCACTAGTGGGTGAGTTCATAATTATCTGGCCGTTTAGTCCGCAGGATTTTCGTGCCGTGGCAAGGCGCTGAAACCGGATTTTAGCCATAGCTAAATGAGAATTTCAGCAACGAAGTCACGGTGCTAAAAGGCAAGGAATAACGGTCAAGTAATTGTGAATTCATCCACTAGTTGGCTTGGCCACCAGGTGTAAAACTACCTAAAACACAAGCATCGCTAAAACCGACAAAGCCCGGGGAACCGAAGTTCCGCCGGGCTTTGACCGATGTGGGGATGTCTAAGACAGTCCTCTGAAGGGTAAGACCTAAGCGTAAACGCTTTCCTTGCCCAGTTCTTTTACCACCATGTAGTAAAATACGGCGCGGTGCTTGGCGCGTTCGGTGTAGGCAGCACAAACAGCTTGTACGGCAGCTTCTCCAGCGGCGGCGGTAGCACCCAGTTTTTTAACGCAGAAGTTGGTGACAACACGGTCGAGCTCAGACTTCTGGCTGCAAGCTACTTTGTTGCTGTCGTTGTTGTAAATGGATGGGCCAAGACCTTTGGTTACTTTACGTAGCAGATCCATGTCTGCCTTTGCGTCGAGTTTCTTAAGTCCAGCCTCGTAAGTGGCTAGTTTTTCATCAAACTTGCTCATAAGGTATGTGGATTGTGTCGGGTTACGTTTTTTGTGCCCGACGATTTATGGTGAAAAATTCTTAGCAATAATGCGAAAATTTGGCCACATGTTGTAGTTCGTTGACATAAATCCTGAAATTAGATGACAACATGCATTATTTGGGGGATACAATGAAGAGGCCAATGAAAATAAATTAGTACGTCTAAAAATGCCATATCAGAGTTGAATTCCTTTCCATCCCTTATCTTCATCCCTCCCGAACAATTACATGCATTCAGCCCATCATTTTCATTTCGTTTCCCGCCATAAACTCCTTCGTTGGAGGGAGTTGTTTCGTAATAGTTGGATGCTGTTTTTGTTGCTCGCTCCGTTTACATTTATGGCGCAAGAAGACCTGCCCAGCCCGATATTCCCGGAGGAGCGGCACCAGGAACTGAGAGAAGATCTTTCCTACGAGCAAGACAAGCAGAAAGAGAAAGAACAGGAAAAAGATGTAGAAGATTGGTGGGATTTTGAGGCCTACGAAAATTGGTCTTTTGATCTTTCCAACGGGACCTCGATCGTTATTCTTGTGATTTTGTTGGCGGGGCTGGGTTTTTTGATTTTCCGTATCCTTGGCGATGTGGAAATGCGCAAGCGGACACGCGGAGACGAAGAGGAACAAGATGAGATAAATATTGATGACCTTGAGGAAGAAGTGCTCGTTGCCCAGGGGGTATCCTTAAGCCTGTTAGAAAGGGCTGAACGTGCAGGCCAGTACGACGTAGCCGTAAGGTTGCTCTACATTCAACTTCTCAAAGAACTTCAGGATGGTGGATTGATCAAGTACCGCCGGGATTTCAGCAACCGGGATTACCAGCAACAGCTGCGGGGCACCGCATTCCTGGAAGATTTTCGGGAGGTTACCGTTGATTACGAAAGATTCTGGTACGGAAAGTACCCCATTGAGCGCCTGGGCTATCGCCTGGTTTACGGAAAATTCACTACCCTTAACGCCGCCATTCAGGCCGCCACCGCTAAACCTGATCCATATGTTTAACGGCCGCACTTCAAGCTGGGTGTTTTACTTACTGGTGGTTCTGTTTACCTCCGGATGTTCCGGGTGTTTCACTACCTGGACGGAAACCTACCGCTACGATAAAAAGCAGCCGTTTGATCTATACGCTCTTTATGAGCTGATGGAGGCCAGGCCAGAAGGGCTTGTGTTCCTAAAAGACAGCCTGTCTGCACTCAAAGAAGTCGACGCTCAATCAGGGAACTACATTTTCATCGGCAACTATGCCTACTATACCGAGAACTCCGTAACGGAACTCCTCGACTTCGTTGAACGAGGAAACTCCGCCTTTATCGCTGCCTACGACCTCCCGGAGGACCTATCGACCCATCTTTTCAGCAACGACTGCTACTATAATTTCTATGACGACAACGAAAGGATACTGAGCGAACAGCTGGACACCGTAACCTTTCAATTAAGTACTACCGACGAATCCTACGAGGTCTACAACGTCTATGATTATGAGCCACATAATAAGGCCACCTTCTACTTAAACGGCGGCATGCTTTGTGACGAAGCCCTCGACAATGAGGCCATTGGTACCATCGGAGAGTTCAACATCAACTTCACCCGGTTGAATTGGGGGGAAGGGAATTTCTACTTTCACACCAATCCGGTGTTTTTCACCAACTACTACCTTGTAGACAGCCTGCAGTATGCCTACGCCGAAGCCTGCCTTGCGATCATCGGGGAAGGGCCAGTCTACTGGGATGAAGCCAGCCGGGTTCCGCCAACCGTTGCCCGCCAACGTAACCAGCAAAATGCCCGCAACAACCAACGCAGCTACAACGGCGGACGAAACCTGCTTACCGGAAACGAAGCCCTCAGCTACATCCAGGAGCAAGGCCCTTTGGCCCTTGCCTGGTATACCTTATTATTCACCACCTTCCTTTATGTTGTTTTCCGGGGCAAACGCCGCCAAAGGATTATCCCGATTATCCATAAACGGGAGAATTCAAGCAAGCGGTTCATCGATACCATCAGCCGACTGGTCTTTCAGAAAGGGCACCACATTGCGTTGGCCCGACAAGAGCTGACCAGCCTACGGTTTCATCTCCAGGATCGGTACGGTGTTCGTTGGAAAGACAACGAACCTCCTCCCGAGAACCTGGCAGAATTGATCGGCTCTCCCGAGGACACCATCAAAAGAGCCTTAATAGAGATTCGGATCGTGCAAAACAGGAAGCACCTCGAAGATCACGAGTTGGTTCGTTTCTTCCGCGCAATCGAGCCTTTATACGATCGTTAAGAACGACAAGAAATTCCTAAAAAACTACCTTCCACTTCAAGATTTATTAAACATGATGCCCGAAGACGAAATCACTGGCCAAACTCCGGAACCGAACGCTCCCGAAAATTATGCCCCCCCCTCCGATGAATCTCTCGGGGAACTTATTCCTGAGGAAATGCCGGAACCCGAAATCTCTTCGGGAATGGCGCCTGCAGATCGTATTGACCTGGAAGAGCTTAGGGAGGCGGCCGTTAGTGTCCGGGCTGAAATCGGCAAACTGATTGTGGGGCAAAAGGAATTTATTGACCTGCTGATCGCCTCTTTATTGGCGGGCGGCCATGTTTTAGTGGAAGGCGTTCCCGGCATCGCAAAAACGATGATCGCCAAATTATTGGCCAAGACCGTAGCGGCCGATTACTCCAGGATTCAGTTTACGCCCGACCTCATGCCCAGTGATGTGACCGGTACTACGGTGTTCAATATGGCCGATTCCAAATTTCAGTTTACCCAAGGCCCCGTATTCAGCAACATCGTCCTGATTGATGAGATCAACCGGGCACCAGCAAAGACACAAGCGGCATTATTTGAAGTGATGGCGGAACAACAGGTGACCGTTGACGGGACCACCTATTCGATGGAAGACCCCTTCTTCGTAATTGCCACCCAAAACCCCATCGAGCAAGAAGGTACCTATCGCCTGCCGGAAGCTCAGCTCGATCGCTTCCTGGTACGGATCGTCATCGACTACCCCGACCAGGAAGAAGAAAAAGAAATCCTCTACCGTTTCCGGAGCGACTTCCGTCAGTTGCAGCAGGAGGACGTCAAACCCGTGTTCACAAAAGCACTGGTGGCTAAGTACAGTGCGCTGGTGGAGAAGGTCTTCATCCGTGACGAATTACTTGACTACATCGCTGCGATGGTGCATCGTACCAGAACGCACCCCGACCTTTACCTCGGTGCCAGTCCGCGTGCCTCTCTGGCAATTCTCCGGCTGTCCAAAGCCGTTGCTGCGCTGGCTGGCCGGGACTTCGTCACCCCTGACGACATCCAACAAGTAGCCTTCCCCGTACTCAATCATCGGATCATCCTTACCCCGGAACGGGAAATGGAAGGGTTTGGAGCTAAGGACGTTATTTCGGAGATTGTGCGGGCCATCGAAGTTCCGCGGTAACCGCGGTGCAGACGAAAACTTACTGCGCTCGTTTTCTTATAGACGGGCTTCGCCCTGATAGACGCGCTTTGCGCTGGTAGATTGATAGCGCTTCCGCATGGGTGAGCTCACTTCGTTCGTAGAATTCTCGATTCTTGATTATGCTACCGCAAGACAATGTTTGCTTCCCTTGTCCACGAACGAAGTGAACTCTCCCTCGCGGTAGCACTATTACCACGAAGTAGCAGCGAAGCTAATCGATCACATCTATCAATCTACTCACCAGCCCATCGAAATCCGTAGACTTATCCACCCCATGCCCAAGCCGGGCAATCACTAAATTCCGGGATGGGATAATGAATACCCGCTGGTCCTGAAAACCACGCATCATGAAGGCATCCTTGGGCAGGGAGGGCATGTCGGGGCCGGGCAGCCAGGTTTGGGCGCCATAGGTACCTTCTGAACCCGCAGCGGGTTGTTGCAGATAGTCGATCCAACCGGGATAAATTAAGGTATCACCATTCCAGACACCGTCTTGTAGCATGAATTGGCCGAGGTTGGCCCAGTCGCGGGCGGTAGCCCAGCCGTAGGAGCTGCCGACGGGCAGGCCCGATTGGCTCGGCTCGATGAGTAGACTGGGCGCAATTTTGGCGTAGAGCGAGGCCAGTTGTTCTTGAATGGTGAGATCGGGTAGTTCCTCATCGGCTAATTGGGTAAGGATATTGGTGGTCCCGCTGGAATAATTCCAGGTGGTATTTCTGAGAGCAATTGAAGGCGCGGTGTAGGCATATTCAACCATATCAGCGTGTTCGTGCAGCATGATGGTGGCGTCGGACAGGCTGCCGTAGGCTTCGTTCCAGGCCAGGCCTGAATTCATGTGCAGGAGGTCTGCGATGGTGATCTCGGCGCGGGAGCTGTCGGTCCATACCTCCGGGAAGAGATGGTTTCGGGCAGTTAGTTTTTTGGGCGCGGCCGCAGGTGCAGGGGAGGTTTGCTGAAGCGCATGGGCCAGCAGCATCGCCGTCAGTGTCTTGGTCATTGACCAACCCAGCAAGCGTGTATCTTGGTCATAGCCGGGGGCGTAGCGTTCGGCGATGATCTTACCATCCTGCATGATGACGAGTCCTCGTGCGCCGCCGCCGGGGACCGGCGCCATGCCAAAATCCAACGCTTTGGTCAGCGCAACGGGGCCAGCTACCACTGCTCTTTCATCCTTACTTTTCGCACCTGCGGCCCCGCCCTGAACACTCACCAGCGGCTTCGTTTCATCATTGATCAGCGTACAACCAACTCCTTCCCGAAAAACAGCCCTACGGGGCACCAGCCCAAAAAAAGAAGACCGCACTTCCTGCCCCTCCTTACTTAGGCCGACAAGGCCCAGTACCGAAAAGTTGAGGTCATGCTCGCTGATCTCCGCTAATTCCCGTCCCTGCAGGAAATGGCAACTACACGCGTGCTTCGCCGCGTATCCCGAACCGATGTGCAGCAGAGGGCGCAACCACAGAAAGGCAGCAAACAACACAACGATCAATAAAGTAAGGCCAATGAGCCAACGACGGAGGCGGGGAGAAATTCGCATGCCGAAAGGTAGGGAGTATTCAGGTTGCAGGTTTCAAGTTACAGGTGCCTTCTCTGATATAATGAACAAAACGGGCACAAGCGACTTTACTCAAACGGTAACTTTACCGAGACAAACCAATATACCAACCTATGCGCAAGCAATTATTCACTCTGGCGTTTGCCACCATGGCCCTGCTTTTCACTGCGGGCCTTACTGCACAAGTAACCATGCCTTCGGCTTCACCAACCGTTAAGGTGGAAACCAAGATAGGCCTCACCGATTTCCACGCTACCTACAGCCGTCCCGGCATGAAGGGGCGCGAAATTTTTGGCACGAAGGGCCTCGTTCCCTACGGCGAAATCTGGCGTACAGGTGCCAACCAGGCCACTAAATTCACTTTCACCGACGACGTAATGGTTGCGGGTGCTGAACTTGCGGCAGGCGACTACGCCGTCCTCACCAAGCCTATGGCCGACAAGTGGGAGGTAATGCTTTTCCCTTACGAAAGCGGCAGCTGGAACAGCTACGTAAAAAAGGCACCAGCCGCCACCGTTATGGCTAAGGCAATGCCTACTGCCGGGCCCGTTGAGACGTTCACCATCGACGTACAGAATTACACTATGGACGGTGCCGACATCGTGATGAAGTGGGGAAATGCCATGGCTGCCCTGCCCGTAAAAACCAATGCTAAGGAAGCCGTAATGACCCAGATCAAGCAGGTGATGGCTGGCCCAAGTATGAACGATTACTACCAGGCTGCCACCTTCCTTTCTGATTCCGGTGATATGGACAACATGAAGGACGCACTTACCTACATCACGAAGGCCAACGAGATGGCTGGTGACAACCAGCGCTACTGGATGGTTCGCCGCGCCGGCATCATCCTGGAAACTTTGGGCATGAAAAAAGAAGCTACGGAGGCTTTCACCAAGTCATTGGAGCTGGCTAAAGCCGCTGGCAACATGGACTACGTTCGCCTGAACGAAGCGTCACTAAAGATGAAATAAGCTTTTTTAGCCACTTCAACCAATAGTAAAAACGGGTCCGTAGGAAATTTCCTGCGGGCCCGCTTTCTTTTATACCGTCCACTTCCCCCGCATCGTTTCTTCTTCGTCAATCATCCCGATCAGCTCAAGAAAAGTCTCGCGGGAGATGGCTTCCCCGCCTAAAGACTTCAGGTGAGCCGTTTCCTGCTGACAATCAATGAGGCGAAAGCCTTCCTCCTGAAGTTTTCGGACCATAGAAATAAAGGCAAACTTGCTTGCATTAGGCCGCAGGTGAAACATGCTTTCTCCGAAAAACACTTTCCCTAGTGCCAGCCCGTAGAGCCCCCCCACCAATTCGTCGTTTTCGTAAACTTCCACGCTGTGTGCAATACCCATTTCGTGTAGCCCTACGTACCCCTCAATAAGGTCCTCGGTGATCCAGCTACCCCACTGGCCGGGGCGATAAGTTTCACGACATTCGTTCATTATTTCCCGGAACCTGGTATCGTAACGGAGGGTATACTTCTCCTGGTTGAAGTAAGGCCGCATACTTTTACTCACCTTCAACTTCTCCGGAAAGAGGACGAAACGTGGGTCGGGGTGCCACCACAGAATGGGTTCCCCTTCGGTAAACCAGGGAAAGTAACCTAGTCGGTAGGCATTAAATAATCGTTCGGGGCTAAGATCTCCTCCAAAACAAGCGGGGTTTTGCCCATTGGTCTGCAGGGGATCAGGAAAGAGTTCGGGGAATTGGGGGTCGAGGCGAAAAAGGGGCATTAGGAGGAGTCAAACAGTCAGGGAGTCAGGGGGTCAAACAGTCAGGGAGCAGGTCTGACAAACTATCTGACTGCTTGACTCCCGGACTGTTGGACTCCTTGACTAAAATTACCTTCCTTCGATGGTTGCCGAAAGGCCACGATCAACGAGGGCTTCGCGCTTAGGCCGCAGTTCGGCCATGGCGGCCGATTTCACGGTAGCTTTACCCTTGAAGTGGATCAGCAACGCCAGTTGTTCACTTTGCGCTGAAGAGTGGCCGAGGATTTCCTCAAAACTTTTCATCACCCAATCAAAGGTGTTGTGGTCATCGTTATAGACAATGAGATCAGCCGGTTCACCGGTACCTGTTTCGATATCTTCTTCAAGTAAGACGTCCTCTTGACCTTGTCCGTCGTGCGCGTATAACATACTGGTTGGCAATATTTTACTTTATGGCAAACGGCTAAAGGCCGCTCAAAGTTTCCTTGATTGCTGCAAAGTTAGGTAAATCTCCGGCTGATTCCAGCACCTCGGCGTAGCGAATGATGCCTTCACCGTCAACAATAAAGGCAGAACGCTTGCTGACGCCCTCCATCCCGAAGACAAAGGTATCGTAGAGGGAGCCGTACTGCCGGCTTACTTCTTTGTTGAAATCACTGAGCAAGGGGAAATTCAGTTTTTCGCTTTCCTTGAACTTCGCCAGCGTAAATGGCGAGTCAACGCTGATGGCGATGATGTCGGTATCCATTCCGTTGAAGTCGGCCAGGGAATCGCGCATGGTGCACAACTCAGTGGTACATACGCCCGTAAAGGCAAGAGGGAAGAAGAGCACGACGAGGTTTCGTCCGGAGTAATCGCTCAGGGATACTTCTTTGGTGTCTTCGGCGTGTAGGGTAAAGAGTGGGGCTTTGTCTCCTGCTTTGAGGGCCATGTTGTTTGAGTTTTTGTTCGCTTGTTTATACGCAGAACGGAGCGGAAGGTTGTGTTGGAGTGTAGATAGATTTTTGCCACACCTTGCCTGTAAAGTTGCCTTCCAGCACTTTCTTCAGGAGGCGCGGCCGCAGGTGCAAGAAGTGGATTCAAGAAGCAGGGTGGAGGCAAAGCAAAGCCTCCTTCGGCCATATTTAAGGGTAAAAAGCACTCAACACAGGCCCCTTCCTCAGTTCCAACCCGTTAATTTTACGTTAAACACCCTAAGTTCGATTTCCTTTCGTTTCGGTACAGTTGTATGATAAACAACCAGTTACGTGCAAAGGCCAATTCTTAAAACTATGCCAATGCCGTAACTTCGTCCTGCTGGGAGCGTCTATATGGTCAGACGGCCCGGTGCCGGAATTACTTTTGGACCCTAAAAGAATCACAATCATGCGTATCCGTACCACTCTTATTGTTGCCCTGATCGCCTTATTTGGCTTCGGAGCCAGCCTCAGTGCTCAAAAAATTGCCTCCATCGACATGGAGCGCATCCTGAGCAGCATCACCGAATATCAGGACGCCCAGGAACAACTGGATCAGCTTACCGCCAAGTGGCAGCAAGAAATCAATCAGGAATACGACGTCATCAAAGGCATGTACAACAAGTACCAGGCTGAGCAGGTGTTGTTGACCGAAGAGCAGCGCGCTCAGCGGGAAGAAGAAATCATCGCCAAGGAAAAGGCGGTACAAAAGAAGCAGCGCGACCGCTTTGGCCCGGAAGGCTCCCTTTTCCAGCGCCGCCAGGAGTTGGTGAAGCCCATCCAGGACGCCATCTACGAAGCCGTTGAGCAGTATGCCTCCACCCGTGGCTACGATTTCATCTTCGACCGTGCAGGTAGCGCAGGCATCATCTTCGCCAATGATACTTACGACAAGACGGACGACATTCTCCGTGCATTGAAAAACTAGTTGCAGGTTGCAACCACTTTGAAAATAATCCCCCGTCCTTTCCAACTAAGGACATAACATTCGTCATCTTTAGTCGGTACAACATTCTTACTATCTTTGCGCCCGCTAAACGATAACTACTCAATTAGAACAAATGAAAAAGTTTCTCCAACTCGCCCTCGTGGCTGTAATGGTATTTGCTGCTACGGCAACTGCCTCCGCTCAGAAATTCGGTTACGTTAACTCTACCGCCATTCTGGCCGAACTCCCCGCAATGAAAGCTGCCGAATCCAACCTGGAAGCGATGCAGAAGCAAATGCAGAAGAAAGGCCAGGGTATGGTCGAAAAGTTTCAGACTGATGTTGCTGCACTACAGGACCTGGCTGCTAAGGGTGAGCTCACCCCAAAGCAACAGCAAGAAGAGTCTACCAAACTGGAAGCTCGCCAAACGGAAATCGGTAAGTTTGAGCAGACCATGGTCAGCGACCTACAGGAAAAGCGTGCTGAGCTGCTAAAGCCCATCTATGATTCCGTCAACGAAGCCATCAAGGCCGTTGCAGAAGAAGGTGGCTACCAGTTCATCTTTGACCAGCAGGTACTGCTTTACGGTGAAGAGGCTTCTGACGTGAGCGCCGCAGTTCGGGCTAAGCTCGGACTGTAAGCCTTGTTGCAGAGGTGGCAGTCGTTGCAGCATCTATGACGCTACTACTTCTGTATCCACTGGAATTTAACCACCCGTAACGAATGCAACTACTGCAACCTGCATCTACTGCATCCATCGGAGTCTTCGACTCCGGCATCGGCGGCCTTTCGGTCGCCGATGCTGTTTGTAGGCTGTTGCCTGCGGAATCGTTGCTTTACGTAGCGGACAACGCCTATGCGCCCTACGGCCCCCGACCAGCCAACGAGATTTTGGAGCGGAGCCGAAAGATCACCCGGGCGCTCATCGCTGCTGGCGCAAAAATGATCGTGGTGGCCTGTAATACGGCGACCAGCATTGCAATAGATACACTACGGGAGGAATTTCCCGAAATACCGTTTGTTGGCCTGGAGCCTGCAGTAAAACCGGCCGCCTCCGGCCGCAGCGTTGGTGTTCTTGCAACTTATGCAACACTGAACAGCCCACGCTATCAGAAACTAAAAGTGCGGTACCTCACTGATCGTCCCGTATTCGAAAATCCTTGCATTGGATTGGTTCCACTCATTGAAAACGAAGTTTCGGGCAGTGCTAAACTGCGGAAAAAACTTCATGATATTCTTGACCCGATGCTGACGGAGGGGCTTGACACCCTGGTATTAGGCTGTACGCATTACCCAATGGTAAGGGAAGACATTACTGCTATTTGTGGGCCAGCCGTAGCCATCATTGATCCAGCACCTGCCGCTGCGCGGCAGGTCAAGCGACTGCTCCCAAAGGGCCGGCCAGCGATCGGCCAATCCCCTACCCTGCTCCTCAATCCTCTACCTGGCACCTGCGGCCGCGCCCATAATTTCTACAGCACAAGTTCCAGTCTTCCCTTACAACAAGCTTTACTAAGGCTGCCTGATCTTAATCGGGATCGGAAGTTGGTGGTGCCAGAGGTTAGGATTTAGTGGTCAGTACTTAGTTTTCAGGATTCAGTACTTAGGGTTCAGGGATTCAATTACTGAACGCTGAATACCGAAAACTAAATTCTGAACCCTGAACCCTGGTCCCTGATTACTTCCTACCTTTCCGCCATGGATCAACATACTCAAACCGCTATTGCCTACCTGCGCGCTACACGCCAGAACATCCAGGGCATTTACAACAACTATAATTTTGACCAGCTCAACTCAATTCCCGCTGGCTTCAACAACAACCTCCTTTGGAACGCCGGGCACGTAATTGCTACGATGGAGCTGCTCACCTACGGCCTGGCAGGCCTGCCCCTTCCTTCTGATAAAGAGTTTATCAATCGTTACCGAAAAGGCTCCAAACCCGAGCCGCCCTGCCCTGATGGAGATTACGGTCTGATTGGCGAGGGGTTAACCCAAAGTGCCGATCGCCTGGTTGCGGATCTTGAGACGCTTGACTTTAGTAATTTCAAGGAGTACACTACCAGTTACGGCGTTACGCTTTCCAATATTGGGGATGCACTCACTTTCAATAACATGCATGAGGCGATGCATTTGGGGACTATGGTGGCTTTTAAGCGGTTGGTTTAATAGGCAGGCTGCTAAAGCAGTAGTTTGCTCACAAAGAACATCATGGCACACAGGCTGCTAAAGCAGCATTGGGTTCTCACAGAGGGCAGCCGCGGCATAAGGGCTGCTAAAGTAGCATTGGATTCTCCACAGAGGGCAGCCGCGGCATAAGGGCTGCTAAAGCAGCTTTTTGGTTCTCACAGGGGGCAGCGCAGAGGGAGGCACAGAGGTAGCACAGAGAAGCACCATTAAAAGTAGCACCAACCCTTAACAAACCTCAAAAAGTAGTATATTTGCTTAATTGCAAATACTTAGTCTTCATCAATGCCGCAAATAAAATCGTTTTGCGAGACATCAATGACATCACTTATGCCATTAGAGGCGCGGCTTTTAAAGTACATACTGCATTAGGACCGAGGCTGCTAGAATCGGCCTATGAAGCCTGCATGGAATATGAACTCCTTAAGCAGGGTTTAATGGTGGAGCGACAAAAGCCCATGCCTGTCAACTACGAAGGCGTTAATCTTGAGGTTGGGTACCGGATCGATTTGCTCGTCGAAGACTGCGTCATCGTTGAGTTAAAATCCATCAAGCAGTTGACAGACGTCGATACCGCCCAAATTCTGACCTACATGCGTTTGGCTAATATTTCTCTCGGCTTGTTGATGAATTTCAGCGTCGTGCACATGCGAGACGGTATTAAACGATATCGCTTATAAATTGTGATGTTTGTCTCTTTTTGTTTCCTCCGTGCCCCCTCCGTGCCTCCCTCCGCGCTGCCCTCTGTGAGCACCAACCGCTGCTTTAGCAGCCCTCTTGTAACCTCCCTCTTTCATCTTATCACAAATTAAGACTTAAGTTAAATTCCCATTAAACCGGAGAAAACAACTTAACCATCCACCCGTTCCAACGTCATTTGCACAGAAGCAAACTTTCTAATCATGACCAGACTCCTCACGGCATTAGCCTTATTCACCATTCTCTTCTCCAGTTGTGGCCCTAAACTCAGCCCGCTGACGCAGCGCTTAGTCGATGATCAGAGTTGGAGCGAGGACGAACTGAAGCGCATCCAGTTCTACCTATCCGAAGACCTTGTTCTTACCCGGGAGTTGCGCGATGGCAAATCCGAAATTCGCAATGGGCAGGTAAAAATCATTGACGGACGAGAGGTGGAACAAATCATATTCAAGCGGAACACGCCGGGCGTCTTCGTCTTTAGCCCAAAGACACAGCGCATGGCCGTCAGCTTCGAACGCAACGATGAAAACTTTCTGGTTTTCGGCCCGAATCCCAAAGCTGGTAACCGCTATGTGATCATGGCCGCCGACTGGAACCGCCGCAGTGGCTCCGTTACCTACTCTGGTAAGAAATGGCGTGTCAACTCCTCAGATGCTTACGCTAGCCTAATGATTCCACTGAAACGGTTGCGCAACAAAGACGTCAACGGTAAAGTGGTGGGCGGACGGAAGTTGTAGGCAGGTTGCAGGTTGCAGGTTGCAGGTTGCAGGTTGCAGGTTGCCCAAAATAAAAAACGCCCCGGTACCAAATGGTTCCGGGGCGGTTTTCTTTAGTCATGTAGTCAAACAGCCGATACGACTAGCTGACAACATGACTGCTTGACTATTTCCCCGCAGCAACATCCTCACGGATTTTATTAAGCGCGGAACCAGCCCGTACCCAATCGATCTGCGCGGCGTTGTAAGTGTGCGCTACTTCGAACTCGTCGTTAGTACCGTCGTGGTGGTCCAACTTAATGGTCAGGTTTTTGCCTGCGGCCATCTGGTCGAAGTCTTTGATGGTAACGATGTCGTCCTGGCGTACTTTGTCGTAATCAGCTTTATCCACGAACGTTAGGGCCAACATCCCCTGCTTTTTCAGGTTTGTTTCGTGGATACGCGCGAATGATTTCACGATAACTGCGTTTACGCCCAGGAAGCGAGGCTCCATTGCGGCGTGTTCGCGGGAAGAACCTTCGCCCAGGTTCTCCTCACCGAAGACCACGGTGCCGATGCCTTTGGCCTGGTAAGCTTTTGCGGATTCCGGTACGGCTACGTAATCGTTGTTTACGTAGTTCAATACCTTATTGGGCTTTTCGTTAAAGAAGTTGATGGCGCCCGTGTAACAGTTTTCAGAAATGTTTTCGAGGTGGCCACGGTACTTCAACCAGGGGCCGGCCATGGAGATGTGATCCGTCGTACACTTACCTTTCACCTTGATCAGCACGCGCATATCGGTCATGTCGTTCTGGGTGATGGGGACGAATGGGGTTAGCAACTGCAGGCGATCAGAACCCGGTGCTACGACCACTTCGATGCCGCTGCCATCTTCTGCCGGAGCGTTGAAGCCACGGTCTAACACGTCGAAACCGTTTGGTGGCAGCTCGTAGCCAGTTGGCTCGTCGAGCATCACTTCTTCCCCCTTGTCGTTGGTGAGGGTGTCGGTCATTGGGTTGAAATCCAGCCGACCAGCAATCGCGATAGCGGCTACCATCTCCGGAGAAGCTACAAAAGCGTGGGTATTCGGGTTACCGTCGGCACGCTTCGAGAAGTTCCGGTTGAAGGAGTGGATGATGCTGTTCTTCGGCGCATTGATGGGGTCGTTGTAACGCGCCCACTGGCCGATACACGGACCACATGCGTTGGTGAAGATCTTAGCGTTGAGGTCTTCGAAAGTCTTGATGATGCCGTCGCGCTCCGTGGTGAAGCGGACTTGTTCAGACCCTGGGTTGATACCAAATTCTGCTTTGGTCGTCAGTCCTTTATCGACGGCCTGGCGCGCGATGGAAGCGGCCCTCGACAAATCTTCGTAGCTGGAGTTGGTACAAGAACCGATGAGGCCCCATTCTACGTCGAGCGGCCAGTCGTTAGTTGTTGCTTTTTCCGTCATTTCGGAGCCAACAGCCGTAGAAAGGTCTGGGGTGAATGGTCCGTTGATGAGCGGCTTCAGCTCGGAGAGGTTGATCTCAATCACCTGGTCGAAATACTTTTCTGGCTCGGCGTAGCAAGCTGCGTCGGCCGTGAGGTGTTCTGCGACTTCTTTGGCAGCATCAGCGATGTCTTCGCGGCCGGTTGCGCGGAGGTAGCGGTCCATGCTATCGTCATAACCGAAGGTTGAGGTGGTTGCCCCGATCTCGGCCCCCATGTTACAGATGGTGCCTTTACCGGTACAGCTCATGCTTTTAGCGCCTTCGCCGAAGTACTCAACGATGGCCCCCGTTCCGCCCTTTACGGTGAGGATGTCGGCGACTTTCAGGATGACGTCTTTCGGAGCAGACCAGCCAGAGAGTTTTCCGGTCAGTTTTACACCGATCAGTTTTGGGTTCTTGAGTTCCCAGGCCATGCCGGCCATTACGTCAACGGCGTCTGCGCCACCAACACCGATAGCGACCATACCGAGGCCACCAGCATTTACCGTGTGACTGTCCGTACCGATCATCATACCGCCGGGGAAAGCATAGTTTTCCAGTACAACCTGGTGAATGATACCTGCACCAGGCTTCCAGAAACCGATACCGTATTTGTCAGAAACAGACTCCAAAAAATTGAATACCTCGTTACTGGTATTGATCGCGTGCTGAAGATCAGCATCTGCACCGATTTTGGCCTGGATCAGGTGATCACAGTGAACGGTGGAAGGCACGGCGACTTTGTCGCGGCCAGCCATCATGAACTGAAGCAGTGCCATCTGAGCCGTTGCATCCTGCATCGCAACCCGGTCGGGCGCAAACATCACGTAGTCCTTTCCGCGACCGTAGTTGGCCAGCGGACTTTCTTCGTGTAAGTGGGTATAAAGGATTTTTTCGCTCAGGGTGAGGGGGCGGCCCAGCACTTTGCGGGCTTCGGCAACTTTGCCGGGAAGGTCAGCGTAAACCTTCTTGATCAGATCGATATCAAATGCCATGTTGACTATTTCGTTTTCTTTATTTGTGTGGGCTTCTTGTTTTGGGCGCGGACGCAGGTGCAAAGGAAGGTCGGTGAAAAAGCAGTGATTCTGGCTTCCATTGTTTGCGTCAACTCTAATCTCCAACAGGTAAGATGGGGAAAAGTCGACAAATGTATTGAGATTCAGGCAAATTCTGACATACTAAGGTCAAAATCGGGTTATCATGGGGTCGGGTGGTCAGGTTATCTCGATAACCTGACCACCCGACAACCCGACAACCTGACAACTCGCTTTTTTGCAAAGTCAAAAAAAGCACTTACCTTTACCAACCAACCGGTCGGTAAGTATATGCCAATAACAAAGACAACTCCCGAAGCCATCTTACGTTCTTCCTGGGCGATTTTCCATCGTCATGGGTACCACGACACCTCGTTACAGCAACTGGCAGAAGCTGCTGGGCTGGGCAAAGCAGGGCTACTCCACCACTTCAAAAGCAAGGCGGGGTTAATGCACGCCGTCATCGAATATGCACTAGACTGGTACCGCAGAAAGATCCTGGCCGTGGCCAAGGAGGATGGTTCCGTAGCCATGCGGCTTGAAATCGTTTTACGTCGGCATTTCGAACTTGTACAGTACAACGACGGTGGTGGTTGTTTTTTTGCCAACATGACGCTGGAAACGGGGGTAGACGGTGCCTTCAGCGAAGGGCTACAGAAATTCCATACGGAATGGTGTGCGGCTATTGAGGGTTTACTTTCCGAACGGTTCCCACCTGAGGAAGCTAAAGAGCGGGCCTATCGTATTTATGTTGAATACCAGGGCAGTGTTATGCTTTATAAGCTTTACCGGGACCCCAGCCATCTGCAACGCTTCACTTACCGAATACTACGTAGCCTGGATTTACCCATAACCCCTGATAAACCGACCAAATGAATACTCGTCAACTCCTATTCAAGAGCATCGGCCTTGGGCTAAATGCTGTTTCTTATGTCAGCCCGCAAGCCGCAGGGAAGCTGGCTTTCAAACTATTTGCCCGCCCGCCCAAACCTAATGTTCGGGCTAAAGAGAAGGCTTTTCTTGACTCAGCGACCAGAATGGATACGCTTTATGACGGCGTGAGCATACCAGTGTACTGTTGGGGGCCGCAGGGCGGCCCGATTGTGTTCTGTGCCTATGGCTGGGGGTATAATGCAGGGCGGTGGCGGCACTACTTGCCGGCGCTGACCGAAGCAGGGTACCGCGTGGTTGCTTTTGACCCCATCGGCCACGGCCTGGCACCCTCCGGGCAGCTGGATTACCCTACCCTGGTCGGGATAGAAACCGCCGTTCTTCTGCATCTGGGCGGTTGCGAATTGGTCCTGTGCCATTCGTTCGGTGGTGGTTGCCTCATCGAAGCGCTCACAAACTTGCCACAGGAGATGCATCCCAAACGTGCCTGCGTGATGGCTGTTTTCTCAGAAGTGAAGTGGATCTTCCAGGTTTTCACGCTCAGTCTCGGGCTGCGACCGATCATCTTCCAGGAAATGCAAAGCTTTATTGAACGCCGTACGGGGCGCAGCCTCGACGAGTTCGACGTAGCGCTCAATGCCGGTAAGCTTCCGCATGTGCAGACACTGCTGATACACGACCCCGAAGATACCGTCACCGGGTTCCGCAACGCGCAACGTAACCACAGCCACTGGCGAGGGAGTGCTTTATACGGTCCCAAAGGTACCGGGCATCACCTTGGCACTGCCGGCGTAACCCGGAAAGTATTAGAATTCTTAATCGACGGGACTTATCCTGACGGCGTTTCCTTGAATGACGGAACGCTGGAGCCACTCCCCGCCATGATTACTTCGAAGGACTTGGCGGTTAGTGGTGGGGTTAGCGATTATTACCAGTAACCATCTGCTAACACTACTCCTTAAAAACCTTTCATTGCACCTGCGGCCGCGCCAAAAGATCCTCCCGGGAAGGACCTTTATGCAGGGTGTTGTCCAAATCATTGTGCTTGTACTTCACCATTGTGTGTACCAGAATTTTACTCCTAAGCGGAAACGAAACTAAAAAAGGCACCCTTTTTCTGTCACACATTCTATTCTCATTACTTATAGCGGGCGTTAAACCCAATCAGTATACTAGAGTGGACGCTCTAATATGGATTTGGAATTCGTAAATCCTTTTAAGGAAAAAACTATAATCATGATTCGAAGAAACCGAATTCTCTATATTCTAGCGCTTATGCTTTTTGCTTTGCCAGCTTCTCAAGCCCAGCCACAGATTGAGGCCTGTCAGATGACTGATATCACTAGCAGCAGTCTTGTTCAAAGCTTCAGCAACAACGGGTTACTTTCAAATTCAGGACTTGATTTTTTTGCTGGAAATGAAGGGTGTGACAGAGTTACACTTAATGTAAACTACATCTTTCTTTATAAAGATGATGGTACAGGAAACTGGGATTTTAATAATCCCGAAGAATCTACATTTGTCAATAACGTTTTAAACCGTTGTAATAATACACTGAAGAACATTTGGGGAGGAGGATGCCCCGATGGGTCATGGTACTCGGGCATAGAAATTAGTTCAACGATACATCAAATCAGTGAAACAGATGCTTGGGATTTAAGCCAATGCAACGCAACAACGACTGGGTCTCCGTGTGGCAACGATAATGACCTATGCGGCAACTCTGCTTATGATGGTATTATTGATGGAGTTATAACCTCAATTGGAGGAGAAAACGCTATAAACGTATATTTTCCTGTTGAAGGCGATGTATGGGATACTCATTATGCAACGGGGAACTACCTGACTACTTGCAATAGGCCAGAACAACAGATCGGTTTTTGGACTGGACGTTTTCCTAATCCAAACAACCAGGCTCAACTTAATAAATCTCAAATTGCAAATTTCTACTTGAGCTATCTGTGGAGGGTAAATCAACCAGAATGTATATTAGATGACGATGGTAATCCTTATGACCCTGCGGATATTATGCTGTGGTACGAGAATGGATCAGGGTGGACTTTGGCACATGAAATTGGCCATACTTTAGGACTTGTACATGTTAGCTGTCAAGGTAATATAATGAACCCTTCACCTGGTGGTCGATTGACGAATCGCCAAGTGGCCACCATCAATCGATCTCTTGCTATGAAGAACGCACGTACGAGCAGAGTCGATTGCAACCCTCATGTAGGATGCGAATATACCCTGAAAGAAAATGAAACACTAAGAATAGATTTTGATACTTGGATAGACCGAGACATTGTCATTGAGGCTAATGCTGAACTAATAGTAGAAGAAAAATTATCAATGGCTGACGGTGCTAAAATCACTGTTTTAAAGGATGGTAAACTTACTGTAGATGGAGGCACGATTACATCTTGTGGAGATAAATGGGAAGGTATAAAGGTCTATGGTGGAAGCCCAGACTTTATAGTAGAAGTAAAGAATAATGCTCTAATAGAAAACACATCGAAAGCGGCTATTAGTATGTACGCTAGCGGTGGATGGTTACTTGGAGACGGGAATGCTCATGTTTTCTTGGAAAATTCAGAATTCAAAAACTGTAAACGAATTTTGGCGATGGGTGCACGGTCAGTAAGTAATAATCTATCTGTTATTGACAACTGTATTCACAATGAAGGTAAGTGGAGTATAACAAACTGGAACTGTATTAATGTACAAGTCACCAATAATACGTTTAATAATATCTCTAATGAATGTATAGTTTCATCTACGGGACATTTCTATATAAAGGGTAATGAATTTCATAGTGGCAGAGCGGATATTCTCTTTGCCAATGTGAATCCATCGTTTGGGACAGAAATTTATCAAAATCTGTTCTTTGGAGCTAATACCGGCATCAGAGGCCTAGGGGCTGGAGCGGGTGAACACCAAATTGCAAACAATCAATTCCTTAGTGGAGAGTTTGACGTTTTTATGGATGGTGACAACAATTATCTTATCGAGAGTAATGATATAACCGCTGACTTTGGTGTAGTAAGCATCAATAATGGAACACATACTAATGAAGTAAGATTTAACGAGATTAGGGGCAACTTCGCAGGCGTCATGCCTTTAGGTACTAACTCTGGATATTTATTTCATAATAATTGTTTCACTACTTCTTTTGCTGATGGGTTTATAGAAGGTATAATTGCTCCCGTACAAGCTAACCCATTAGATTTCAGTCCTGCTAATAATTGTTTTACGCATCAAGGTGATGCTATTAGTTCAACCTTCGATATGACTGGTGCCCCAGCAGGATTTACCTACGTAGAGCCAGATGACAATTCTATTGATTGTAGAGATGCAGTAAAAGCTAATCAAAATATTAATCGAATTAGTCTTGGTAGTTCAAGCAGTCCATGTGGATCAGTCGGGTCAGGTTCTGGTGTAATACCGCCTCAATTTAATCCATGTGCTACGCCTAATAGTACACAAGAGGCATCCCTTGCCATCTCATGGATCGAGGCAAAAATAGCACAAATTACTGCTGACCCTAATCTATCTAGCGAAGAGAAAGAACGGTACATAGCGATTTATGAGAGGTGTCTCAACAGAGTAAAAGGTTGGTGGATACAGTTCCAGATGGAGGATAAGGAATATGAACTTATTCGCACACGTTTTCAGTCAGAGTTTACGGACTATGGAGTACTGATCGTATATACTACGTACGTGATGGAGGGCGACCTTCAAGGTGCGATGCAGTACCTTCAGACTATTAATGCCACTACGGAAGCGTTATCAGATTTCATCACTATACAAGAAATCAACCTACAGCGGATAAGTCAACTCAGAAGTTATGAGGCTACAAGAAGCGAACTTCAACTAGTAGAAAGAATAGCAAGAAAAAGACACCCTTATGCAGGGTATGCAAAGGCATTATACTATTGGCTGACGGAAGAGATAATTATGTCAGAATTACCAGACTTTACTAACCGTCAGATTGATACACGAAGTAAAGTAAGTGGCAATGTGGTGTCCGCTTCTATCTACCCAAACCCTTTCAGTGATCATTTGAGTGTGGACCTAATGGGTACATCAAAAGCGAATATTACAGTAACAGACCTTATGGGAAGGTTGTATTTGACTCGCTCAATTGGGGCGTCAAACACAATAAACACGAGTACATGGCCATCGGGCGTCTACTTAGTCTCAGTCCATATAGGAGATGAGGTGATTTCTCAGAAAAAGTATATTTCAATTAAATAACCTATGGAGATAATGAGAGATCTCAATGGAAGAATCGTTTACCGCGAAGGCCAACTTTCTATCAACGGTAAAAATGTTCATGCCCTCGATCTCAGCGACCTTGCCAATGGTTTGTATTTCTACCCAGTCCGTACAGCTTCTGATATGGTCTCGGGTAAATTACTTAAGCACTAAACAGCTTCGCCTCGAATCATTGGGCAATAGTGTTCCTTAGTTATTACGGCACAATCAAGTAGCTCTTGATTGTGCCGTTCTTTGGATACTGGACAAAAGAGAGAGATTTAGAAAGATACAGGGTAGCTATTGGGTAAGAGGCCACCTTCTAAAACTTAAACTACGGCTGATCAAGCGGTATTGGCGCACTTTAAAATATTTGCACCTACTACACAGAAGACACGATGGACTTTGTTCGTCATGCCTTATTTTTTGGTAACGATAGGATGTAAGGAAAAGCTTACAGCTTTGCGTAATTTAATTAAGCAGCGCTGTTTTCGTTTACGCATTACAGCTTGTGATTTGTTTTCATTTTTCGCTAGTTCTTGATACGATTTATCCTGGTAGAATATTTTACGTAGTAAAACTCGGCATTCCTCTCCCAAAGACTCCCAACCATGACGAAAAATGGCATATAGTTCTGGGCTGAATTCGAACGCAGGCTCGGGTTCTGCTAATTCTGGCATATCATTCAAGTCCACTGGAATAGGCCTACGGAGTAATTTATAATAATGCTGTCTGGCCATTCTGGTCAGGAGCCAATTGAGATTCCCATATCTTAAAGAGCCCTTTGCCAACCCATTGCGAAAACTAATCAAAGCATCCATTGTAGCATCATAGGCAAGATGTTCAGGAGCTTGATCTTCACGAATCAGGTATTGCTGACAATACTCGAAGTGCTCGATAAATATATGCTCAAACAAGGTTTGGTCTTCACCTTTCCGAAGTCCTTCACACAATTCTTCAAACGTAGCATGAGATAGACCAAAGTTCTTGTTTTTTGCGCTGCTCATACAAGCAAAGATAACTTTACTTCGAAAGAGTTTCTACGTCTTGGCTCTTAGTCTTTTGCGTAGCTTACAGATAGCATTTCTTGCGCACGTTGATGATACTTTTCTCCTGCTTCGGGTCCAATTTTTTCCAATGTCACTATTCCAGCATCGATGTTTCCGTCGGCTAGCTGAGAAACGCCCAAGTAAAACCGTGCCTCTACATTTAGTATATCGTTCCGTGTGAGTAGTTCTTCTAATAATTGCGCTGCTTCTTTATAATTAGCCAACTGCAAGTTAACAAACGCGACATGCAATAGGTCGTTCGAAGGAACAGCATCTTGAGCCAGTAATCGATCGCCCAGCGAAATAGCTTCTTCCCAATCCTGCATCTGAAAAGTGGTTTCGAATCCATCACGCACTTCAGCTAATTCTCCTTGAGGCTGCGTAATGCTGCGCGACTGAATTAATTGAACTTGATCAATCTGCTCTGCGATCAACTGTTCACCACTTGGCTTGAGCCATAAATTCATACATACAAACAACAGTCCGGCCAAACAAGCAGCTGCTACACTTGGCCACAGCCACCTACGACGTGTGGTCGGAACGGTTCTCAAATGCTCTTCCGGGCGAACCAGTTCATATTTTTCTTTCAGAATACCTGCCCATTTAAGTTTCAACTGATCTTCCTCATAGCGACGAATAAAGACACCAAACACCTCGTCTTCTTCTTGCTCAGATAGATCATTATTTTTCAGGCGATCGTACAAATTCATGGTTACTATTTAAAAAAACAAAAGAAAACGTTGCGGAGCTGAAGAATACAACGGCGCTTTTGCTGCCGTACAGAAGCCGCTGTTCGATCTTGGTCTTCGGCAATATCTTTAAGACTCTGCCCCAAAAAATAGTACATGCGGAGTAGATGTTTGCATTCCTGACCTAATTGCCGTATGGCCTTAGCTAAAATTTGGTAGGCTTCTTCATCGAAGACATTAGATTCTGAAGGAGCTCTTGGATTTACTATCTGCATCGGGTAAATCTTACGGTTACGTATCCGTGTTCTTCGGAGTTCCTGCCTGGCCATACTTGTAAATAAATATCGCAAGTTACCATATTGTATCTTGCCCTTTAGTAGTAACTCCCGAAACCGCACTGCCGTTTCCATGACAATGTCGTAAGCTTCTACTTCTTGCGCATCATCATTCACTTTAAGATATTCAATACATTGTTCGAAATGTCTCAAAAAAATCAATTCAAATAGCTTCTCATTGCCATCTCGTAAGGTTTGAGTAAGCTCAAGAAAATCGTGTTTTGACAGCCCAAAATTACGCCCAGGTTGAGCAACAATACGGAGTGGTTGTTCGAGCTTAGTGACTTTTCTATTTACCATAAATTAAGTGGCGTGTAGTTGCATGCGCATAGAAGCCACGAAAACGATTCTTGTGACCGAATTTTGTGTCATTTGTTTCCTTTGACCACATTATTCTTTGCTAGAATTGATATTTTCTCACAAAAACGGTCACACAACCTCCGCTCATGGCTTATAGTGCAAGTCATTTGTAAACCCTTCACTATGAGACGTATTGCTATACTTCTTCCCTTCTTTATTGCTGCCTTTTCTTTTTCTTTCACTTGTCTGGCTCAAGGAGGAACACCAACATTGCCCCGAGGAGGATATGTTCCTGGCGAACTTATTATTCACGTAGCGTCCCCCCTCACCACACAGGAAGCCGAGGATCATTTCCAAATGATAGGTTTGCCCGTTAATGCAACACAGCTTACGCTGGATGGGACCTACTTTCTAATAAAAATTGATCTTCGTGGGCCGAGGCCAAATCCTCAACTTGATCTTATTCAAGAAACTTTCGTGGAAAGATTTATGTGCGAGGAAATAGAAGGCAATCCGGGAGAAGGTTCAACCACCGAAGTGGATGGTATTTGGCCCAATTATGTTGTTGATCCGGGAGATCTGTATGTCAACGATGCATTAGGCGGAGCCACAGGAAGTTCTTGTTTCGTTGTTGACGCTGACGCTTACAATCCTTTAGGTAATTGTCCGGTCCGTAGAGAACTCCCCAATCCCCCTGTAGAAGAAACGAAGGTAAGCGTAGCAATAATGGATACCGGCTTAAATCCTTTTAACTTCCCTCACCTTTTTAGCGACCTGAGTGAAGGAGTTTCAATCGTTAATTGGCATCCTGTTGAAGCAACAGATTATATGGACAGCCCCCCTGGTGTAGATGTTAATGGGCATGGAACTGCAGTAGCAGCTTTAGTAGCACATCGTTTTTACGAGACGGAAAAACTGGACCATTTACAATTACACAGTTTCCCAATTTTAAATGAACACGGCAAGGGTACTGTTGCAGCCTTAATCAACTCTCTTGACCAAGCTATTACACAAGAAGTTGACATAATAAATCTTTCTTTAGGTTTCGTCAGGGATGAATGCGACGAAAATGTATCGGCTTTATTAACTCCTTTATTTATCAGAGCAGAAGCTGCAGAAATCTTAATTTTCACCTCCGCAGGTAATGACGGTGTCGGATTAGCAGAGCATCCGCAATATCCAGCAAACAGCAGTCCTTCTTTCCCCTTATTATTTACAGTAGGGGCCAGCAGGTGTGCGGATGAATCAACTTGGATTAAATCAAACTTTGATAAAAATATTGTGGACTTTACAGCGCCAGGACAGAACATCACTGTTCCTTACCCAAAAGATGGCTGCTACATACTAGCAAGTGGAACTTCCTTCGCTTCACCACTTAGTGCATCAATTGCTGCTGCCTTGCGTTCTAATCATTCAGCAAGCCGAACGGCCTGTATGTTGGAAAGCCGAATAGCGTTACCCAATGGTGGGCCCATCCCAGGGGCTGACGAATCCCGTCTAGGCTCGATTTCTTTCCTTGAGAGCACCTTCAGTGGTGAATGTGAAGGTGGTGGAGGTGTAGCGACTTTGGCGAACTTTTCTGAAACAACTGCAGTCTTCCCAAACCCCGTTGGGAGCGTATTAAACGTCCCCGTTACTGAAGAAGAAATTGCTACTAAGGCAACCCTAGGAATAAGCGATCTAGGAGGACGGAACTTCTTTCAGGCGCAAGCAAATAGTCCACTTATTAAGGTATCAACTAAAGAACTACCAGCGGGAGTTTACGTCCTATCCGTTACGAATGGGAAAAAGACCAGAGTTGTTAAAATTATTAAACACTAAGTACACCTCAAGTATATGACAAACAGGTTCCTTGTTGCCTCAACGATTCGGCTGTATTGCTTTATTTTTCTGGCGGGCTGGTCAACATATGGATGGTCTCAGTTACCCATCGAATGGGCCAAGCAGGATTCAATCATTTTTACCTTCTCAAACAAGCAATCATCATTTCGAGTAGCTGCTGATACTTTAGCCAACTACCTTTCAACAACAAGGCCCGAATCTCCAACTACGAGTTACCTTTCAGAGTTGTACCACTATACGGCACTTTGGTATAGAAGCTCAGGAGATTTGGACATGGCGTTCCAATGGGCAGATAAAGCACTTCGTATACGCCAGAAAGCTGCGGAGGTTACGCTCACCCAATTAGCACGTACTGAATACTTCAAAGGCGTAATTTTCTATGAGTCTGACCTCTATGCTCCGGCATCTCGTTGGTTTGATCGTGGTCTGCAAACTTTAGAAAAGGCGATTGCCGCAGGAGACTCTCTTGGAGCAAACCTTAACCGCAGGCAATACTTTACAGAAAAGGCAGCGACTTCAGCTATTCTCTTAGGCGATTTTGCTCGTGCGGAGCTTTTATTAAATAAGCTTCCAATCTATTACAACACTGCCATAATGCATGGTGGAATGGATGAAGAAACCGCTATAAAAAAGAAACTTGATGCTGCTATTAGCTGGGGCTTGCTTTACCAAAAGAGAGAATTATTTCCACATGCGGACACTGTGTACCAATCCATAAAATATGCTTCTCCTGGTTTGACCAAAAACACACTGGTAAACTTGGCTATCCTACGAGGCAATCAAGGATACGGAAGTTATCTTGCTGGAGATTACTCTACTGCCGAGCGGCACGTGCACCGGGCAATAGACATCCTATCCGGTATTCCGAACAAATCCACCGAGGAGTATACAAAGCTAACCGCTCAGTATAGCTTCCTCGCAATGTGCCAACAGGCTACCAATCAATTCTCAGCATTAAAGACGACAGTTCAGAAGGGCGCGGCCGCAGGTGCAAAACATGCTAAAAATGGCAAGGCGAAGCAGTTGGGAACACTCTACACTTATGCAGCATTAGGTGCTGCAAAAGCAGGAGACTTTCGTTTGGCCGATTCGCTTTTATTCAAAGGAAAAACGGCCCTCATCCAACAGGCCATTGGACAGCAAATGCCGATACTATCTAATGCAATTATCTATGGAGAGGAAGAACTTCAAGAGTGGCTTGAGACCAAACGAGAAATTGAAATGCTCAAATTTCGGACAGGTAGTTTTCCGGAAGGCAGGAACCTAGCCCTCGCTACATGTGACAAACTGGACACCTTACTGCGAAAAAGCTGGGAACGACTTAATCTCAACGATTCTCGCGCTTCCATACTAAAAGATCAAAGAGGACACGTCCAGGCCGCCGTCAAAATAGCGTTAAACCTTTACCAAGACACACAAAACCAAGCGTATTTGATTAAAGCCTACAATTATGTCGCCAACCTCAAAGGCAATATTTTAAAAAGCAGATTACTAGGGCCTTCCATTGCCCGATCCATGAGAATACCTCCTTCCATTCTGGAAGAAAAAAGTAGGCTTGAGCTGGCCTGCCTTTCGATAGAAAGACAATTACTAAAAAATCAAAAGGCCAAGAATATACTTCAGGACAGCCTTCTTAACTTAGACACTCAACTACGTCAGCTTAAATCTGATTTACACCTCAATCACCCTGCATATGGACAATTTTATCAACATCAACCATCACTTGACCCTAATGAAATTGCCAAGTCCTTATCTCCGAAACAACAGCTTTGCGAATTCCACCTGACAAAGGACTCCATTCTTGTCTTTTCCATTAGTCGTCTTAATGGGTTAAGGTTAATAGTTTTGCCGAAGCCACCTGAAATGGAAGAAGACATTAAAAAATTAATGGTTGGCAGTTCCCCTTCGACTAATCTATTTGACGCACTCCTGGCTCCTGTAATTGAAGAAGGGATTACTCGTTTGCAACTTATCCCTGATGGTAATTTTTGGCGATTACCGTTCCAATCCTTGAAAACACCAAATGGAAATTATCTAATCGAAGAATATGCCATTAGCTACGCTTATGCTGCACCAGTATTACTAAATCAGAAATTGAAACAAGCAGTGCGTAAAACTCGTAAAAAATATATGGGGTTTGGCATTGACTATACCGACCTTATGCAAAGTAATACTGGGGGAAATCGAGTTTCAGCAACACAGGATATTCAAAATTTAAAACCACTACCATTCGCCGCATCAGAAGTCCAGCGTGCCGCAGAGATTATGGATGGTAAAGTTTTCCTTAATGAATCTGTCACTAAATCAACTTTCCTCGATCAATCCCCTTCAGCAGATATTATTCACCTGAGCATGCATGGTTTTCTTTCTATTGATCCATTGGCTAATGCATTAGTATTCCACGCAGGTGGCAATCAAACTTACATTCCGTTTTCAATGGCTGAAATCCTGACCCAGCGCATGGAGTCGGAACTAACGGTATTAAGTTCATGCCATACGGGTACCGGGCCAATCATCCTGGCTGAAGGTATGTTTAGCATAGGTAGTGCCTTCACCGTTACAGGTAGCCGAAGCACCCTCACAAGCACCTGGGAAGCCAATGATATTATTACTCATGACATCATGATTACTTTTTATGAGTATTTAGATCAAGGGGAACCGAAAGACATAGCGCTTCAACGTGCCACTATTGAACATCTGAAAAATGGCAGTCCCGCAGAAGTCCACCCCAGGAACTGGGCGAATCTTTCTCTGAATGGCTCAATGCTTCCAATTAATCAAACAGGAAATACGGATTGGTGGTGGGGCCTCCTGCTGCTAATACCTGCACTTTGGTTATGGTACTATAAAAGAGGGAGAGTAAACGTCCCCAAAAAACCTTGCTAAAATGCAGCGAAGCAGTGTAAGTATCCTTGCTACTAAAACGTATCCATGCACCTGCGGCCGCGCCAAGCCTATTGGACTCATAGACCTGGCGAATAGATAATGGTAGAATCGACGCTGATTATCTTATCCGTCAGGTTTCCAAGCTCATCAAGCGCATAAACCGTATCCACAACGTAGAGAATATCTTGCGTGCAGTCATCGTGTATCGAACGATGTTCAATTCCCCAAATGACTAGTTCCCCTGGTTTTCTTAATGGAGGGGCAACGGTGTCATATCTAATGGACAACGGAGCTCCCTTTCCGCTAATTTGCAGGACGGTATCTATGCGGTAATCGGATACCTTTCCGGGGCTTATTAATACATGTGGGCCACGCTTACGTACCTGGTGATCCAGCCATATCGTATCAGTGTTCATTTCACCAACGCGGTTTCCGTCCCGGTCGAAGGTCCAGTAGCGATTCAGCCCATACTTCGGAGGGAAACTATCTCGGGCCATGCTAATTGCCTCCTTTTCCTGAGGTACAACTTCTCCTTGGGTCGATAACAACCAAATCCCCAGAGCCGTGACGAAGAGCACGAGACCTATCCAAATTGCCCCCCCCAATTCAGGGTTTCTTTTAATTGTAGATCTCCAAGGGTCGTAGCCGATGGGTTCCTGTTCAATGACGTGCTCCGCAAGGGCAGGGACCTTTCGATCCAATAGTCGGTCCATTCCTCGCCAATCTTCGGTGGTTGGCAAGGGAGTATGGCCATCCAGTTCTTTTTGCCATTGGCTTTCCCAGTTCAGGTTGTCGGAGGTACTCATGACAGGGTTTCGTTGATGCGGTTAAGGGATTGGTAGCGGTCCCGGAGCAGTGCCCGGGCTTTAGAAAGGCGCCAGCGACTGGCTTGTACGGTGATCTCTAGTTCGGCGGCAACCTCCGCGTGGCTACAGCCATCGAAGACGACCAGGCTGAAGACGATACGGAGAAAATCCGGCAGGGCGTGCAGCAGCTTGAGGATGTCTTCGGCGTTGAGCTGGCCAAGAGCGGCGTTGGCCACCGAAACCGGTGGGTCGTAGGCCTCGGGCTGAAAGCGTCGGCGGGCCCGGCCCTCATCGCGGATAAAATTGAGGGCCGTTCGCCGAACTATGGTCGCCAGCCAAGCCTCCAGTTTGTTCTCTTCCCGGTATTCTTCCAGCGACTGAAATATTCGCAACATCCCCTGGTTGAGGACGGCCACAGCTTCTTCCCGATTTCGGAGGTACCGTAAAGGAATGGGCAATAGCTTCGGGAAGTAGGTTCGGTAGAAGGCCTCCTGCGCACGCCGGTCGCCGGCCTTGCAGGCGGCGATTAGGTTGGCGGTGGAGATGTCCGGAGGTAGGGGCATGGTGGCTAAGGTCGGGTTTCGTAAGGATTAGCACCGTTGGAGAGGTTGGCGTTAGTGGAAAGGGGAAATTATTGTTACAATTGGTACTCTCTCGTCTACCTTCACGATCAGCGGCAATCCGTCAATGAGGCACTGGACAGCGTGGCTACAGCGTTCGGAATCAAAATTTCCCCTCCTGAACTTAGGGCTTATGTCAGTTACAAATACGAGTACCATCGCTATGTAACGCTCAGGGGGTGTTACGTCGCCCGGTATCTCAGTGGGACACCGAAGCCAGCCGGAGAAGCGACGGAAATGAAATGGATGCCAAAAGCAGAAGCCATTGAGTTAACGCCGGTAGAGTCCATGAAAATGGTAATGGAGCAAGTCTTAAGCGCCCCAGATACTTTGTGGGGAGGCTCTTTTGTGGTTTATAAGGTTGGACATCAAGCCCATACTCGGCTGGTGGAAGATTTTTATCCGCTGTTTACTGGGGAGTAGGCGGCGGTGCTTTCACCCGGGGCATTTGAGGAGACCTTAGCTGTTGCGGCGCAGCGCGCCGCCATGTTGCATGTCCTTACCTAAACCCCGGGTTTCGGCGTACCGCCTCACCCGGGGCAAATGCGTTTCGATCCCTCCGGGATCTCTTGAGGTTTGTGAGCTGACGGGTCGCGAAAACCGATGAATCAACATTCCCCGTATCTTCGCCCCATGTCTCATCACGAAGGTCAGTTTCTTGCCGCGCTGCCGCGCAACTTCCATGCTTTGCGTGGACCTTTCCTGCAATGGGCGGCGCCTTATGATCAACCCAACGAAGTGGTGCTTGGTCATTTGCGCCGGGCGCTGATTGGTTGGTACGAGGCGTGCATTGACCCGACGGACCCTTATGTGGGCAAAGTCAACCACTACGTACAGCGGGTAGCGGAGGTATACCTGTCCGGTAAAATGGAGGAAGCCGTGATGGCTGCCGAGCGGATGCCGCTGGTGGAATTAGGCTTGAAGGAAGAACAGAACCCACTCAACCACCTTCCCCGCCCCATCCACCTGAACGCGACGCAGCAGTTGATGCTTACGCAGTTTAAGGAGATGGGCAAGAATTGCCGGGAGCTTCTGCTGATGTCTGATTACCACCGGCTGACGGTTACGCGGATGGCGGAAGTCCTTAACCTGGAAGGGCGGCTGGCGCAGCTGGAGGACCAGCGTAGTAAATGCCTGCTGATGGTTCGGGAAGGCTGGCAGGCTGGCGGTATCGTTGACCCGGTGCATACGCCCAGTCCGCTGGACGAGGAGTTGATTAACCGGTACTACTCCGGGGAGCTCGGCGTTGCCGAACGGTGGGATGTGGAGGCGCGCCGGCCGGTCGACAGTGTATTCCGCCAGGCGATGGAACTGCGGGAAGACTGGGCGGAGGTAGTTGCGGTAGCCGGTCGGCAGGATCTGATGGAGACCCTGCTGAGGGAAGAAACCAAGTATGCTCTTAAACGTTCCACTGCACCTGCGGCCGCGCCCAAAGTAAAACTGTCTCCCCGAAAAAAAGGCGGCATCAAAATCGGCAAGCTTGAATTGCCCGACCT
>JBGCFZ010000008.1:0-2640 GCA_045110355.1 Lewinella sp. | reverse complement strand
GCCCGACTGCGCTTCAGTTACATCGGCTACCAAAGCCGGGAATTCACCATCGCGCTGCGCGGCGATCAAAAGCTCGACGTAAAACTCAGCCCCTCCGTTGATCTCCAGGTAGTGGAAGTAACCTCTGATCGGGGCGAACGTATCGAACAGCAAACCCAGATGAGCCGAACGGAAGTTCCGGTAGCACAAATCAAACGTATTCCTGCCCTGCTCGGAGAGGTCGATGTACTCAAAACGCTGCAACTGCTCCCCGGCGTACAGAGTGGGGGAGAAGGAGCTACGGGCCTTTACGTCAGAGGTGGTAGCCCGGACCAGAACCTGGTACTGCTGGACGGTGTGCCGATCTACAACGTCAGCCACCTGCTGGGCATCTTCTCCGTCTTCAACGCCGATGCCCTGCGCAACGTAACGCTGACCAAAGGAGGGTTCCCCGCCCGCTACGGCGGCCGCCTCTCCAGCGTGCTCGAGATTAACATGAAAGAAGGTAACCTCAATAAATGGGAGGGCGAAGGCTCCGTTGGCCTGATCTCCTCCAAGCTTACCGTCAGCGGGCCAATCAATAAAGGCAAAACAAGTATCCTGCTGTCTGGCCGGCGTACTTACGCCGATTTTATTGCTAAGCCCCTGATCAAAAGCGCAGCCAGCCAGGATGGCTCTGAGGTAGACCTCAGTTTGTATTTCTATGACTTGAATGCCAAATTGCAACACAAAGTCAACGACAAACATCGATTGTTCCTAAGCTTCTATTCTGGCGCGGATGTATTCGGAACAGAGATCAAGGAAGATGGTGATACCTTTGGTGGCGGTACCGACTGGGGGAACATCATCACCGCCGGCCGCTGGAACTGGGAGATCAGCCCCAAGCTGTTCATGAATACTACCGCAACGCTCAGCCGCTACGAGATCAACATTGATGCTCTCGCCGATGACGGTGTAGACGATTTCCGCGCCCGTTACGTCTCCGGCATCTATGACTTTGGTGGGAAAGTGGACCTCGACTACATCCCCAACCCCGACCACTACGTCCGCTTCGGTGGTGGGTGGACCAACCATACTTACCGGCCCGGTGCGGTTTCCCTGAAAGCAGAGAGTGAAGGAGAGGTTAACCTGGATACGCTCGTTGGCTCGCAAACAGATTACAGCAACGAGTTCTACGCTTACGCCGAAGACGATTTCCGGCTGGGCGCACTTAAGGTCAACGCTGGCCTGCACTTCTCCGCTTTTTCCGTCAACGATGAGCTGTACACCAGTCTGCAACCGCGTCTCGGTTTGCGGTACCTGCTCAAAGACGACGTTTCGATAAAGGCCAGCTTCAGTACCATGCAACAATACATTAACCTACTGACCAGCGAGGCACTTAGCCTGCCTACCGACTTGTGGGTGCCGAGTACCGACCGGGTCAGGCCGCAAAGCAGCTGGCAGGTGGCCGGCGGGGTTGCCAAGACCTTTGGCGATCAGTTTGAGGTCAGCGTAGAGGCCTATTACAAACAGATGAAGAATGTGGTGTCCTTTCGAGAAGGGGCCTCCTTCATCCTTGGCCTGGAGGATGCCTGGGAAGATAAAGTTACCCAGGGCGATGGCGAAGCCTACGGCCTGGAACTGTTCATCCAGAAGAAACAAGGCCGTTTCACTGGCTGGCTGGGTTACACCCTTAGCTGGAACTGGCGACAGTTTGATGAGATCAATAGCGGAGAGCGCTTCCCCTTCCGTTATGATCGGCGGCATGACCTTAGCATCGTGGGGAATTATAACCTGAGTGATCGGGTCTGGGTATCTGGTGCTTTCGTGTATGGAACGGGCAACGCCGTTTCACTTCCGACCTTCGGCTATCGGACCGCGAGTAGGGATGACAACTCCGGTTTTACTTCTCGCTTCGTGGAGTCGGGCGTGGAGAAGAACAGTTTCCGGATGTCGAATTATCACCGGCTGGATTTTAGTATCTCCTTTCGTAAGAAGAAGCGTAAATGGGAACGTACCTGGGTAATTGGCGCTTACAATGCCTACTGGCACCGCAATCCGTACTTCCTTACTGCCGGTGATTTCACTACCTGCGAAGACGGTCAGTGTACGACCGAACGCCGGGTAAGGGAAATCAGTATCCTACCCATCATCCCTTCTGTTTCTTACCAATTCAAATTTTAAGGAACGACTTTGACCCGGCCGTCTGCCGAATGCTTTTGGACCTGACGAAGTCGGACCAAAAGTTCGTCAGCCGGCTCTGGCCTAGCGATTCAAATTCTTACCCCCGATGCGTAATCTAATCTACCTTTCTTTAGCCACTATACTCCTAGCCTCTTCCTGCGACGAAGACAGCTTTAGCCAAACCGTTGATATCCCAATCCCTGAACACGAACCCTTACCGGCATTGACCCTCGATCTGCGCAGCGGAGATACCATCGCTAATACTATTCTTGACCTCAGTCGGGGAATTCTTGAAGAAGAAGATCGGACCTTTGGGAATAAGACGGTGGAACTTTACCGTAATGATGTTTTATTGGCAGCTAGTGACCCCAACAGCACTGCTATCCGGTCTTTCAACCTGGCGTTGGAAACGCCAATCGGTACCGAAGCGGCTACTTACCGACTGGTAGGAATGATCGACGGTTTCCCGGAAGTAGACGCTACGCAGGAGATGCCGGC
>JBGCFZ010000007.1:0-11527 GCA_045110355.1 Lewinella sp. | reverse complement strand
ATGTCCGTACGCGTTTGGTCGCCAACGGCTAACATTCCCGTCCGCATGAAGGTAGAGAATGCGAGTAACCCTGGGGTCAGCGTAGAAACCGAAGCCATGGTTACCGTGGCTGCTGCCTGGGATACCCTGGTATTTGACTTTTCCCAGCAAGTTGTAGGAACTGCCGCCCTGAATCTCGGCTCAACCTATAACATGGCTTCCATCTTCTTCGATTTCGGAAGCACTCCTGCTGCAACGACTACCTACTTCTTCGACGACATGGTATTCGGAGGTGCTGGTGGGGGCGGCGGCGTACTCCCGGTATCTCTGCCCGTTGACTTTGAAAGCACAGAAATCACCTACGACTTCGGAGGCTTTGAAGGCGCAGATTCGGCCATTGAAGCGAACCCCGACCAAACTGGTGAAAATACCAGTGCGACGGTAATGCGGACTACAAAAACTGTCGATGCCCAGTTCTTTGCCGGTACCTTCCTGAACCTTACTGAACCGATCGACTTTTCCGTGAACAAAGGCATTTCTATTCAGTCTTGGTCTCCCAAAGCTGATATTCCGGTCAGAATTCGTCTGGAGGACGCTGGCAATACTGCGGCAAGTATCGAAATCGACGTAAATACTACGACAGCAAATGCCTGGGAAACGCTGGAAGCAGACTTTACGTTTCTGATGAACCCCGGCGTCGAGTACGTCCGGGTAGTAGTTTTCTTTGAATTCGTTGTGGACTTGGCTGGCGATGGTTCTACTTACTATTTCGACAATATTGAGGTAGCCGACGTTTCGGATGGCTCGACGCCCATAGCCCTCCCCGTCGGATTTGAAGACACGACGACCTTAACCTACGATTTCGGAGGATTTGAAGGGGCTGATTCGGCTATTGAAATGAACCCTGACCAGTCAGGTGAAAATACCAGTGACATGGTAATGCGGACCACCAAAACTGACGGTGCACAATTCTTTGCCGGCACTTTCCTTAACCTCGATGTGCCAATCGATTTCTCTGTCAACAAAGGTATTTCTATTCAGTCCTGGTCTCCTAAAGCCGATATTCCGGTCAGGATTCGTTTGGAAGACTCTGGCAATACTGCAGGTATTGAAATCGATGTGAATACTACTGTTGCCAATGGCTGGGAAACCCTGACTGCTGATTTCACTGGCCAAATCAATCCGGCCGTAAATTATGTCCGGGTTGTCGTCTTCTATGAGTTTGTAGTCGACCTGCCAGGTGATGGAACAACTTACTACTTCGATAATATTGAAGTAGCGGAAACAGGCGACGGATCACCCGGCGCATCCCTGCCCGTTGACTTTGAAAGTACGGAAATCACCTACGACTTCGGAGGCTTTGAAGGTGCTGATTCGGCCATTGAAGCGAACCCCGACCAGACTGGTGAGAACACCAGTGCCACGGTAATGCGGACCACCAAAACCGACGGTGCCCAGTTCTTTGCCGGTACTTTCCTGAACCTCGACACGCCAATTGATTTCTCCACTGACAAGGGCATTTCTATTTCGTCCTGGTCTCCTAAAGCCGATATTCCGGTCAGAATCCGTTTGGAGGATGCCGGCAATACTGCGGGCATCGAAATCGACGTGAATACGACCGTGGCCAGCAGCTGGGAAACCCTGACCGCTGATTTCACAAGCTTAATCAATCCGGCCGTAAATTATGTCCGGGTCGTCGTTTTCTATGAATTCGTAGGCGACCTACCAGGTGACGGAACAACCTACTACTTTGATAATATTGAAGTAGCCGAAGCAGGCGATGGAACGCCCGGTGTTGCCCTGCCCGTTGACTTTGAAAGTACGGAACTCACCTACGTTTTCGGAGGCTTTGAAGGCGCAGACTCGGCCATTGAAGCAAACCCCGACCAAACTGGTGAGAACACCAGTGCCACGGTAATGCGGACCACCAAGACCGACGGTGCACAGTTCTTTGCCGGCACTTTCCTGAACCTCGACACACCAATTGATTTCTCCACCGACAAGGGCATTTCTATTTCGTCCTGGTCGCCAAAAGCCGATATTCCGGTCAGAATCCGTTTGGAGGACGCAGCCAATGAGGCAGGTATCGAAATTGACGTGAATACAACCGTAGCCAGCAGCTGGGAAACCCTGACCGCTGATTTCACCAATCTAATCGACCCCGCCGTCAATTACGTCAAGGTCGTCGTCTTCTATGAATTTGTGGGAGACCTGCCAGGTGACGGAACAACCTATTACTACGACAACATTGAAGTTGCCGAAATTACGGATGACTCACCGCCCGTAGTAATGCCCGTAGGCTTTGAGAACACTACCCTAACTTACGACTTCGGAGGTTTTGAGGGTGCTGATTCTGCCGTTGAAGCAAACCCTGACCAGACCGGTGATAATACAAGTGGTACCGTTATGCGGACTACCAAAACCGACGGTGCTCAATTCTTTGCTGGTACTTTCCTGAATCTTGACGAGCCCATAGATCTCTCTAATACCGGAAAGATTGTATTTAGCTCTTGGTCGCCGAAGGCGAACATTCCGGTCCGTATCCGCCTGGAAAATGCTGGCAATACAGACGGAACCGGCATTGAGCTGGACGTTAACACCACTGTAGCCAATGCGTGGGAGACGTTGGAAGTCGATTTCTCAGGTATCCATAATGCTGCCGAGGAATATGTCCGGATTGTCGTCTTCTATGAATTCATCGTTGACCTACCGGGTGATGGCACCACGTACTACTTCGACAACCTTTCCATGGATGAGCTGACATCTACGCGGACGCTCACTGCTGAAGAAGTACAGGTATTCCCGAACCCGACGGCTGATCTTTGGCAGGTTTCCTCCCCCGAAGCCCGCATCGAGACGCTGGAAGTATTCGACCTATCCGGAAGACAGGTTTTCAACGCCAGTCCTAATACCAACACTTATGAGATCGATGCGCGCCGTCTTCCAACCGGCACCTACATCGTTCGCATCAATACGGCTGAAGGCCGGCGTATTGCCCGTTTGATGAAGCAGTAAGAATCGGTTCTTGACTTCAGCCTTTTTTTAGGGCTGTGGTCGGTATGGCATTTTTGCCATAAAGCGGTATCGGGGAAACCCGGTACCGCTTTGCTGCTTTAGGGGCGGGGCCGCAGGTGCAGTGTAAGGGAGTAAAGGAGAAAGAGAGTAAAGGGAAAAGTCTCCCATTTACCCCTTCTGCCCCTTTACCCTGCTCCTTTTAATCTTTTACTTAGCACCTGCGGCCGCGCCTACTGCTGATGCTCTTCCAACACAGACTTCAAGATGGCTATCGCCTCTACCGATTCTGACTCAGACAGGGAAGCAAACCCCATCCGGATCGCATTGATCGGCCGTCCATCAGCGTGGCAAAAAACGGTGCGGGAAATGAGCAGGCCGCGCTGGAGGGCCATAGTTCTGACGGTTGCCAGCGGAAAGTCTTCATTAAAATGTACCCAGGCCGCCAAGCCACCTTCTGGTTGCTGGAAACTAACCTTACCCGCCAACTCCGTTTGCAATAACTCACAGAATAAATCACGTCGCTGGTGATAGCATTTGAGCGATTTCTTGAGGTGTCTCCGAATAATTCCTTCCTGAAATAATTGAGCGAGTGCCTTCTCCAACGCTGTATTTCCGTGGCAATCCATGAACCGACTAAGGCGCGCTACCCTGGCAATTACGTCTTCAGGAGCAAGGATAAAACCAGTACGCAATCCCGGCACCAGGGTCTTGCTGAAAGACCCCACGTAGATGACCGCTCCTCCCCGATCGATGCTCGCCATGGGCAAGATTGGACTGCTGTAGTAATGAAAATCGTAGTCATAATCATCTTCCACAATCGCAAACCCATACTGCTCGGCCAGCTGTAACAGCTTCATCCGACGGCCGGCACTCAGGGAAACAGTTGTAGGATGATGGTGATGTGGCATCACAAAGACGGCCCGGATGGTTTGCTTTCGGCAAAGGACTTCCAGTGCCTCAACGTCAATGCCCTTTTCATCTACCGGTACGTGGAGCAATTCGCCACCGGCAATCCGGATGATGTTGTCGGCTACTTGAAAACTAGCGGCGCCCGTTACCACCTTATCTCCCGGCTGCAGTAACAATCGAAAGATGACGGAGAAGGCCATCAGGCTTCCCCTTGAAATGAACAGGTTCTCTGGCCGGGCGACTATTCCTCTGGTCTCTGCCAGGTATTTGAGCACCTCTTTAATCAGGTCGGGGTGGCCACAAAAATCGGGGGCGTAATTCATGATTCGGCCGCCTTTGCGGCCGGTCAACACCCGCTGAAAAGACTGGGCAAGCTCCCGAGCCGGAGCAAGGCGCGCATCGGGATAACCGGTATCGATTGTTAATCGGGCCGCCTTTGCAGTCGCCGGCTGGAAGAAGGACAAATAGTCATGCTGATCAGGTAAAGGGAAGCCGCTTTTAAAGCGTTGCAGCGCTGTCCGTTCCGCCAGGCTTTGCGGTGTGATGTTCCGTTGCTTTAGTACCGGGATGTCCTGGCTGACAAAGGCTCCTTTCTTCGCATAAATATTGACCCATCCCTGTGCCTCCAACTCTTCGTAAGCCTGGTTGACGGTCTTGCGGCTAAGCTCGAGCAAGTCGGCCATCGTCCGACTTCCCGGCAGGCGAAGGCCCTTCGGGATAATTCCGCAAGTAATACCCTGGATGAGTTGCCCACAGAGTTGCAGATAAAGCGGAGTAGCGAGACTTCGGTCAAGGAGCAGGATTGTTTTAAAAGGAAGCATCTGGTACCCAAGGTAATCAAAAACTGGTGTCTTTGAGCGGTCCAGATGAGAAATACATTTGCTGGCAAGAAATGATTGTCTAACAAAATAGTCATCAAATGAAAAGCGCTCAACCTGCAAGTCACTCTAACCATCCTTTGCTTTATAGCATCAGCCGTAAGACAAACTTTCGTCCGAGCTCGCCCGGTCGAAAGAATTTGTTGGATATCAGGACCTGGAAGATTATACTATTACAAACCCTATTCTTATTACTGGTCTCTTTAAATATTGCCAGCCACTCCCTTGAGCTGGAGGGGCTGGCTTTTTCTACCCTGGAAGGTAAAGTGGTAGATGAAACGGGGGCAGCTGTTGTCCTCGGAAACGCGCTCTTGCTCTCCCCTGAGGACTCCAGTTTAATTCATGGCGAGGTGTTTTATGACGGCTTGCTTCAATTGCCAGACATTGCTACCGGAAGGTACCTACTGCGCGTGACGGCATTAGGTTTTGCTGACTACTTCACCATCCTGGAAACGCCCGTTAAATCGGGAACCGTTGACTTGGGCACCATCTCCCTGAAGTTGACGATGTTAACGGAAGTTGAAGTGACCGCCATGCGCAAGGTGTACAACCAAACGGGTGACGGGCTGATCGTCAACGTTGCGCAAACAGCACTGGCCAACGCAGGTTCCTTAATCGATCTGCTTCGAAATACGCCAAAAGTCATATCAGGTCGTGAGGGGGACTTTGCTATTCTCGGAAAAGGTGCTGCAGTTATTTACCTTGATGGCCAGCGGTTGAATACTCCGGCAGTACTGGAGTCTTTATCGGCTCAGGACATTAAGCGTATCGAAATTCTGGATAATCCACCAGCACGTTTTGAGGCGGAGGGAAATGCAGTCATCAATATTGTGACGAATGGCAAGGGGAAAGAGGGGTACCGTTTCACCTTACTTCAGGCTATTGAGCAAGGGAAGTATTTCCGAGCAGAGACCAGAGGTACGGCCTATTTCAAGACTGGCAGGCTATTCCTTCAGGGTACCGCGGGTATTAAGTCGCAAACCATAGGAAGCCGCTTTCGCCAGTTGCTTACTTATCCAGGAAACAACCAGAATGATAATATTTATGACCTGAAGAGTGCACGCCAGCCTTATAACTTTGATTTGCGTGCAGGTTATGAGTTGTCTCCAAGGCACCAACTTCAGTTCCACTATCAAAATAATGTGCTAAAAGGTGAAACCACTGGTAAAAATCAGCGGGTAGTTACCGAGGCGGAAGTTCCCGTATTCAGCCTCACCTCTTTGGTACAAGGGCCATTCAGCCAGCGTAATGAGAGTTACCAGTTATTATCATCACATTCGCTGGACACGCTGGGATCAAGCCTACAAATTGGCGCGCAGCACACCAATTTCATCTTTGACCTATCTCAACAAATAGACCAGTCTTTAGACCAGGGGATAAGAATGCTCAATCGGCGGAGTTTAAGCAGGAACGATATCTCTGTGGTCTCGGGCCAGTTGGATGTAGAGAAATACCTTACATCAACACTCCGATGGGCAACCGGCTTAAAGTTTGCGACCATTTCCAACGGCAGCTTTTCCGGCCTAGACGAAGTAAGCACCGACGGTACAACCACCTTGCTACCCGAATTCACCAACAATTACGATTTCAACGAACGTATTTTAGCAGCCTATGTAGAGGGCGGGTGGCAACACCAGGGTTGGAAGTTGAACGCTGGCTTACGCGGTGAGCAGACGACTACCGAAGGGCGTAGTAACGAAGTGCAGCTTTTTGATCGCAATTACCTCAACCTGTTTCCTTCTGCCTCCATCACTCGGCAACTAGGAGCGCAAAATAGTGTAAGTCTTAGCTATGGGTACCGCATCAACCGACCATTATTCCAGGACCTTAATCCTTACATTTTGTATGTTGATTCACTCGTCTCCCTTCGTGGCAACCCTAACTTATTGCCGGAGTACAGCCATAACTTTACGGCCAATCTTAACTATGAAGGCTGGAACCTGGAGCTCAGCTATGTGCATACTGATGGTAAGATCAATCAGTTGTTTCGTTCTCCTGATCCGGCACGGCCGGAGATCATTGCTTTTGTGAAGGAGAATTTGCGGTATACCAGGTTGTATTCTGCTGCGGTTTCCCGCCCGTTGGGCGGGAAGTGGTGGTCGGCCTACCTAACAGCGGGGATATTCTACGACGACCATGCAGTAGCTGATTTAGATCAACAGCTCAATAATACCAAGACCGGGATTTACCTCCGGCTAGCTCCCAGCCTATCACTCCCCGGCAAGTTTAAATTCAATGCTGTACTGAATTATACCTCTCCCCGGGTAGACGGGGTGTACAACGATAATTCTGTCTCTTACGTCAATCTTTCCCTCTCCCGCAAGTTTTTTAATGACCGGTTTACCACCACACTTTGGGCCAACGACGTCTTCGATGATTATCGTTTCACCGGTGTGTCTCACTTCAACGGTACCCGCATGGATTACCTCTCCGAAGGTGACTGGCACTACGTAAAGTTGATGTTCAACTGGAACTTCGGGAAATTGGGGAACCGCAACTGGAAATCGAAGCGCGGTGCTGGAGCCGAAGAAGGGCGGATACTTAAGAATTGAGGAAATAACGGGGGCTATGACAATTCAAATCATCTCGGGCCTAGATGGGGGTGTATTTCGAGCCTTACCTACACTAAAGTGCAGGCCTGAGATACAAAGCCCTTCGAGCTGAACCTCTGCTCTCTTCGTTCGTTTCGGCTACCGCCTATCTTAAAAGTTGGTTTCGGGCCTTCAAGCATTAATTCCTCACAACATATCATTTTCTAAAAATCACAACATGCAAGTACAACAACTCTCGCCCTCAGAATACGATGAATCCTCGGCTTACTATCTCGCCCTTGTGCCGGAAGGAAATCTATTGGATTTACTAGACCAGTCCTGGCTGGAAACCATCGAATTTTTCCGCAATATCCCTGCTGAAAAACACGACCATCGGTACGCCCTAGACAAATGGACCGTCAAAGATGTGCTACAACACCTCATCGATGTGGAACGCATTTTTGCTTACCGTGCGCTGCGGTTTGCACGCGGAGAAAGTCAACCGCTCTGCGGGTTCGACGTAGACGACTATGGTGCGGCGCAGCGCGCCGGCCGACGAACCATGGATAACCTGCTGGAAGAATATTCCCTGAACCGGCAAAGCACCCGTCAATTATTCCAAAGCTTCGATGAAGAGATGCTGCTGGCTGCTGGAGTTGCCAGTGAGGTTGATTTCTCCGTCAGAGCCCTTGGTTTTAAGTTAATTGGGCACGACCGGCATCATTGTGAAGTGATCCGGGAGCGGTATTTAGACCAATAGACAAAATTCTAATAATACTTCCCCCCCCACCACTTCTTCAACCGCTCCAGAATACTCTTCTCCGTAGGGTTGTTTGGTTTAGGAACGAAGAAGGCTTTACCGGATAGCTCATCCGGCAGGTATTCCTGGGCTTTGAAGTTACCGGGATTATCGTGACTGTAATTATAGTTTTTGCCGTAGTCCAGTTGTTTCATCAGCTTGGTGGGCGCGTTACGAAGGTGCAAAGGAACGGGTAAGGTGCCGGTTTTTCGGATAACAGACTGCGCCTCGTTGATGGCCACGTAGCTGGAGTTACTTTTCTGGCTGGTGGCCAGATAAACGACCGCCTGGCTGAGGATGATGCGTGCTTCGGGGTAGCCGACCATTTGGGCGGCCTGAGCAGCGGTGGTGGCCATCAGCAGAGCGTTGGGGTTAGCCAGGCCGATGTCTTCTGAGGCGGAGATGATGAGGCGGCGGCAGATGAATTTTACGTCTTCGCCGCCGTCGATCATTCGGGCCATCCAGTAGACGGCGCCGTTGGGATCTGAGCCTCGGATGGACTTGATCATGGCCGAGGCGATGTCGTAGTGTTGTTCGCCGGTTTTGTCGTAGCGGGTCAGGTTTTCCTGGACGCGGGCGGAGACCATTTCGTTGGTAATGACGAAGGTTTCCCCACCGGGTTCCGCGTCGTTAGTCACCAGTTCGAGGAGGTTGTACAGCCGCCGGCCGTCTCCACCGGAGTACCGCAGCAGGGTATCGTAGTCGGCTACTTCCACTGCTCTTTTACTCAATATTGCATCCTGCGTCAGCGCCTTATCGACCATACTTTTCAGCTCCTCCTTCCCCAGCGGTTCCAGAATATACACCTGACACCTGCTCAGCAGGGCGGGGATAACTTCGAAGCTCGGATTTTCCGTAGTGGCCCCGATCAGCGTAACGATTCCGGCCTCTACTGCCCCCAACAAACTGTCTTGCTGGCTCTTGCTGAACCGGTGAATCTCGTCGATAAAAAGGATTGGACTGGCGCGGTCGAAAAACTGCCCGCGCTGGGCCTTATTAATCGTTTCCCGCACGTCTTTCACACCGGAATTAATGGCCGAAAGCATGTAAAATGGAACTTCCAGCTGGCTGGAAATGATCTTTGCCAGCGTCGTCTTTCCCACTCCAGGAGGGCCCCATAAAATGAAGCTGGGCAGTCGCTTAGTCTCCACGGCACGGCGCAGCACAGCGCCCGGCCCCACAATGTGGGTTTGGCCGACGTAATCGTCGAGGGAGGTGGGGCGCATGCGTTCGGCTAGGGGCTGCAAAGTGATTGGGGGAATTAAAGAATGGGAGAACGAGGCGCAAGGTACGGATTTAAGGAAAGGGGTGCTATAGGAACCATTAAGAACATTTAGGCATTAAGAAGAAGCTTAAGCATACTGAAACCTGAGCCCTGGGCCTGGTTCCTGAAAACTGTCTAATGAATACTTGAGTGGGCGCGGCCGCAGGTGCAAAGTAAGGACATGAAAGCAGAAGGTGTTGGGTTTCCACCACTCACCTCCTGATTTTCAGGATAACTCTTGTGCATTATATGTACTTTGTGTGTCCTATTAACCATTCTATTACAATGAGATATCTCCTAACACTTTTACTCCTACCCTGTCTCCTTTTGCTCTCAGCCCAAGACACTCTCTTATTTGATCAAGTGGACACCAAGCCGCAATTAAGAACCGAAGATATTCCTGTTGCTGACGGGGAGCAAGATCAAGAGAAACTCTTTTTGATTGGTATTTATAGTACCGTAATTTATCCTCGTTATGCTCGAGATAACGGCGTAAGAGCTACGATTAAAGTTGCTTACATTATCGACGTTAATGGAGAATTAGTCGTTGATGAAACCAGGACGCTAACACCGGAGGAAGCCACAAACATTAATGTACCGAAGAAAGAGATGATATCGATCGTCGGTTATTCGATAAAACCTGTCAACAATGGAACAGGAGCACCAATTTCTTCTCCCTGGCAAACTAAAAGCAAAAAACGATTAGCCAAGGCCCACAAAGCCCTCGAAGATGCCGCTGTTGCATCACTGCTCACGTTACCGAAGTATATACCGGGAAGTCATGAGGGAAATCCTATTACAGTTCGCAAAACACTGTATTTTGATTTTCGACTCGAGTAATAATTTGCCGGTCCCCTTGCAAGAGATCGGAGCACTCAGGCGGCAAGACTGCCCATTACTATTAAACGTAATAAAACACTTCTCTTTTGCAAAGATTCCACCTGCTGTTCCTGCTCATTGCCTTACCTCTAATTCTAATGTCCCAATCCCGCCCACGTACCCTAGGCGTCCCCTTCGGTGTAATGCCTGTAGGAATTAACAATGCCATCACCGACGTAGCCGGCGTAAAGGTTGGTCACCTGACGCTGATCAAGGGGAAGGATGTTCGTACCGGCGTAACCGCTATTTTGCCAACGGGGGAGGACATGTACCAGCGAAAAGTCCCTGCCGCTATCTTTCTGGGAAATGGTTACGGTAAGCTGGCGGGCTACAGCCAGGTTAAGGAACTCGGCGAGTTGGAAACGCCCATCGTTCTGACCAATACGCTGAGTGTGGCCACCGCCACGGATGCGCTGATCACCCACTGCCTGGAAGCACCGGGGAATGAAGGCGTTGGCTCCGTCAACGCCGTAGTTGGCGAGACGAATGACGGTTTCCTGAATGATATTCGGGGTCGGCACGTGAAGGGGAAGCATGTGCTGGAAGCCATAGAAACGGCCAGGACAGGTCCCGTTGCGGAAGGCAACGTAGGTGCAGGCACCGGTACCAGTTGCTTTGGCTGGAAAGGGGGGATCGGGACCAGTAGTCGGAAATTACCTACATCGCTTGGCGGGTACACCGTTGGGGTACTGGTACAGACCAATTTTGGTGGTGTCCTGCAGATTGCCGGTATACAGGTTGGCCAGGAGCTTGGCAATTACTATTTCAAGGATGCCCTGGAAAGCCATGCCGATGGATCCTGCATGATCATTGTGGCCACCGATGCGCCGGTTGGCCCTCGGAACCTGGAACGCATCGCCAAACGGGCGATGCTGGGCCTGGCCCGCACCGGTGGTATTGCCAGTAATGGGAGTGGCGACTACGTGGTTGCCTTTTCCACTGCTCCGGAGAATCGGATTATCAGGGGAGAAGACCGGGTGCGGGACATTCAGGAACTCCGCAACGGGGCGATGTCTCCGCTATTTTTAGCGACCATCGAGGCTACGGAGGAAGCCATCGTCAATTCCTTGTTTGCTGCAGAGACGATGACGGGCAAGGACGGGCATACACGGGAAGCGTTGCCGGTGGATCGGGTGATGGGGTTGTTGCAGGAGCGGGGAGTGATTAAGAAGAATTGATGCTGTCATCAGGATTCGACTGAACAGATCAATCCGGGCAGTTGATTTCAAGGGGATGAGACAGCCCTAAAACAAGCGTGACACAGGCTGCTAAA
>JBGCFZ010000006.1:0-13827 GCA_045110355.1 Lewinella sp. | reverse complement strand
TTCCTTTGTATTGGCCTGCTGAGTTGGTCCGCCTGTGGAGACGACGACGACCTCGTCCTTGACACCCTGAACTACGACGGCCCTAACTTCACCGCTCCCACCAACGGAGAAGGCTTCACCACTTTTGCCGCCCGATTCCCCGCCGGAGAGACGCAGGAATTTGTCGGCCGTAAATTGGAAAGAATCAGCTTCTTCCTGCAGCAGATTCCGTTTTCTACCGTTGTACTTGTTTACGCGGACAACAGCACGGATGAACGGGTTCCCGGACAGGAATTATATTCCATCGATCTTACCCAGCGTGTCCGTAATACAGGCTGGATCGAGCACGTACTCACCACTCCGATAGACATCACGGGAGACGGCCTATGGCTCGCAGTAGAGGTAGATCTTGATGCAGGCGACCAAGCCATTGGCTGTGACCAAGGCAACAACTACAATCCGAATGGAGATCGCCTTCAGACACCTTCCGGTGTCTGGACAAGTTTCAACGAAATCACCGGTTCCGAACGGGTCAACTGGAATATTCGTGGCATCATTTCGGAGGAATAACTACTGTCCTGCTCTGACAGGTGTCCTGGAGGCGCAGTTGATAGTGCGCGGGTAGCGCAGCGAAGAATGTCGATTTAAGTATAATTCGCAATACGAGGGACAACTCCCTTTGCAAATCCGTCTTATCTTAGCCCTGCCCCATAATTTCCATGAATAGTAATCGTACATCATTCAAGGTATTACTCCTTATCCTGCCTTTCCTGGCACTAACTTCCTGCCTCTCAGATTGGCAGGATGCTTCGGATCGCTATGAAGTAACCGGTGTAGACGTAAGCCACTACCAGGGTGTAATCGATTGGGATTTGCTTGCTGCTGATGGCCACGACTTCGCCTTCATCAAAGCTACCGAAGGCGAAAAATTAAAAGATGGAGCCTTTGCCGCCAACTGGCACCTGGCCGGCCTTACCGGAATGCGACGTGGCGCCTATCACTTCTTCCGTCCGGAGGTAAAGCCTGATGTACAAGCCACTAATTTTATCGCTGCGGTAAAGCTGCGCCCGGGAGATCTCCCTCCGGTAATAGATGTCGAAGACCGGGGCAAGCTATCGGTCAGCCAACTGGTCAGTCGTGTAAAACAGCTGTCCCTGGTAATGGAATCACACTATGGTGTAAAACCAATTATCTACACCGGGCAAAATTTTTACAACCGCTTTCTCGCCGGCCAGTTTGATGACTACCCTCTATGGCTGGCACGATATGACCATGATGAACCGGTAACGGTTTGTGGGCGAACTTATAATTTCTGGCAATACACGGACCGGGGCCAACTTCCCGGCGTCGTAGGAAACATTGACCGGAACGTCTTTTTCGGTTCTCATCTCGATTTAGCGCTGCTGTGTATTCCACCTACTGTTTCTTCCAGTACGGATGATTTGGCCCAATTTGGGGAATGATTCGATGGTATTCGCCTTGTTTTCCCTCCTCCCTTGCACCTGCGGCCGCGCATGAAATGGAGTCTTGATAACTTTTTAAAAAGTTGTACTAAAGAAGTAGCTGCAAACTTAAGTCCCTGACAATCAACTACTCCAATTTTTTAAAAAGATGAAAAGTCGAACTCACAGTCAACAACATTAATTTTCAGCAAAAGAGGTCAGCAAACAGCTAACCTAAACAAAGGATGATGCCCAAGATCGCTGGTCACTAATGAGTTAAGCCGGAAATACCCGACCACTAATTACACCTCCTCCGTCCCCGGGATAGCAAACGTCCGTCCACTCAACCCGTCAGTAAAAGCCCGCTTTGTTCCCGCATCGATGGTCAATTGATCTGCCAGAAAATCAGCTAATAACAGACCTATTGTAGGCGTCTCGACCAGAAAACCGTCATGCCCATAATCAGAAGACATCACCTCCAACCGGCTATTGGGAATATAACGGCTGAGCAACGATTGCTCCTCCGTCGGAAATAATACATCCGTATCAATACTGATGATGAGCGTTGGTGCGGTAATCGTCGCTAGTGCGGCGGCCTCTCCTCCCCGACCGCGTCCGAGATTATGCGTATCCATACTACGGGTAAGCGCGTAATAACAGGTGGGGGCAAACCGCTGCCATAGTTTATACCCTTGATAACGTTGGTAACTACTGGCCCGAAAATCATCAATATCCTCCGGATTAGACTGTTGTTGGGTCGCATAGTAGGTCCGGTAATGGCGGTAAGAAAGGACAGCCATGGAGCGTGCAGCCTCTAACCCCCGCCGACCGGCTTCCGGCGCGTCGGTCCCCAACGTCTGATCAGCCCGCAGCGCCATGCGCTGACTCTCATTGAACGCAACGCCGTAGGGAGAAAACCGGGCATTGGTGGCCAGTAAGCAGAGCAAATCAAAGCGATCTGGCTCCAGGCATGCCCATTCCCCGGCGTGTTGGCCGCCCATGCTCCCCCCCATTAGCAGGCGAATGCGGTCAATCCCTAGGTATTTTGCCACAAGTGCAAAAAACCGGGCGTTATCCCGGGTCGTCACTAAGGGAAAATCAAGGAGATATGGTTTTTCCGTAGCTGGATTGATCGTTTTCGGACTAGTACTACCATAACTACTTCCCAGGATATTTACACAAACGATGAAATACTTCGAGGGGTCAATGGTAAAACCTTCCCCCACCAGCCCCGGCCACCAGTCTTCAGCATCGCTGTTGGCGGTAAGGGCATGGCAGATCCAGATAACGTTATCACGGGCTGCGTTCAGCTCCCCATAAGTATTATAGGCAGCTGTAAGAGACGGTAATATTTCACCGGATTCCAGTTCAAAAGAATGGGATATGTGTAGGTATTTGGTCAAGTTGTTCTATTGGATTCTCCCCGGACGGTGCTGTCGGTTGCGTCGACCATCTAATACGGAGGTAGGAGTTATTCGGCTTTCAGTAAAGCCGCTAGCAGGTTGATCTGACCAAGGTGGTAAATGTCGTGCTGGATGGCCCCGTCGAGTAAATGCCGGTTGAGGTAATAATAATCGGGATGTACTTTTTCTTCGCTGGTTGAATAATCGAATTCAGCGACGGCAACCAACATTTGTTCTTTGGTTTCTGCCAACTCGGCCAACATTTCAGCTTTTGTCTTATTGGAATAATCAGGCCAGTCTTCCGGAGAATTGAGTTCAATCTTCGGGCGAGGCAACCTACGAAGCCGCAGAGCCGTATTTCGCCGCCAGGAGACCATGTGTCCAATTAATTGGGCAATCGTTCGATGACCAACGGGCTGATGAAAGTTTGCTTCCGGAATAGGTTCCAGACTTTCCTCTACGCCGCTGCCAAACATTGGCAATTTGCCGTGCATGATGTGGTACTGTTCCTGAAAGTATGCTGGAGTCATTAGTGAATAGTGGAATGGAAGAATAATTGAATAACAAAAAAATGGGATAAACGTTACCGTCAATCAATGTTACGTTTCCCGTTCGGAGAGTAAACTAACCAGTAAATTTATTTGCCCGACGTGGTAAACGTCGTGTTGCATGATGCCCAGTGCCAAATCTCCCTTGCTAAATTCATATTTAGCCGGGACTTTGATGGCGAGTTGTTCGTCCGTAAGCCCCGCCAGGGCAGTTAGTAAGGAGGTTTGGCTCTCGGCCAACTGTGTTAACAAATCAGCCCTGCTGATTTCGGAGCAGTCTGGCCAATCACTTCTTGTGTTCATCTCAATATCGAACTCCGTACCATCAGCCAACCGGCCTACGACAAATTTCCGCCAAGCAATGATGTGGCCCACCAAACCAGCCACCGTTCGGTGCCCCAGCTTCGCCTGCCACTGCATTTCCGGTAGTTTGTTCAGGCTTTCGAGCAGTCCGGGGCCGTACCAAGGTTCGGCTTGGTAGACTTTTTCCAATTGGGAGGCCAGATAATCTGATAACAATGCAAGAAGTTTTAATGGTTGAAGAAGGGGAAGAAGCGCGAAACAAACGTTCAGATTCGCGCATTCTTCCCTTCTCCCTCGGTTATTAAATCAAGCTCAGCGCCTGCTCCAGGTCCTCTTTGATGTCTTCAATGTGCTCAATACCGACGCTCAGGCGAAGGGCATTTGGCAAGACACCGGCAGCAAGTTGCTCCTCGGCAGTAAGTTGCTGGTGAGTAGTCGCTGCGGGCTGAATAATCAGGGTCTTAGCATCCCCAACGTTAGCGAGGTGACTGATTAGTTTGAGACTATCAACTACTTTGGTCGCCGCAGCTTTGTCGCCTTTCACCTGGAAGCCAAGGACGCCGCCAAAGCCGTTCGTCAGGTATTTTTTGGCATTAGTATGACCGGTGTGAGCGGGTAAACCAGCATAGGTAACCGACTCTACCTTTGGGTGGGCATCCAACCATTCGGCCATAGCCTGGGCATTGTCAACCGTCCGTTGTACCCTGAGGGAAAGTGTTTCCAAGCCCTGTACGTGGAGCCAGGCATTAAACGGGCTGGCCGCAGGGCCGAAGTCACGCAGGCCCTCCACCCGGGCGCGAATCGCGAAGGCGATGTTACCAAAGGGGCCATCTTTACCAAAGACGTCATTAAACACCAAGCCATTATAGCCCGGGCTCGGATCCGTGAATTGTGGGTACTTGCCGTTGCCAAAGTCGAAGGTGCCGCCATCAACGATCACCCCACCGATACTGGTACCATGACCACCAATCCACTTGGTAGCAGATTCAACAACAATATTCGCTCCGTGCTTTAGCGGCTGGCACAGGTAGCCACAAGCACCGAAAGTATTGTCTACAATAAGCGGAAGGTCGTGCGCCTTGGCTACTGCACTCAATCCTTCAAAATCAGGAACAAGGAAGCTAGGATTTGGAAGTGTTTCGGTATAGATCGCTTTTGTCTTATCGTCAATAAGCTTGGCGAAGTCAGCCGGATCGGTACTTTCCGCAAAACGGACTTCGATACCGATGCGCTTAAACGCCACCTTGAATTGGTTATACGTACCACCGTAGAGGTACGGGCTCGAAACGATGTTCTCTCCCGCCTGGGTGATGTTGTTAATGGCCAGAAACTGCGCTGCCTGACCGGAACTCGTCGCAACAGCAGCCACGCCACCTTCCAGGGCAGCCACACGTTTTTCAAAGGCATCGGTTGTCGGATTCATGATCCGGGTATAGATGTTGCCGAATTCCTGCAGGGCAAAAAGTTTGGCACCGTGCTCACTATCGCGGAAGGTGAAGCTCGTCGTTTGGTACAACGGTAAAGCGCGGCTGCGGGTCGTCTCGTCGACTTCCTGGCCGGCGTGAAGTTGGAGGGTTTCGAATCTCATGGTATTGGAATTTTAGTTGATGATTTTTTGTTCTTGTTAATTGTCCAACGGACTATCTGCCTCATTGACTATCTGACTGCTTGACTATTAAGGCGCGGCCGCTGGTGCAATAGAAAGGTTTTGGAGCACGGTGTTCAACTCCACCATGATTTCCGGTACCTGCGTAGGGGCATTTTGCCAGTTCACAAAAGCAGCACGAATACCCCGTGTATTATTCATCGTCGTTGGCGTCATGAAATAGCGGCCCCGATCGTTGAGCCCTTGCATCAAAGCATCAACCGTTGCAGCGTCAGCACCTGCAATAGTAAAAGCAACGACGTTAAGTCGAACGGGTGCCAGCAACGTGAATGCAGCATCTTCAGTCAGCGCTTCGCCGAATGACTGCGCGGTTGCCACACAGCGTTCCACAATATCCTGATACCCCTTGCGGCCGTAGGCCGTTAGGCTAAACCAGGCAGGAAGTGCCCTAAGGCGCCGGCTATTTTCGGGTCCGGCGTTTAGGTAGTTGAAATGGTCTGCCGGGTCTCCTAGGTAAGGAGCAGCGCTGTTCTGGAACGTTTCCACCTGAAGCTTCAGGTGTTCCTGCCGGAGGAACCAACAACCGGAGTCGTAGGGTACGTTCAGCCACTTATGGTTATCGATGGTGATGCTGTCCGCCGCTTCCCAGCCGTTCAGCAAGTGAGCGTGGCCCTGACTAACGGCGGCAAAGCCGCCAAAAGCCGCATCCACATGGTACCAAAAGTTATACATTTTTTTAAGCTCGGCAATCGTCGCGAGGTCATCAAAGTCTACCGTATTTACCGTCCCACCGCTGGCGATGAAGATGAAAGGTTGGCCGTTGAGCTCTGATATTTTTACCAGCAAGTCTTCCATGTCCACGGCCTCCCGGCCGGGCAAGGTGGCCACCCGAACCAAGTTCCGGCTGCCAAGTCCGAGCATGGCCAACGACTTTACTGCCGAGCTGTGCGGCGTTGCCGCAAGCACCGGGATGGGTTTGCGCAATCCATCTTTTGCCAGGTCATAGCCCTGCTTCGCAGCCACCCACTGCCGGGCAACGCCAAGGCAGGTAAATGCTGACATAGTAGCTCCGGTTACAAAGCCTCCGTTGAAAGCCTCCGGCAGGTTAAACAGTTGCCGGAGCATCCCGACGGTCGCTAACTCGATGGCCGCCGAAACGTCACCCCGCCCAGCTACAGCCTGCGGATTTTGATCAACGGCACTGGCCAGCCAGTCGCCCGCCAGGGCGGCGGGGGTGGTGCCTCCGGTAACAAAGCCCAGGTAACGATTGGACGGCGAAGCTACCAGATAGGGCGCGCACTGCTCCTTAAAAACTTTGATTGCACCCTGCGTCCCCGCCCCCTGATCCAGCAAGCGAAACTCCGGCGCCTGCCGTTGCGTCGATCCCGCCAACAACTCATCGTCGGCCCGAAAGTGCAGCGCAAATTCACGCACCTCATCCAGCAGTTGGCGGAGGTTTTGTTCGTCTTGTAAAAGAGGATTATCCATGGTCCGCGCCAATTAAAGGCAAGGGACAAACGGAGATAATGAAGTGGAGCATTGGCGATCGATTTTATAGTTTCCCGCAACATCGCGAGACAGGCTTTGGCACCTTTTGCTCCTAGCCTCGGAGCAGTGGTTGCCAGGGTTTCACGGAGCCTGTGCTCTCCACCCTTCTTTATAAAGTTGCTCAGGCCCGGGGCCCTTGCGAAGGCAAATGTAGGTGGTCTTTCCTTACGGGACAAATGAAACAATCATCATATAACTCTCTTCTACGATGGGGAATAGCGCAAATCCCCTTACTTTTAATGGCCTTTAAGGCTATCTTATTGGTCTAAATCATCCTACTTCCCCCTATGGTATTTTTACTTCTCCTCCTGATTGTCCTTGTTATTTCAGTCACTGCATTTTTCAAGCTGGCCATAAAATTTGGCAACCCTGAATCGACGTCCACCGACGTATTAGACCTTGATGCCATCCCCCGAAAAGTAAAAGAAAAGGAAGCAATCTTACGGGAGGATCCTGAAGATTTGATCGTTTAACCTTCATATCTTCAACTTTAACGACTTTTGGGTAAAATTCTCCTAATTGTCCCCCACATTCCAGCTTTCTACACTCCAGTTTCTGCAAAACGCTGTTTTTGCCACCAGTGTCATCAGCGTGGGTACTTACCTGCTAAACACACTAGGTTTTAGTGGACGGGAAGTAGGTTTAATCTACGCTACGAACGCCATCGCATCCACCTTAGCTCCACCGGTCGTTGGGTGGCTCGCCGACCGTCACTTCAGTGCCGACCGGATGCTCGTAGTACTAACCGGCGTCGCTGCGGCAGCCTTATCCGCTTGCTTTTTTGTAACGAGTTTTCCTGCCTTCTACGCTTTATTCCTGCTGTTCAATCTCTGCTTCATGCCTACCTTCGGTCTGCTGTCAGCGGTATGTTTTCATCAGTTGGAAGATCCCGCAAAGACCTTCCCCCGGGTCCGGGTCTGGGGCACAGTTTCTTTCGTATTGGTGGGCCTGGGGTTAAGTTATTTTGCGGTCGAAAGCTCCCCACTACCCTTGTTGGCCGGAGGAGCCATTGCCCTAGCCATGTCATTTAGTTGCTTATTGTTGCCCCGTATACCTCCCCAACCCGGGTTTGATTTGTCTATGCTTACTGGCCCAGCTGTCCGTAAAATTATTCGTGAACCTGGCATGGTCATATTATTGGTCGCAGTACTATGTTCTTCCTTTCCCTCAGCGTTCTATTACAGCTTTGTAAATCCTTTTTTAAATGAGATTGGTTGGTCGGCAGCGGCGGCGAAGATGTCGCTGGGGCAGATGGTCGAGATCGGCGTGATCCTGGCCATGCCCCTGGCTTTCCGGAAGCTACGGTTTCGAAACATTGTATTTTGGGGACTAATGGCGTGGGGACTCCGGTATTTTGCCTTTTCAATTGCCCGGCCTGGCCATTACGAATGGTTGCTGTATGCGGCCATTTTGGTTCAGGGTTTTGCCTTCGCCTGGATCGTGATTGCCGCACAAATTTACGTAGACAAACGCGTACCCGTTACGCTGAGAAGTACGGCACAAGGCCTCGTAGCCTTTGCTAATCAGGGCATTGGAATTGTTTTTGGTAGTTGGGTTGCAGGAGAGGTAGTACTGGCTAATACCCTTGCCAGCGGTGATCATAGCTGGACGACGATCTGGCTGGTCCCGGGGACTGTCGGTGTACTCTCTGCGCTGGCCTTCTGGTGGTTCTTTCCGAAGGCTGCTCGATTGTAGCCTCAGGAAATCGGTGAGACAACCAAGATGTATTAACTGCCTGATGCCTGATCAATATGGGCGCGGTCGCAGGTGCCATGTTCAACTTAAGTGCAGGGAATGGCTCCCACCATTTTACTTACTTCCAGCATCTTTCCTTAACTTAGATTGTTCTTAGCCAAAACTATTCAACATGGGTTTCCTTCGCCTCTTTAAAACGCCAAAGAATCAGCAATTCAGTTACAAGCCCCGGTACTGGGACCCTAAAAAGGAAGAAGCAGAGAAATTACGCCAACGGGTTGAGCAGCTCCAGAATGGAGGGGTGGATGCCATGAAGACCCGAATTTCTGGAGGTTTTAGGAAAGGACAGGGAGGAAAAGCTGCCGGAGAATACCGGAGTGCCCGGGTAAAAAAGTCTAACGCTACGCTTTTAATCACCCTTATTTGCCTTATAGTCGTCTCATATATTGCCTACACCCTCTATTTCCAGGACTTAAACGAATGGATCACCACGGGAAGTACTCCCATCGTTGAGTAGCATAACCCCCTTATTTTTGCGTACCTTAGCGGGCCGATAAACTGTCGCTGATTAACCTGTCTCTTACATGACGGACAACCTGGTCCATCTACTTCCCGACGCCATCGCCAATCAAATTGCCGCTGGTGAAGTCATCCAACGACCCGCCAGTGTCGTGAAGGAACTTGTTGAAAATGCCATCGATTCCGGTGCCAGTGAAATTGAACTACTGGTAAAGGACAGTGGAAAAACATTAATACAGGTTAGGGATAATGGTTGTGGGATGTCTGAGACAGACGCCCGGATGTCGCTTGAGCGGCACGCCACCAGTAAACTTCGTAATGCCGATGACCTGTTTGCGCTACGCACAATGGGTTTTCGGGGAGAGGCGCTCGCCAGCATCGTTGCCGTCGCGCATATGGAGATGAAAACCCGCCGTGCGCCCGATGAGTTGGGCACACGTCTCGTCGTCGAAGCCAGTGAAGTAAAAATACAGGAGCCAATAGCCGCTCCTCCCGGCACCAGTATTGCCGTGCGGAATCTTTTTTTCAACGTTCCGGCGCGAAGAAATTTCCTCAAGAGTGATACGGTTGAAATGCGGCATATTCGTGATGAATACATCCGCATTGCCCTGGCACATCCTCAGGTCCGTTTCGATCTTCACGTCAATGACCGGCTTGACCTGGCTCTTCCCGCGGGAAAACTACGTCAACGGGTAGTACAGGTCTTTGGCCGCAAGTATGACAACTTATTGGTACCCATTCAGGAAGATACGGATGTGCTGTCCATTAGTGGTTATGTCGGCAAGCCGGAGGCTGCCCGAAAGTCCAAGGTAGGGCAGTTCTTTTTCATCAATAATCGTTTCATCAAAAGCAGTTATCTACATCATGCGGTAACCAGTGCTTATGATGATCTTTTGCCCAAAGAGAGCTACCCATTTTACGTCATCTATCTGGAAATTGACCCTTCCCGCATTGACGTCAACGTTCATCCTACCAAGCAGGAGATTAAGTTTGAAGACGAACGCCTTATTTACAATTACCTCAAGGCAACCATCCGTCATGGGCTAGGCAGGGCAAGTATTATGCCCTCCATTGATTTTGAGACCGACAATCCATTTTCGCCTTCTCGGACCAACATCACCAATACGCCTCAGCTCCCCGATGATATGGGAGATCCGTTACCCAGCCGGATGAACGACGATTATAAGCAACCGCCACCGCCTGGTCGCAGTAACGGAGGAGTTTCTGGTAGCAGTTCTGGCACCAGTCAGCCTAAATCAGAAGCAGCCCGTCATGCAAGTAATGTTCGGAACTGGGAAAAGCTCTACGAAGGACTGGGAGATGACGCCCCGTCCAGAACCGAACCTTCGTTTATTGATTTTGGAGATGTCGCCACCAGTAATCCGGAACTCGGAGAATTGCTTCCCAGTCGAATGAGCCAGGAAGAAGATCCGGAAAATACAGCACAGCAGCCACAGGATCGGGCACCTTATCAGATTCACCAACGCTACATCGTTTCCCCGATAAAGAGTGGCTGGCTGCTCATTGACCAGCGTGCTGCCCACCAGCGGATTCTATACGAGCAATTTCTCCGGAACCTCCAGGATACGCCCGCTGCCTCACAGCAGTCGATGTTCCCCCAAACACTGGAACTTCCACACGTGGATGTTGGCCTGATGAATGGTATCCTGCCTGACCTTCGCCTACTTGGCTTCGATGTTGAGCACTTTGGTGGTGAATCCTTCATTATCCGCGGCATTCCCGCAGAATTTGCTGGCCATAAGAACGAAAAACAGTTACTGGAACAGCTCCTGGAGCAATATCGCAACGACGTAGAAGTAGAAAGCGACGGCCACGCCCGGTTAGCCCGAGCCATGGTACGCGGAGCCGCTATCCGTCGTGGCCAGCTGCTCGATGCTGCCGAAATGCGCTCACTGATTGATCGGCTTTTTGCCTGTGAACAACCCCAACGGGCGCCCAATGGGCGCCGCTGCTTCATCAAATATGAACTGGATGAAGTAGACCGGCGTTTTGACAGTTAACTTCCCGGGAAGTATTGAACTTGTTTAAGGTTTCAGCCCCTCTCCCTTATGCCTCCAGTCACTCCAATCGTTCGTTATCTTCTGATCCTTAATGCGCTCGTATTTGCGGTCGTCGTACTCCCCAGGGAGGTGATGAATTATCCACTATCAATTGAGCAGGTTCTCGCGATGTATTATCCGACCAGTGCATCTTTCCGGCCTTACCAAATCATTACCCACTTCTTCATGCACGCCAATATCGGGCACATTGGCATGAACATGCTTGGGCTTTACTTCCTTGGTCCAATCATTGAAACCCGGCTGGGTGCGACCAGGTTTATCCTACTCTATTTCTTATCTGCTATGGGCTCTGTCGGGCTCCATACTGGTGAAATCTGGTTATCTATTCAACATTATGAAGGCCTGTTAGCAGCCTTCGTCGCGGATCCCACTTTATTGCACTTAAATGAATTTTTCGCCAGAATTGACACCTCCCAAATTGAGGATAACGGTACATCCGTTAGCGTACTGGTAGGAAACCTTCAGAATAAATTGGCCATGAATACCGGAGGTCCTGCCGCCATCGATGAGGCAAACTACCTAATGCGGGGATACATTGAATACCTCCAAAAGGGCCAGATGGTAGGGGCTTCAGGAGCCATCTCCGGGGTACTGGCCGCTTTTGCCGTTTTCTTCCCCTGGCAAAAACTTCAACTCCTTTTTGTTCCCGTCGGTATTCCTGCCATCTATTTCGTCAGTCTTGTTTTTCTCGGAGATTTATTTTTGGGGTTTGCAGACTTCGGGTTTGACCGAATTGCCCATTTCGCCCATATTGGTGGCGGTATAACCGGAGCGATATTAGCCTTCATCTGGTCCAAAACAACTACTCCTCCCTGGATGAAGCGAATGGATAAAGGGGCTTAACTCTGCTCCCCCCAGTTCGCCCGGTCCAATCCCCGGAAGTTAATCGCTTCGGCAAGGTGCTGTGAGTTGATGTGCGCACAGTTTTCCAGGTCCGCAATCGTACGTGAGACTTTAAGTATCCGGTCATATGCCCGGGCACTGAGTTGTAATTTTTCCATAGCGTTCTTCAATAGTTGATTCCCCTCAGTATCGATAACACACCACTCTCGTACCAACCGACTCGGCATTTGGGCATTACAGTAAATACCTGTTTGATCAGCATAACGTAGTGCCTGAATATTACGAGCAGCTACCACACGTTCCGCAATTATCTCACTGGTCTCAGCGTCTGGTCCCCGGCCCGCTAGTTTTTCAAGAGGCACCGGAGTTACTTCTACCTGCAAATCAATCCGATCCAACAAAGGGCCACTGATTTTACTCAGGTATCGTTTAACCGTACCTGGAGGACAGGTACAATCACGTGTGGGGTGGTTGAAATAACCACAAGGACAAGGATTCATACTGGCAATTAGCATGAAGCTTGCCGGAAAATCTACCGTCACTTTAGCACGGCTGATAATGATGCGCCGTTCTTCCATAGGCTGGCGCATTACCTCAAGTGCGCTACGTTTAAACTCAGGTAGTTCATCCAGAAAAAGTACTCCGTTATGGCTTAAACTGATTTCACCTGGGCTCGGATAGCTGCCACCTCCAACCAATGCTACATCACTAATCGTATGATGAGGAGCCCTAAAAGGTCGGGTTGTAATCAATGAAGCTGACGCTGGCAAGATCCCCGCAACGGAATGAATTTTGGTTGTCTCCAGCGCCTCCCTCAAGTCAAGTGGAGGAAGAATAGTTGGCAACCTACGGGCCAACATTGTTTTACCAGCTCCCGGAGGTCCGATTAGTATCACGTTATGTCCTCCTGCCGCGGCAATTGTCATAGCACGTTTGATGTTCTCCTGCCCCCGCACATCACTGAAGTCAACGTCAAAACAAGTTCGGTCTTTAAAAAATTCTTCTCGTGTATTAACCTCTACGGGCTCCAGTTTAATTATTCCCGTAAGGAAATCAATAGCCTCACGTAAGCTTTTTACACCATATACTGGCAGATCACTCACAATTGCAGCTTCCCTGGCATTAGCAACTGGCAGAATAAAGCCCTTATAGCCCTTCGCTCTTGCTTGAATGGCTATTGGTAATGCTCCCTTAATTGGTCGTAATTCCCCACTTAACGAAAGTTCCCCCATGATCATGTACTCCGACAAGTCCTTGACGGTAATTTGATCCGTAGCGTTCAGGTACCCCAAAGCCACGGGAAGATCATACGCTGCGCCTTCCTTACGCACATCCGCAGGCGCAAGATTGATCACAATCTTCATCCTTTTATTCTGAAAGCCGCTGTTTACAACGGCTGCTTCAACCCGATAAGATCCTTCTCGAATAGCACTATCGGGTAACCCGACAACATTGTACCAAGGTTTACCTTCCGCAACAAAGCCTCCGGAATTAACCTCTACGGTGATACACCGGGCGTCTACGCCCTCTACGGCGCTGGCAAAAGTTTTAACTAACATAAAGCTGCAAAATGTGCAGCAAGCCTTTCGAACATTCAAATGTATCAATAAATATAATTAAATACAAATAATGTTCAAAATGTTTTGATGAAATGAAAGTGGCCCCACCGGATTTCTCCGATGGGGCCACTTTCCATCTGCCCTTCCGGGCAGGACTAAAGGTCAGTTGTTATTACTTAACAACTACCATCTTCTTAGTAGCGGAGAAGTCACCAGCAGTCAGCGTGTAGCTGAGGATACCAGTAGCAGCACCAAGCTCGTTTACGTTAACCGTAGTTACGTTACGACCAGCAACACCTTC
>JBGCFZ010000005.1:0-4932 GCA_045110355.1 Lewinella sp. | reverse complement strand
ACCGAATGGGCAGAGCGGCTGACCAGACGGCCAGTCTGCTCGGGTACTACGCTAAATGGCTTTGGTTACACATCGTAGGCGTTTTGTTACCTCCCCGAATCTGTTCCATGTATCCGGAACGGACGGCAACAAACAGTCATCAACCGTAGCAACAAAGTCTTTTTTCATCAGATACATCTTTTGCTGACGCAGTCGCAAAAGTTTCGCTGAGCGTCTACTGCGTGGTATCGGATGTATAAAAGGCTGGCAGTAGCCGGTTCGACGCATCGGATGAACTTCCACCTGGCTTCGCCATGCTGGAAGATGCATCCGATGAGCGAACCTGGTTAGGCATCAGCTAACAACTACTCACCAGTACTACATGCGGGTCTTAGCCACTACACCCACGCCTATGGAGCACGGCGAAATGGCTCGCCATCAGCGGCCATTTTGTGCGGGTCAATCCTCCCCCAAACCAAAAACGGCCACCCTCCAAAGGAGATTGACCGTAACTGCTTTATGTAGACCCACAAGAGGGTGACCCGCTCTTTGGGTGTCAGGGGGTTAAGGTAGAGGAAGAAGGCAAAACAGGTTTTTGGTACATTTTTTTACCACTACAAAAAACGTTCAAGTTTGTTCTTGTGATTGCCATCCCTCCTTTTCGATTGAAGGTCATCCACACACTGAAAATAAGTCTTTTAAAATCATGCGTCCATTTTATGTTGAGATGTTTCCATCCAGGAGAGCAACGATGACAGCACCAATAGTAAGCCTGAAGATCAGATTGACGACTTCATTTGTCACACCCAATATTTTAAGGATGAGAGAGAATACACTTGTCCAATTAACTTTTAGGATACAAGACTAAATAAAGTACTAATTTTAGCACTAGCAAGCCCCTTTGATCAAGGGTAAAACTTCATAAGCCATGAACAAGCCACGGGTAATCAAGAGTTATGAAAAGCTCGATGAGGACACCCTACTACAAATCAAATTGGAGTACCCCGAAGGTTTTGCTAGTTCCCTCATTCGGTTTACGGACGTTAATGGTCGGCTGACAAGCGCCTTACCCTTTGAGACCGAGGAGAAGTACTACCTCATCCGGATGACAAAGAACGAGGCTCTGCTAATCATCGATGACGACGACGATTACGATGATGACGGCAACCTACTTGATGAAGCCCGCGAAGTGTACGAAGACCGCCTAAACGACGATGAAGACGATGACATCGAGGAGGCGGATATTGACCCTGCGGAGTTGATTGATGAGAATACTGATGATGGAGAGGAGGATTAACCTTACTCAATCCCCAAATGCAAAATCCGACCACCACTCTGATTAACCGGGCTGGTTGACTTGCCAATCACTACCCCCTTTTCCGGAGCGTGGTACTCTTCTTTTACTTCCCCGAAGACATCGCGCAAAGTAGCGATCAGCTGACCTTTTTCCACTCGTTCCAGCAGGTCCACATGGACCTGAAGCAAGCCACCAGATTGGGTGTATATCCAGTAGCTTTTCTTACAGAGGATGGTGTCATCCTTTTGGTCCAGTATCTCATCGTCGGTCATTTTGAGGTAGCTGAGTACGTTGTGTACACCAACCAAGCCGCTGCGGATCATTTTCTTCTGGTAGACGCCGGGGTTGCCTACTTCGAGGGTAATGGCGGGGATGTCCAGCGCATCAGCGGTCCCCCGGAAAGTACCGTCGTTTGGCGGGTTATGGACGATCAACTGCGGATGTTGGAGCAGTGCCAATTTTCGAGTTATTTCCATGCTCATATCGGCGCGGACGTAGTAGCTGTTAATACGGCCCCTACTTGCGGTGTGGAGGTCGAGGAGGTAATCTATCGACTTCAGGAAGCGGTTGACTAGGCGGTAGGCGTAGACCTGGCTGGCGTTGCCGTTTTCTTTGCCGGGCATGAGGTGGTTGAGGTCGGAGCCGTCGGAATGAAAACGTTGCTGCCGGTTGAAGGCAGGGATGTTTACAACGGGGATGGCGACGACGGTTCCTCGAAGCGTTTCAACCTCAAGGTCGGCAAACAGGCGTTGGATGACAGAGATGCCGTTGAGTTCGTCGCCGTGGATGGCAGCGGTGAGGCCGAGGACGGGGCCATCCTCTACACCTCTTGCCACCATTAGTGGGACGAGGACGGGGTTGCCCATGCCATCGCTGACGATTCGTAGCCAGTAATGGCGGATGGTTCCCCGAGGAGTGTCCTCCAGATTAAATTTTGATACAACGGGAAGATCGTTAAAGCCTTCCTGTGAGGTAGCTGTAGATGCCATCAATGGTTTGTTGTAAGACTGGACGGCCTGTTTGCATTTCCGCTTGCGGGAAACCGCCAATACTATTGGTGTTTAATTCGGACAAGACGCGTTTTCCGTCGTCGTCCATTAAGGTGTCGGCACCGAAGATAACGATGCCTTTTTCTAGTAGCACGTGGGCTATTACGGCAATCATTTCGTCCTCTTCGGGCACTATTTCGGCGGATACAGAAGTACCGCCCTGGGAGACGTTGCAGAGCCAGTTTCCCGGAGCAGGGATACGGAGGCTCGCTCCCAGTATCTTGCCATTTACAACAAGGATTCTTTTGTCTCCTTGGAAGACATTTTTGAGGTATTTCATGGCGAGGTAATTGCCCGCTTCTATCTCTTCGTTAGCCGTTGCTAACCATTCCTCCAGTGGGTAGACTTGCCCATCAACTTCTGCTTTTCCGTTCATGATTCGGACGAGGCCACGGCCTCCGTATTCTTGCAATGGCTTAAGAACGATCGGGTGTTTGTCCGCAAAACCTTGCACTTCCAACTTACTTTGCACCCTGCGCACCGCCGCCGTAAAATCAGGAAAGTGGTGCAAGAAAGCCTTACTTCCCGTTTCTAGTATTCCGGCAGGATTGTTGATCACGACAGGCACTTCTTTGGGCGCGTCCGCAGGTGCAAAGGAAGTTAGATGAGCAAAGAAGTCCTGGTCCGCCGGCGGCGGTAGCCGCAGCCAAACCACATCCGCCTCGGTGTACTGCATTGTATCCTCTGAAGTCTTCCACTCGGTCCCAAGTGGATCAAAATCGAAACCTTCCTTAGCCGTCAGGCCAAAAAGAGGAGAGGTCAATTCTCCGGTAAAAAATGGGTTGTTTCGTTCATCTCCCCGGCTGGCCACGAAGACAAAGGCGGTGCGTTCATCCGTTACCAACTTCCGTGTGAGGGCGTAAAGCGAGTTGTGCTCGCTGTGGCCACTATGGTCTGTTAGTATCAGAAATTTCTGCTTTCTCATGACAGCATTTCGTCGATCAGGGCAGCATCATCGTTGAGGCTCTTGAAGAGTCGCATGCTGAATTTGCCTTTCTTGGTGTAGAGTTGCTTTGCCATCTTGTCGATAGCGATGGTGGAGAGTACGGTTTGGATGTAGGCCTCGATGAGGTCGTCTAAGCCTACGCCCATGCGGTTGAAATCGCGGCGATCCATGAGCATTAGGCGGTTGACGTCGCTGGACCATTGGTTGTCGCCCAGTTTTTCAGAGAGGTTGGTACCCAGCATTGCCCAGGAGTCATCGTCGCCCGTCAGTTCGTCCGCCAAAGGTGCCTTTGCGCGGCGACTGTAGCAAGCGAGGGGTCTGATGCCGTCAGCGGTGCTACTTACCATTAGGCGGATGTCGCAGACGTGGGTTTTACCTTTTTTATCAGGGATGGTTCCTACGTGAAAATACCGTCCGCTGCTGCTGTTGGAGCTCCACTGGTAGTTACCGATGAGGCTCTGGACGATGTAGCGGTCGTAGTGAATATCAGTGGCCATGAAGGCTTCCAATTCTTTCTCATTAGTAATAGTGTAAACACCCTGGCCAGCGTTACTGTATGGGATTTTCACAACCGCTAATCCACCCCAACGAGCGACCCAGAGAGGGATTTCTGCTTTGGCTACGTCACGAATGGTTTCCGGAGCGTAAATCTTTAACCCACTACCATGTAGTTCACCATTAAAAAAATCGTAGGCTTTGGCAGCTACCATTTTGTTCCGACCTCCGGCCAAGCAGGCTACTATTGGGTTTAAAATTTTCGTCCGGCAATTCAAGGGCAAACGCGTCCAGGGCTTTTGGGTGACGTAGCGGAAAGCAGCTCGCAACGGCATCCACTCATCTCCCACTCTAGCGTGCAGCTGGTTGTTTTCCAGTTTTAAGTTGCGGGTATCGGCTCCTTCGTAATCGGTAATTAGTAGTACCTCTTCCTTAAACACATCGGCGATAACAGCAGCATAGCCCGTTGTTTCCATTGGGTTTTTATCATAGATTACTGCTAGACGACCTTCGACTTTTGTTCCACCCGTTTTACGTTTTACGTAGGGTAAGAATGTACGTTCTACTAGACGACGATAGCCACCTTCTTCTTCGTGGTCATCGAGCAGCGGCATCGACTTCTGCCCGCTGGGGCAAGAGTTGTTTTCGATGACGACCATGCGTCGGTTTCCTTCGGCGGTGGTAGCGTGAATAAGGTCGGCCCCACTCCAGAGGAAGTGCTGGCATTGGTAGCTCAACATTTCGAGTAATATCGCCTTGTCTGTTTTGGGATTGAGGTGGCAATATCGGCTCACAATCCGCTCAGTCGAGAGATTGAGAAAAAAGCTTACTAGGGGATGAATCGTGGCGTTAAGCGCCTTTGGATACCAGTGTGCTTCGGCTTCGAAGCTGCCCGGGCTGATGACCTGGACTGGGCTGTTTTTAGTCACTGTGCGTGTTTGGTTAGGGTTACAAATCTAGGGGAGAATTTGGTTAAATGAAATAGCACGAAGTTTATCTTTTAAGCTAAAAGCGAATTGTTTACTGCCAATGCTATCTTGGGTTAGATGCCCTAGATTTTTTCACCTCGACCCTCCCTCCTTCAAGCTCGAATTCCTCCACCCCAAAACAAAAAAACGGCCAACCTCCAAAAGAGATTGACCGTAGTTGCTTTGTAGACCCACAAG
>JBGCFZ010000004.1:0-8542 GCA_045110355.1 Lewinella sp. | reverse complement strand
TGGGCATTCGATCAACTCAGCCATCAGGGGCGGATGCATGAAGACATCATGGCCTTTCCGGCACTCCATTTTTATAACCGGCAACTCAGCGTGCTGCCGAAGGGCATAGCGCATCGGGAAACCCAGCTCCGAAAACTTTCCTTTGCACCTGCGGCCGCGCCCCTGGAAAAAACACTGAGTCAGCACCGGCTGGTATTCCTTCCTACCCCGCCGGACCATTCTAATGCAGACCCGAAGGTTAACGGCCATGAAGCTAAATTAATGATCCGGTTGATCGAGGCCTATACCCGCCTTTATGCACCAACCGACCGACCGATTCGTGCGGGTGACATTGGCATCATTACGCCGTACCGTGCACAAATTGCCCACATCCGACGCCAACTTCAACAAGCAGGACTCCCCGCAGAAAATTTTCAGGTGGATACCGTTGAACGCTACCAGGGTGGTGCCAAGCGGATCGTTTTGATCTCGCTGTGCACCAATGAATACAGCCAGATTCAGATGCTTTCGCAAATCAGTGAGGAGGGCGTTGACCGTAAGCTAAACGTGGCCATGACCCGGGCACGGGAGCACCTGGTCATCGTTGGCTGTCCGGAAATTTTACGGCAGAGTATGGTGTATGGGGACCTGCTGGATTTTGTGGAGGCTGCTGGGTAACCCCCTCCCAAATCCTCCCCACGGGGGAGGGCTTCTTTTAAACACTATGCGTTTATCCAAAAAAAAGTTGGATCCTTCTTTTATTAGAATTAGGCTATTCAATCTAATATCAGAGCACTAATACTCTGTCCAAAAAACACGTAGTGTTTTTCAGAGCCCCTCCCCCGTGGGGAGGGGGTTCAAAGTAGCTCCAAGCTATTCAGAAGGTGGACTTGACTTTCTACCAATAAAAAGTGCCATTCAAACTAGGCAAAATAGGCAACTGGTTCACCCGTTCGTTGGTAATCCGGTCTACGTAGAAGATGTTCTCCCGGTTATAGCTGTTCGTCACACTAGCCGTTACTTCCAAGCGGGCGTTGTCGCCGAAATTAAAGGTACGCTGCAGGGAGAGGTCCAGGCGGTGAAAGTCGCTCAGGCGGCCACCGTTGCGGTCAGGGCTAAGTAAAACACCAAGGTCCCCATTTCCGGTCAGGATGTTGGGAAACACGGGGTTAGAACTCAGGTCCGGATCTTCGACGAAGCCGATGGTTTGGGTAAAGGGAAAAGCAGAACCGAAGTTAAAGCGGAAGCCGAATTCCCAGGCATTATCTCCACCAAAAATATAGGTGCCGTAGGCGTTGATGTTGTGCCGGCGATCAAAACTGGTCGGGTATTCATCAATGGCGTCGGTGCGGGTAACGAAACCGAGGCTGTAATTGCCTGCCAGCAGGATCCGGCCACTCCGGTATTCTGCGGAGATATCACCACCGTAGGCTACGCCATCGAGGGTAACGAAGTCAGGATCAGAGGCCAACAGCTTATTACGGTTCAGTTCAATCAGTTGATTGAAACCTTTGTAGTAGCCCTCCACATTGAAGGTCAGCTTATCACTGGCGTCCACTTCAACGCCAACGACAGCGTGTAAGGCAGACTGCAGGTTATTGTCTGTGGGTGTTACGCCATCCGTTTCAAAGATTACGCGCTCCGGCCCCACCAGAAATCCGTTGAAGAAATTAACGATGTCCAGGTCGTTCTGGGTAGAGATTAGGTTTTGGCTGTACAAACCACCGGCCGCCTTGAAGCGCAGGTTGTCCGTGGCGTTGTACTTAAGGCCCAACCGGGGCTCGGGCGAAATGGTGTTCTGAGAAGCATAGTACTGGACGCGAAAGCCCGGTTCCAGGATCAGGTTACCGATGGTCCGCTTGTACTTAATGAAGCCATTCAGCTCGGAAGTAAAGTCTTCCTGATCGAAGGTGATGTTTAGCGGGTTAACGAAAGTGAATTTGGTATTCAGGCCATTAAAATCAAAACCGTAGGCCAGTTCAGTATTTCCGCCAAAATAGGTGAAGGTCAACTGAGCCGTGTAATTAGAGACCTGGCTGCTGCGGGGCGCACCAGACTGTTCCATCAGCGCCACGTCGTATACCGAAGCACTGATCACCCCGTCGATAACGACGTTGCTGCTCGGAGGAACGATGTTGAAACTGGTGCCGCCACCATTATTTGTCCAGTTGAGGCGCGCCAGACTCGGCACCTCGAAATCATCCGTAAAATTGAATCCGAAGATGTTCAACTTCGAACCGTTGCCTCCTACCAGGCTGATTTTTGCGTACAGGTCCTGGTAGTTGTAGGGCAAACCAATGTCGCCAGCCGTGAGCGAGGAAGTGTCGCCCAGGTTGAAGAAATTGTCCTGAACGGCGTATTCATACAAGGTCTTACTGGTTTCGGGCAGGAGGCTGCGCTTTCCCGTTACCAAGAAACTGATACTGCTGCCGGTGGCTGGATTAAGTGGCTTGATTGGTCCTTCCAACAACACTTTTGCCTGAAAGGGGCTTGCCGAGACGAGTCCGCTGAAGTTTTTCTTATCGCCTTCTCGGGTCTTGATGTCGACAATGGCGGAGATACGACCACCGTATTCTGCGTTGAAACCGCCGGTGTAGACGTCAGCCGAACGAATAGCTTCCGTTTCGAAAACGGAGAACAAACCGATGGAATGGAAAGGGTTATAAACTGTCATCCCGTCTAACAACAGCTTGTTCTGTACCGGACTACCACCGCGAATATAGAGTTGTCCGCCCTGGTCACCAGTACTTACAACACCAGGCAGTACGGTGAGGTATTGAGCAATATCGGGCTCACCGCCGGTGGCCGGCAGGCTCATGATCTCCGCGCCGCTGAAGGTTACCTTCGAGACGGCCACGTCAGAACGGGCCTGTTCACGCCTGGCGCTTACATCGACAGTCGCCAGGCTGATACCTCCTGATTTCAGGTTGATCCGTGCGTATTCAATCTCGTTTTCTACTGCAATGTTAATATTGACGACCGTACTGTCGAACCCCACGTAAGTAGCGATCAGTTTGAAGTCGCCAATGGGTAAACTGGCGAAACTGTAAAATCCGTCAATATCCGTATTCGTTCCTTTATTTAGTCCATCAGGTCCAAGCAACTGGACGGTACCGAAGGCAATTGGATCACCGGTCTCTTGGTCAAAAACATTACCTCGAATAATGGCGGACTGCGCAGTTAGCAGACCGGAGATTAGTAATGTCGTCAGGAGTAAAAAACTACGCATAGAAAGGTGGGGCTTAATCAAAGCGCAAAAGTAGAAATTATTTGGTCGCCTTTAGCGTAGGATTGGTCTCTGAGTAGACAAACAGGGCTGCTCTCTCACGATTTGTTGACAAGACTATAGGAGGGTGGGCCCTGGCAGGCTGTCAGATAAAATGCTCATCATCCCAAAGCAGCTCACAACAGGCTTCCGGCGCGGACGCAGGTGCAAAAAGCGGTGTAAAAGAGCAAAGCAGGGCAAACGCCCCTAATCCAGCGGATTAACTACCTTGAGGCCAATCACTTGGTAGTGCCGGCAGTAGGGAATCTACTTCCGTAGTATCCGTGCCTGTTCTTTTTTGCTCCCTACTTTGAAACATGACATGCTATGACACGCTTTCTTTTTGTCTTCACCGGTCTTCTTTTATTCGGATCCCTTCAGCTAACTGGCCAGATCAACACTGACTCCTTATTGAAAATTTCGGCAAGCTTACCTGACGACAAGGCTAAGGCACGTTTTCTGGAAGACAACGTAGTTGGCCACCACTACAAATCTTTCGATGATCCCGTAAGCATATTCATGGAGCAGTTGAATATTGCTAAACGCACGCATAATCTTCAACAAGAGCTCCTGCTCTCGCTACACGTGATTAGTGCGGCCAACTTTATGGGATACTTCGGCCTTGCTGATTCGCTCTCCTTACATTACGTCTCCAGGGTCGGTGAAGCGGAGTTAGCCCAGACACAGGTAGAGCTTTATCACGAAGCGGCCAAAGCCTCTTTCTATGCCCAGCAGTATGACCAAAGTATTGCCTTCGACAGCTCTATGCTAGAGCTACTACCCAGCATCGATGACCAATCAATACAAGATTCCTTCGCCGTTGAGAGCTTCAATTACCTTGGCAAATCCTATAACGCAAGCGGTAGGTTCATCCCGGCGGTGAAGGCCCTCAACGAAGGTATTGATCTACTTCGGGTCAAGGACCCTGCGGCGGATAAGCTCCGTGAGTTCTACACCGAACTCGGCATCGTCTATAGTCAGATCGGCCTCTATGATCGTGCGGTGGAATACCTGAACCGGACGCTGATTATTAATCCGAGTCCGATCAGCATAGTCACCAATCAAATAAATATTGGTAGAAACCTCTTACTGACCAAAAACTACACTGAAGCGACCTACCGCTATCGGAAGACACTGGACATAGATTTACCCCAAGGCAGGAAGGCCAATTTTCTGCCCTTTGCTTATCAGGGCCTCATCGAGTCCTACTACCGGAGGGGAAACATAGACTCCCTTGATTACTACTTCACGGCCTTCTCTGCTTTGCAGGCAGAAAACACCTCGCAACAGAATGCCGGTAATTTCCTCTACCGCCAGGCTCAACTTTTTCATGACTTGGCCCATAATCGCCTTACCGCGGCAGAGGCTACCGGAAAAGCGTTGCTAGACGGAGCCATTGACAAAAATGATCCGGCCGAACAGCTCATGTATACCGAGCTACTCTCAGAGCTATACCGCAAAAGGGGTGATTATAAACAGGCTGATTACTTCACTCAAAACCTGTTCAACCTGAAAGACAGCATTCAGGGTGCCAACCGCAATAATGCGCTGCTGCTCTATTACAATCAGTTCGAGACTAAAGAGAAAGAAAACCAGATATTGCTTTTGGACCAGGAACGGGAACGGGAAGCCGCCAGTCGTAAGCAATTCCAAACAGCTGCGGGCTTACTTGGCCTACTCTTACTGACCGGTGGGCTCTTTTACCTGCAACTGCGTAAAGCACGGCAGAAACTGAAGGTACAGAACCAACAGTTGAACGAGCTCAATGCTACGAAAGACCGCTTTTTTGGCATCATTGCTCATGACCTTCGGAACCCCATCGTTGCGCTGGAAACTGCCGACTCACAGATAGAGAAACTGCTAAAAAAGGGGAATACCAATGGCGTAAAGCGCACCGTTGGAATGATCAGTCAAACGACCGGGCAATTGACTAATTTGCTGGATAACCTTCTTCAGTGGGCGCTCGGCCAATCGGGTGCCATCACCCTAAATAAGGAACCGATGCTCCTGGCAAAGTCGGTTCAGGCAAATATGGAACTTTATGCTTCAGCTGCGGAGAATAAGTCCATCTCTCTAAGCAACGAAGTTCCTGAAAACATCACGGTCACTGCCGACCACAATGCCCTGCAAACTATCTTAAGGAACCTAATGGGTAATGCCGTCAAGTTCAGCCCTTCATTTCAGGATTCCAATATTACCATTGCTCACCAAAAAGCAGGAGATATGGATATAATTTCGGTATCGGATGAGGGTCCGGGGATTCCGGAAACTGAGCTCAAAGGCCTGTTTCATTTGCACCAGGGAACCCAACAAGATGGAAAACGGAAGTCAGGGACCGGCCTCGGGTTGATTCTATGCAAGGAGATGGCAGCGTTGCATGGCGGGCGGATTGAGGTGGAGACTGCCGTTGGCGTTGGTACTACTTTTAAAGTTTATTTGCCAAGCTAGTGCAGTGTAATCTATCTAAACTACAGCTTATCGACCCGCTTCAGAAACCCCTCACGTTCTCGTTTAGCAAGCGGGACCCGGCGGCCGGTGGTAAGGACTATTTCACTATCCCGAAGATCGACAGATTCTACAAACTGCTCATTGACGAGGTGCCCACGATGGGTTTTCAGAAAACGATCAACGGATAAACGTTCATGCAATTCCTGAAAAGGCATTCGAATGAGGTACCGGTTAGCGGTGGTAAAGACTTCGCAGTAGTGCCCATCAGCAGCAACGGAAGTAATTTCATCAACGGGGATTTTACGCAGCTTATGGCCCGTCTTGATGTATAAGAATTCGTCGTCGTTCCCCTCCCCGGAATTAGATTCAGGCTGTTGTTTGGTTGGCTGAGTACTTAAAGCCAATTGAACCGCCCGGTTGAATTGAATGTCTTCAAACGGCTTGAGCAAAAAGTTGGCGGGGCCGAGGCGACTGGCCCGCAGGAAGCTACGCTCATCGTGCTGAGCCGTAATAAAAATAACCGGGCAAGGATGTTCTTTTTGAATCAGCTCGGCGGTTTCAACCCCATCGTAGGCACCAGCGATATTAATGTCCATCAAGACCAGGTCGGGAGACTGTTGCTTAACGAGGGCCAGCGCGGTTTCGGCATCAGCAGCCGGGCCCATCACTTCATGCTCCAGGTCTTCTACCAGCAGCTGGATGTGATTAGCGAACAGCGCTTCGTCTTCTACAATAAGTATTACCATAGTATTTCCGTCAGGTGGAAGCAGGTTTTTTCCAACAGTCTGCTCGCATCAAAGGTACGTTTCCTTGCTCTTTTGGTCCTTTTCCTTGCTCCTGCGTTCGCGCCCAAATACCTCCCGTTCGTGACGTCAAAGCCTCCGTTCGTGCCCATTGCCCGATTTCGCAGATGGGTTGCCCGCAAATTTGTGTTTGTCAAAGGGAGCCAACCTTAGTTCCCAACATAATAAATCCCTCTAGTCAATTAGATCATGAAATCAATACTATTCACCCTCTTTCTCTTCTGTACTGGCTCTTTTCTGCCTGCGCAGGACTTCATCCAAATCGAAAGCCGTTGGAAAAAAGACGGCAAAACCACCTACACCGTCCACGTTCAGGAACCCACACCCGCTGCGGGCCATACCGAACCTGGTTGGTGGTCTAAAGACTGGATCGTAGAGGACGCCGGCGGCGGATTCGTTCGTTTCAAGAACCGCTGGCGGGGAACCTACCTCCTCCAGAATGTGGAGAACGGCCCTACTGAAGCTGGTCCGGCCGAACCCGGTTACTGGTCTGCCCAGTGGAAAGTAGAACCAGCTGGTGGCGAATTCGTCCGACTAAAGAACCGGTGGAAAGGCACCTACCTTCACATCCACAATGCCACACTGGATTGCGGCCCCATGCAGCCAGGCCAGTGGGGCGCACAGTGGGTTTTACGCGGCTACAAGGGCAACCAGTCACAGCCAGGCCCTAATCCACAGCCTCAGCCCAAACCACAGCCAGACCTGGGCCCTGCTCACGACGTTTCCAAACTCACCTTTGGTGCAACAGCTACGCCGTCATCCATTAAGGCTTATGTAAAAAAAGTAGAGACCTCCACTACTAGTAGTACTGCGCCCAAGACTGGCGTATTCAGCCTCGACATGCCGCCTATTGGAGATCAAGGTGGTGAAGGCAGTTGCGTAGCCTGGGCGCTGGGGTACGGCATCATGAGTTACGAAATAAAAAAGCGTAGCGGCCTGGGCTATTACTACCTCGGCACAAAGGACCTCAATCCTATGCAGATTGCCAGCCCGGAATATCTCTTTAACCGGACGAACGTCAACAACGGTGATTGTGTTAAAGGGAGTTTCTTCGTGGGCACCCCGTCCAGTAGGGGGGCATTGGATTTGCTTCGCTACGAGGGTGTCGCTCCACTAGTTATGGCTCCGTATTCAGATAATAACGGCTGCGGAACGGTGGATAATTACAAGGAGCCCGTCAATCCGTTGGCAGCCCAAAACCGCATTGACCAATACGCCCTGGTCACGAACCTATCCGAGCGAAACATCAAATCATTACTTAATGCTGGCTACCCCATTCTGGTGGGCGCTAACCTTACCGATGCTTTCATGCAAGGTCGCCGGGGCTATGTTTGGGATGGCGGCGCGGGTAAAACCAACGGACAGCACGCCTACCACGCCATGGTTATCATGGGCTATGATGATAGCAAGCGCGCCTTCAAATTGCAAAATTCCTGGGGGACGGACTGGGGAGATGATGGCTACGGATGGATCAGCTACGACCATGCCTCCTCTGGTGCCCTATACGAAGCCTACGTCGTATACGCCGACAAACTGGATGGCTACGAAATTACCGAGCCGAACTACGTCACCGTCTACAGCGAAGCGCTTTACGTAGCTAAAGTGACACTGACTTACACGCTGAACGGTACACCTAAGGAATTCAAGGAAAACATCAGCGCCTTCTTCAGCTTTGAGCATCAACTGCCAAAACAGGCCCAAAATGTACGCCTCAAAGTCGATGGTATCGCAGTCCTTGACGGATTAGACTTCGATAAGACGTTCAACTCAAACTCCATCCAGGCCTGCTACAAGATATGGGGTTCGATTTTTGATACGGAGTACGCTCCGATGACCTGCTCCTATTAAGTATTTGATTTCATGTAAGGTTTCGGCCGGGTCCAATTGTTGGGCTCGGCCATTCTTATTTCACGCGGGTTCGGAACATTTCTTGTTCTCCGTCCGTCGTCATCAGGTAACCAACCAGCTCATCACCCTGGGCGATTGGGCCAACACCTTCTGGCGTGCCGGTAAACAGCAGGTCCCCCTTCTGGAGGCGGAAGAACTG
>JBGCFZ010000003.1:0-20136 GCA_045110355.1 Lewinella sp. | reverse complement strand
TAAATGCTGGTGAATTTTGCCTGCGGGCAAGGCGCTTGAACCGGAGTTTAGCCGTAGCTAAATGAGGATTCAAGCAACGCAGCCAGCGGGTAAAAGACGCCGCAGTTAATGTGACAAGATCGGCTTGACAGAGCACTAGGAGTCTTTCACCTCTGAAACATTAGTGCTGCTACGCAGCTGTTGGTTCTCACAGAGGGCTGCACGGAGGGAGGCACAGTGGGAGCACAGAGTTGCCGTCCAGGCAGGAGGAGGAAAGCTACTTTGCTCTCTTGACCGCTATGGATTTAAGGGCACTCAAGCTTAAAACGCGCAGCGTTTTCACTAGCCCCTCCCCCGTGGGGAGGGGTTGGGGAGGGGGTTTCGAAGGGCTCCCGAATCTCCTGCCAACAACATCAGAAAGTCCGGGGCAAGTGCTCCAGTTCCTTAAGTTTCAGCACTTCTAGTTCTTCCTGCTCCAACTCCTCCGGCGTTGGCGGAGCCAATCGAAACTGCTCCCAGCTGACATCAATCGGCCAGGATTTTTCGTGCGTGCCGCCGGTCAGCGGGTTGGGGAGCTGGATAAAAACTTCCCATTCGTAGCCAACACGGCCACTTTTTCCAGTCGTCGGCAAATCAATAATGGGCCAGGGCAACAACGCCTCATAAAGGTGCTCTTTCTGGCGGGACACCTCGCTAAAAGGGAAGGCTTTTTTAAAGCGGGTACGCTTCCTTTCGTATTCGTTGTCACTCTCCTTTACAACGTAGCATTCTAACAGCCGATACCCAACGGTGGCATTTTTCAACTGATCATTTCCCCTGTCTAGTATTCGCAAACGCAGTTGCCCATCTCTTAACGGTTTAATTTCCATGGGCGTCATCTGGAAGGTACTAAGTCGCAGCAATAGCCAACCGATGAACGCCACTAATAAAAGCAAGGACATCACAAGCCAATCTTCAAAATTTCTCCCAACCGATCCGGCCGCCAAAAAGGCAACCATAAAAATAAAAGGAAGCATAAAAGCTGCTGTCAAAAAGGAGGAAGCTTCAATCAGTTCAATGGGCAGCTCCTGCGGAGCAACTACGTAGGTGCCCTTCCCATTCCTCACCCATACTTCAAAAGCAGTGCCGTGCCGTGGGTCGCCGGTAAAAGCCTGAGATACCTTCTTGATAAAACTCTGGTCGTATTGCCCCAGGTCGTAATCCAGAATTACTTTCAATCGCCAGTAAGAATTCAGATGTTCTCCTTTATAGCTCGGACGCGAGAACCGGTAGTTCATTTTTACCGGAAATCGATATAATTGTCCACCGATAAGTGTTTCCGGTGTTGGCAAGTCGATGACCTTTGCCTTGATGGTGGCCGTCTCTTGTTCTCCTCTGATAAGATAATCCAGCTGAAGCGTGATTTTCCGGACCACCATATCTTTCAAGGTATTAACCATGACTTCCCCCTCCAATCTGTCCCCCAAAAGATAAAACTCCCCTTCGGTCAACCCCGACAGCTGCAGCCCCACCTCAGCTTTCGCCTGGTCTCCGGTGTAACCAAAGGGTGTTTGTGCGATCATTTAGGGGTTAGATTTCTAGTGCAGTGTAAACTAGGCCTGAAGTTTTCTCGTTTGCCTACGCAAGTTACTTTTCTCCACCGACTTTAACGGGTCATCCGTCGAAAGTTCACCTGCCATGCGATTCCTGATCCATATTTTAGGCAATGCAAATATCCAACCGTACCCGCCTATACGAAATCATCGCCGCTGCCCTCACCGGCATCGGTAAAGTCGTCTTCATTAATCTGATTGACTTGCGGTTGCCCTACATCATCCTTACCATAGTCGGCTGGCTGGGCTACGTGATTTACCGGTACCGGCAACATCCGGAGATCATCAGGTACTGGGGGCTGGGAACGAACAATTTCCGCAAGTCCTTTCTACAACTGCTACCCGTTGCCTTGGGCTGTATCGCCCTATTCACCGGTATGGGTTTTTATTTCCAGACTGAAGTACTTGACTGGAGCCTGCTGCTTATCCTCCTACTCTATCCCATCTGGGGTATTCTGCAGCAGTTTTTAGTGTTGGGCATCTACAGTCGAAACCTGGCTGATGGCTGGGGCGGGCGGCGGTCGGAGGCAATAGTCATCGGCCTGACGGCAACACTTTTTGCCATCATCCACTACCCTTCTCCAATATTGATTGGCGCTACCTTTTTACTAGCCATCGTATACACCTGGCTCTTTCTGCGCGGCAGCAGCATCCTCGCACTAGGTATCTACCACGGTTGGCTTGGCGGGGTTTTCTTTTATACGGTGCTGGGACGAAACCCCTGGTTGGAAGCTTTTGGGTAGGTGCAAAAAGCAGTTTTAACAATTAGCAAACTGGCTCCTTTCCCATTCCCTGCTCCTTTATTCCCCATCTTTGCACCCGCGTTCGCGCCAAGAAAACATTCGCTCCCAAAAATCAATTACAACGATATGAAAAAAATATTACTCCTTCTGCTCATCTGTTCCACTACTTTAGTTTCCGCCCAGGAGGTAATTTCTGCCGAAGTGCAGACACCAATCTCTGCGACAGTCCTCAACATCTTCTTACCAATCAACGTAACTTATAACGTAAAGAATTATAAGATCACCTATACCACGGTAGACGCGCTGGGCCAACCCGACACGGCCACTGGTCTGCTGAGTGTACCAGACAACAATGATTTCGTCTGGCCGCTGGTCATTTATAACCACGGTACCATCGCCAGCCGGGAACTTGCCCCCAGCGTAGAAGGCGTACGGGAACGAACCATCGTACAGGCGTTTGCCGCCAGCGGATTTATCGGCATCGCTCCGGATTATCTGGGGCTTGGCGATAGTGACGGCCCTCACCCCTACCTACACGCCGACTCCGAAGCAAGTGCCGGCAGCGACATGGTCATCGCCGTAAAAAAATGGCTGGACACCGAAGGTATCCGGGAGAATGATCAGCTCTTCATCACCGGCTACAGCCAGGGGGGGCACGCTTCTGCCGCCCTCCACCAGCGCCTGGAAATGGCTACTGACGGAGAACTACAAGTTACGGCTGCGGCCCACCTTTCGGCTCCTTTCGACATCGCACCGCCTTCTCCTTTATTACTTGCCCTTAGCGAAGTCCCCCCGGTGTCGTTGTCTTTTTTCGTCCACACCCTGGTCAGCTACAACAGCGTCTACAGCCTGTACGGCAGCGGCAGTGTAGACAGCCTGTTCGTGGAACCTTACCTAACCGAAGTAAACCGTTTCCTCACTGAAGAAATTGACCTGTATGAAATGGGCAATGAACTGGACACCCTGTTGCGCGACAACAGTCACGTTGCCGGGCAGATGTTTGTTGAACAATTCGTTGCAGACGTACTGGATGCCGACCCCGACCTCTTCAATGCCTACAACGACAACGACGTCTTCGACTGGGCCCCACAGTCTCCCACACTGATCTACTATTGCAACGCCGATGAAACCGTTAACCCCGCCCAATCCATCCTGGCCGACACCACCATGCGTGCCAATGGTTCCACCGGCATCGTTCTTGAAGACGGAGGCCCACTGGACCACGGTGCCTGTGCCATCCCCGCTGCCATTCGTGCCCTGCGGTTTTTCCAGGCTGAAGCCAATATCTACCCAGTTAGCCTTGGCACCCCGGCCTCCCGGCCGGAGCTGAAGCTTGTCCCCAACCCCGTGGCAGCAGGTAGTTCACTTCAACTTCAAGGCCTCTCTTCCACGCCCCGGCCATTCGTTGTCTACGACATCTCCGGCCGCCACGTCCTGGACGGCACCACCACTTCTTCGGGTAACATCAACCTGCCCGCCGCCCTGCCCAAAGGCTGGAATGTACTTCGCGTTGGATTGAAGGATGGGACCTCTGTTGTTCGCCGGTTTTTAGTCAAATAGTCCGTAGTGGGTAGTCAATAGTAGGTAGTGCCGCCGCATGGGGAAGCTCGCTTCCGCTCGTTTAACTACACCTCGGTGCAGTGAGCCAAGCCTTTGTCATAAAGCGAACGAGCGACAGCGAGCAGCCTCGTCCGGCAGCACAACCTACTACAGACTGTCCACTAATAAGTTACACCCCCGCACATCGCTGGCATCCATCCGGCCCAGTACTTCGAAGGTTCCACCGGGATGTATTCGCCCAAGATCATCGGTAGCGATGAAGCTGATGGTGTCGAGATTTGCCAGGTCGATGAGGTTCAGGGCACCGGTTTTTCCTGGAGCTGTACGCGTAAAGGGATCAGTGATTTGCCGGGTAGAAGCACTCAATGTTGGCGCGGGAACGAAGATACCAGCCCTGGGGGCATAGGCCTGACTCAACAACTCCGTCATTCCGTACTCGGAATGGATATATTGCACATTGAAGGCTTCGGACAAGGTGCCGTGCAGTTCTTGCCGCGTCATCTCTCTACGGCGGCCTTTCATCCCACCCGTTTCCATAATGATGAACTTACTGAGATCGAAAGGGTGTCCTTCGGCCAAGTCCAAGAGGGCAAAACTGACACCGATCAACAGCGGTGGCGGCCCTTCATGATTAACTTGTAGCCACGCTAGTTTTTTGTACAACTCCCGTAGGTTATCCAAAAAGAAACCGGAAAGCTCATGCCCTGATTGGCGGATAAAATCATCGGCCATAAAGACGAGGCTGGAGCCCGTTCGCTCGAGGTAAGCGGGCAACAGGGCAAGTACCGGACGATTGGCCAACGGCCCGTACTGTGCTTCGAAGGCCCGGCGAGCATTGGCTCGGTAACCTGCTTCGTTGCGCAATGAATGCCGACTGGTGTTGGCCCCGGTGGTGCCACTGCTGGTGAACGTTCTCACCGGTTCCCAATCCCCACTCTGGAGCGCATAACGTTTGAATAAGGCGATGGGTAAGTACGGAATGTCTTCCATCCGGCGAACGGAGGCGGGGGCAACACGCAACAATTCGAGGAACTGAGCGTAAATAAGGTTGTGCTTTGCCTGGTAGTAAAAAACATCCAGGGCCACAGCTGCGAAGGTAGCAGGGCTGACGGTGTTTATGCGTTCCAGTAAATTATCACGCTGCATTAACGATGATTATTAAGCTGATTAGGTAATTTAGAACATCCTTGCATCTAAATACCAACAAAGCTTCCTAAGGTTGCTTCCCTGCCGTCAAACTAACCGATTTACCATGCGCCCTACCCTGCTTTTTCTTCTTCCGATGGTTTTCCTCGCTGTTGCCTGCGTCAATCCGCCGGAGTTCCCCAACGAACCGGTGCTTACTTTTGAAGCCTTGAATAAATCGCAGATTTATCAATTTACGAACGGGCCATTGGACAGCCTCCAGATTCATTTTTCGTTTACTGACGGTGACGGTGATTTAAGTCAGCTTGACTCCGATAGCATTGACGTCTTTCTGACCGACAGCCGGCTGGGCCTCCAGACCCCCTTTCGTCTTCCCCTCATTCCGCCGGAAGGAACGGGTAACGGCATTAGTGGAGACATCTTCATTAATCTCATCAATACCACCGGCATCTGCTGCATCTTCAATAACCGGCTTTGTGCGGAAGACCCCACTTACCCCGTGGACACCTTCAGCTATACCATCCAGATCAAGGACCGAGCCGGCAACTTTAGCAATATTATCCGGACAGATCAGATTGATATATTGTGCCTGGGGCAGTAGGCTGTTCACTCATTCTTCAATTCAATCATTCTCTTCAGGCGCGGCCGCAGGTGCGAAATCCCCTGACTGCGCCGCTGGCGCAGTCCCCAAAGGGGAAGGGTTGAAGGAGCAATGGACCAAGGCGCGGTTACGCCCTTCCCCCTTTAGTCCCTTCCCCCTGCACCTGCGTCCCCGCCCAAAAAATGCTGCACTTCTTCGGCCCCTGTCTCCCCAAACATCCATCGACCACTATCGAGGTGTGTTCCACCGGGGATGGTCAGCAGCTTAGCCGTAGCACTGGTAGCAAGTAATTGCTGATGAAACTTTTCGGAATGACGATAAGCCACGGTAGCGTCTGCCGTACCGTGCAATAATTGCCACTGCAGGGAGGAGGCGCGGCCTTCGCTAAGGAGTGGGTAAGGGTCCAGGTGGGCATAACGATCAAATACAACGCCTGGCGCCAAATCACTCAGGCAAAGCGGCCCGGCACAAAGCAAGGCTTTTTCAGGGCCGGTTTGCCACCCCACCTGCGTCCACCATTCCGGATGCAAGGCCATCAGCGCTGCCAAATGGGCACCAGCGCTGATGCCACCAACGTGTACTTTTACGCCCTCATTACGAGCAGGAGCCAGGTGGGCGATAGCTGACCGGCAGTCTGCCACAATCCGATTCAACCCTACCGACGGTGGACGACGGTAAGAAGGTAAAACCACCGTAAAACCTAACTTCAGCCAGGGAATGGCTGCGGGAATGAAGGTTTCGGGCCGGCCAAACGTCCAGGCACCGCCATGAAAGTAGAAGGCGTATTTGTAGGGGTCAGACTTAGGCCCCCGCACTACTGTGGCATACTGGCGACGATGCTGTCCATAACGCACCTTTTCTTCGGTGATGTTCATCCCTGCCCGGGCGGTCCTACAGGCCGACCAGTAAGCTGGCAGGCCGAACGTGTTAAAAAGCAGGGTGTTACGATAATTCATAATTATGAATACGTTAGCTTTACGTCACCTTACGCTATGAAGTTATCTCCGCTTTTGCAACGCTTCCAATACTTAACCCTACTGCTTCTGTTTGGTTGCTTGTTCCCGTCAACTTATGGCTGGTCTCAAACTTCACAACCTACTCAGGAACGATTAGCAGCGTTAAAAAAATTATATACCGAAAGGGCCTACAATGAAGCCGTAGTGGCCTTTCCCGACCTGATAGCGGAGCTTAACAGAAACGCCAACTATTCCGCGCTTGCAGAGGCCCGGCTTTACTACGCAGAGTGCCTCTTTGAGACGCAGCAAGAAGATAAAGCCCTCGAATACTTTTTGAGCAGCTACCAAACGGTCATCGATCATCAGTTAGACTCTGGAGCACTGGATTACTTTTATCTGATCCTCCAGGGACTGGCGGCATCAAACTCTCCTGAGTCCGCCACCGGGCAACAATGGTATCATCGTATGGGGGAGTACATTAATACCTTTCGCCCCGATGACCGAAAGGCGTTAGCGGATTGGGCTTTTGCCCAGGGGAGCATGGCCTATTACAAGGGGGATTTCACGACGGCTACGCGTAAGCTGGAGGCTTCTCTGGAGCTTGGTCAGGAAGTGTACACGAAGTTGGACTTTTATGCCATTTACAATAACCTGGCCAGCATCCATGCCGAAAACAGTGACTTCGGCCTTGCCTTAAGTAATCAACGGCTGGCCACTAAATACGCACACGGCCCGGTAAGTAAAGCTGAAAACCTGCTGAACGAAGCTACCATCCAGACGGAGCTGCGTAATTATAAAGAAGCATTGAGGATTTTGGAAGTGGCCGAAGAACACATCAGTGATGAATTGCCGGAAAATTCAGCCATGTGGCTGAGTCTTTTTCACGATTATTGTTATTTGTACAATCAGCGAAATGACTTCGTAAGCTTCGACCTCATTAGAGAAAAAGAAGCCCGGTTTCTGGGAAAGCACCCCGAACATCTACAAACCATCCCCTACCAGCGCTACTGCAACTATGAGGCCAGTTACTACGTCCGGCAAAGAGATTATGAAAAGGCTCAAACCTGGATTCAACGAGCAGAAACGGCCGAAGCGCTGGGTGGTTTTGATTGGGGGTTGTACACTTCCCGTCTACTCATCGAGGCAAAGCTCTTCGGCAACATAGATCGGTTTGATCAAGCTGCTTTCAACTTCTATTTATTATTGGCCTTCAACACCAGTGAGGCGGTTGATTATAATGCTACTGACCGGGACATACACCAGCGTTTCCTGGCTGACAGCCTACCGGCATCCCTCCCGGTAATCAGCTTATTAAAGGACCGGGCAGCGCTTTATGCCCGCTGGGATTTCAAAGACGCCGGCAAGGGGTTTGATTCGCTGGCGCTCCGGGAAATCCATTCGGCGGATCAACTAATCTTTCGGGCACGGGACCAGGTCGACCAATCGGGCCGCCGACGGCTTTTTGATGAAGTTAGTGCTGAGCTTCGGAAAATAGAAGTTGGTATTTACTGGCGTTTGTACCAAAAGGAGCCTGCGGATTTTGAGCTGACAAAGGCGATAAACGCCAGTGAACAGATTAAGCATTTAGGCATCAGCGAAAGGCTTTGGCAGGATAAAGAAGACACCAGAGAGAAAATATCGACCACGCTGCTTACTCAGGAACGGTCGTACGCACAATTACATGATGATTTAATTCGGCGACTCCGGCACTCCGGTATATCTGAAGAAGAGGTAAACAACATAAGAAATCAGATACAATCCGTACGACAGACAAGAGAAAAGCTCAAGGACACCCTTAGGCAGATGGCCCCTGCTTACATAAGAGAACGTTACTTACCCGAAGAGATCAGTTTGAAGAAACTCCGCCAGGAAGTCCTCGAAGAAAAAGAAGTGTTGTTGCACTTCGTTGATCAGGACAGTTTGGTATTTCTCTTCCTGATCGGCCAGGAAACCAAAAAATTTCTCCGCATTCGCCTGCCGGAAAACTTAAGCAGTAGTATTCCTACCCTGCTCGAAGATATGCGGACGCTCGATACGGCTGTCTATCGCCAACTGCACGAGTTTCACCAATTGCTGATCGCTCCAATAGCGGATGAACTCATGGGTAAAGACATCGTCCTCGTGCCCGATGGCTATTTGCATTACCTTCCATTTGCCGCGCTGCTTACTGACGCCGCCCCTACGGATTCAGGGCCGATGGACTATCCCTATTTGCTCAGAAATCATGGCCTAAGACATCTCTTCAGTACACAATCGGCTATACTGGCGCCATCTGCGAATAAGGTTCCCCGCCGACAGGCGATGCAACAGGTTGCAGCATTTGCTCCCTTTACCAACGGTGGTAGTGACAAGTTTCCCGCGCTACCGTTCAGCTCACATACCGTAGCAGGACTCAAGCGACAAGCGGGAAGTTGGGCCGTCCATGAATCTTTGGGTAGTGAAGCAACCGTTGCAGACTTTTTGGCAGCGGCATCAACGGCCAATTTACTACACATCGGAACCCACGCGGCCATTAATAATGAGTACCCAGAAGAATCAACCTTGCTATTTGCTTCGGATCAGCCGACCAGATGGACGCCCTTATCAGCCGCAGAGATTCCTAAGCTTCGGCTTGTTGCCGACCTGGTGGTTATTTCTGCCTGCCAGTCTGCAGACGGTCGATTTTACCAGGGGCAGGGTGTGGCCAATTTCGCCCAATCTTTTGCCCTCGCGGGTGCGAGTAATCTTATGGTGAACCTTTGGGAAATAAGGGACGAAACCTCACATCACTTATTGAAAGAAGTCTATGCCAAGCTCCACTTGGAGGGCACGCCTAAGCATGAGGCACTGCGCCAGGCACAACTAAACTATTTAAGAGAACACGAGCCTACTGCTCATCCCGCCTATTGGGCCACTATGATCTACATAGGAGACGGAAAGCCATTGAACACATCCACTGAAAAACGTCCTCGGGAAGTTTTATTGAGTGGTCTCCTGCTGATCTGCCTGTTGGGCGGCGGATTACTTTGGTGGGGCAAAAGGTCCGATAATCGGCGGTAACCTACGATACACTACACCGGGCTCATCAAATCATTCGGCTTTGGGCAATACCTTCAGCATTTTTGCTGCTCGCTCCCCCAAACCATCTTCTTTCTCTGCTAATTTTTCGAGCAAAGGACCTGCCCGCGAAAACGCTTTATTATCCACGTAGGCTAGTGCCAACACGTAACTGACTGTTCGGTATCGAAGGTCATTGAGTGCCATGGCCTTATGCAAGGGCGCTAATGTTTTTATCGCAGCAACGGGGTCATGGCCTAGCCAATAGGAGACACCTTGGTAAAAGACGAATAATTGCTGCTTCGGCTCATCCTCTCTTGATGCGAGGGAAGAAAACGCAGAAGCAGCCTCTGTATATTTTGCCTGGTGGTAAAGGCTTAGCGCCGTTGCCACCATCACTTCTTCGACGGTTCTGTTTGCTGCACGCGTTGTACTGAGCTCATCGGTTGCTATACGGATTCGATAGTCATCGGCCAACTGAAGGTAGGCTGGAGGTTGTAGACCGTACCACCCAATGAAGCAGAGTAACAAAGTGGAAGCTGCCGCGTAGACCCAACGAAAGCTCAGTGAGCGTTGCTTTGTGACAATGGGATGTGCAGCGTCAAGTCTTTGGCGCACCCGATCCCGGGAGGCTTTAAAATCGGTATAGCGCGCACGACCAGCGGCGTCGTTTTCCGTATTATGTGGTGGTTGGCGGGAGGACATGGGTAAAGCTTAATACAATTCAAAGAAAGTAGACTTACTCTTCCGTAAAGGGATGGTTAAGGCAACGATTCTTCAATATTTTCTTAGCCCCTTTCAGGAGCTTATATACTTCTTGCGTTGATATATTAAAGGTTGATGAAATTTCGGGAACGGGCTTACCATAGATAAAACGTTGTACAATCACCCGTCGGTATTCATGTTTAAGACGATAAATTTCCGAGATTAGGACTTCTAACTGCTGATCTTTTTGCGAAAGCCCAGCTGCTCTTTGCTCTTCTTCCAGAGATAATGCAAAAACTTCGTCATAGAAGACTTGCTTTCTGTGGTCGTTACTTCTTAAGATATCAATGACACGATTGCCGGCAACCCTTCGTAACCACGCCTGGACATTATTGATCCGATTATTCTTTCTACTGAGTTCGACAAAAAGTTTGTTCAATGTTTCCAGCACAATGTCTTCGGCCTGTTGCTGGTGATCGAATAGGTTACCTACGTAGGCAAGCAGTGCTTCATCGTGCCTTTCATAAAGCTCCTTAAATGCCCGGGTGTTCCCCTTCCGGCAAAGTACCTGGAGTTCCACATCACTCAATTTGCTATAGTTTCGGTACAGTGCCAATTAGATGCTTAGGGTAAAGGGGGCCTACAAAGATGAGGTGTACTGAAGAATCTGAAAAGAAAAGGCCCAGAAACCATAAAATTAAGGAAAATAATAATATCTCCGAGATTACTCTCTCCATTAATAGAAGCTGCAACCAACCCGGCGGAGTACGGATAAAGCCGATTTACGGTTCAGTAATCCGGATAAAACATCCTGAGGCAATAGCTTTTCATGCCCGGTCTTCTGATTTATTTTCAAGAAAAATTTACCGGCCCAAGCCACTATAAAACAGCAACTTGGGTGGAATCTTAGTAGCTTTTGAAAGAAATTTATTTAAAGACTTGTCCCCCAGATTGTGACTCTTGTCCTGTTAATGCGTCACATCATAGCACGATACGTTTAAAATTGATGTTTTCTGGCCCTTAAAGGAAAGCACTAATTTGGAGGTATAGCCTCGTGCAACGATATTTGCACCGTTATTCCTAAAATGATGTTACTAAACAAGTGAGCTTATCCCCATCTAAACCTGCCCGGTAGGTTTGATTGCTGATAGGCTTATGGTTCCCAACGAACATGATGTACTTCAGAACAGTAATAACTGAACTGCTACTCTTATTAAATCCACAATTTCTTATTTCTATGAGACTTTCTTTATCCCTTATTGCCGCTTTGGTACTTACTGCGTTCAGCGCACAGGCCCAACAGCTTCCATCCAATCCGGATCCCAACAAGTGTTACGTACGTTGTGTAACTCCTGACGTTTACCAAACGGAGACCGTACGCATTCAGACGGCTCCTGCTTACAAGCGCCTTTCAGTAGTTCCTGCTACTTACAAGACCGTTACCGAACGGGTAATGGTAAAAGAAGGTTACAAGCGTTACGAATTCGTTCCTGCTACCTTCCGTACCGAAACTATTTCTTACGAGTCACAGGCTGCCGGTGAGACCATGAGCGTAACTTCCGCTTCTTTCTCCGACGCTACTGAGCGCGTACTCATCAAGCCAGAACTGAGCCAGTGGGAAACCACTGCTTACGAAGGTTGTGAGTCTGACGATCCTAACGACTGTCAGGTACTGTGTTACCGCACTTACGAAGCGGAGTACCGTACCGTACCCGTACAGCGCCTCGCTTCTGATGCCAGCAGCAGCAGCAGCCGCACGTCTAACCAGACCTCTACTTACTCTAAGGAAGTAATTGCTACTGCCGCTGAAGTTCGTACCATCGACGTAGACCCAGTTTACGAAACCATCAGCAAGCGTGTAATTGACGTTGCTGCTTCTGTTCGTACCGAAACTGTACCAGCTACTTACACTGAGATCACCAAGGAAGTACTTGCTACCAAAGGTGGCCTTACGAGCTACGAAGAGATCGACTGTGAGCTGACCAGCTACAACGTTCTCCCCATCAACTACGCTAACGGTAGCGCTGCCCTTACGGGTTCTAGCCGTACGGTAGTAGACGATCGCCTGCTGAGCCTCCTCCGCGAGCGTCCGAACATCCGCATCCAGATCAACTCTCACACCTCTAGTGTAGGTTCTGCTGCCGGTAACCAGGGCCTCTCTGAGCGTCGTGCCAAGGGTGTAGCTGACTACCTCGTTAGCCGTGGCATCAACCGCAGCCGCCTCGTAACCCGCGGTTACGGTGAAAGCCAACTGAAGAACCGTTGTGCTGACGGCGTAAACTGCTCCGAAGCTGAGCACGCTGTTAACCGTCGTACCGAGTTCCGTGTACTGAACATCGACAACTGATAAACCGGCGGTTTACCGTCAGTTTAGTATAGAAAGCCCCCGACCACATTGCGTGGTTGGGGGCTTTCTGTTTTTGGTCATTCCTGGAAATCAGTAGAACGCCAGACAAACGAAAACGAGGGAATACGCTTTCCCCTGCGGATCGGCGTTCCCTCTTGTTACAATAGACAGCACTCCGGGCCAGCACTACTTACCTTGCTTTTTACTAACCTTCCTTTGCACCTGCGGCCGCGCCTTATTGGTACTATTGGTCTATTTAAGCTAATTGCATACAACCCTTCTACACTTTTCTTAGTGCAGCCCTCAGTGCCTGAATGTCTTAGTGATCACCCCTTCCGGAACCGCAAACTCAGCACCCCAAGCACCGCCTCCTTTACGATGGAGCCATGCATTTTGCTGGCGCCGAGGATGCGGTCGGTGAAAGTGATGGGGACTTCAACGATTTTGTACCCCAGCTTCCAGGCGGTATGCTTCATCTCGATCTGGAAGGCGTAGCCAATAAACTGAATAGCATCGAAATTAATGGCCTCGAGTACCGGTCGTGTGTAGCACATAAAGCCCGCGGTAGAATCCTTTACCGGCATCCAGGTGATGAGCCTGACGTAAACGGAAGCACCGTAGGAGAGCAAGCGGCGATCAATCGGCCAGTTTTCCACCCCTCCGCCTTTGGTATAACGGGAGCCGACGGCCACATCGCCACCACCCGTAGCACAGGCGTCGCGTAGCCGGACCAGGTCTTTTGGGTTATGGCTGAAGTCAGCATCCATCTCGAAGAAGTAATGGTAGTCTTCGGAGGCCGCCATGCCCCAACGAAATCCATCGAGGTAAGCAGTTCCCAGTCCAAGCTTTCCTGCGCGCTCCAGCAAATGCAGGCGGCCGCTGTATTTCGCCTGAAGCCCCTTAACGATATCAGCAGTTCCGTCGGGCGATCCATCATCAACGATCAAAAGATGAAATGGGTAAGACAGGTTAAAAACCGTGTCGATCATCTTGGCGATGTTCTCCTTTTCGTTGTAGGTGGGAATAATTACGAGGCTATCGCTCAAGGGAGGTTTACTTTTGGTTCGCAAATATACGGTCGTATGGTCATTAACGAAGACGAACAAGTCATGGCGTCTTTATAGTGCATAATTAACGCAGCAACTGCCAATGGTAAAACTTTGAAAATGACTGCATAACGGCACTAAGGACAACCAGCACCAGCAACCAGTTGCCTGCCCTAAACGTATTTTCAGACATGAGTACTACACAAATTTTCCGGCTTCTAGTTCTTCTCCAACTGCTTACTTTCACTTTACTCCCCTTTTCTCCTGCCCTGGCTCAGGGCCCCATCAGTGGCTTCCCTACCCCGAAAGGAGAAACAGCGATTGCCATCAGCTACAGTCAGGAAGTGTATGACACTTACTTCCTTCCCGAAGACGCATCAGAACAACGAGACATTGAAACCATCAGCTACAGCCTTTTTGTAGAATCCGGTCTTTCCGACAACACCTCTTTGGTACTTACCTTACCCTGGATGCGGACCAATGACCGGGAGGGAAGTGTGCAAGACGGTTCTATCTGGCTCAAGTACATGAACCTCGACAATCGGGGCGAGCGGAGCGCCAGTCGTTTTTTCACGGCAGTAGGGTTGAGCCTCCCGATAGGCAACTACGAATCGACCGGGATCGCCGCTCTTGGGCAACGAGCCACCGTATTTCAGGGAAGGCTGGCGTACCAATTTCAACATGATGATGGGTGGTTCTTACACGGACAAACGGGTATTGACTTTCAGTTTGCGCCGGAGGCGCAGTCTGCCTGGCCATTACTGCTACGAACGGGCTACGGCGGTAAGTTCTTCTACACCGAAGCCTGGATCGAGTTTGTCACTGCCTTGGAAAGTGGTACCGGTGTGCAAACCGCCACCGCCGGCACCGGCAGCAGTTGGAACAGAGTAGGCGCAACGCTGTACTTCCCCGTTCGCCCCTGGGTAGGGCTTAACTTTGGCGGGGCCTGGGTTTTGAATGGAACCTACATCGGCCAAAGCAGCCGGCTCAATGCTGGGCTGGTGTTTAAGCTGGGAGCCAATTAACCCTAATTAACCCTTTTACCGCCGTATTAACCCAATTAGCCCCGAACTTTAGCCTAAACTCCCCTACCGATGATCCGGATTGCCCTACTCTTTCTCCTTTCTTTCCTAGTTGGTTTCCTAAGTGCTCAGGAAGCAAGATCCGCCTTCACGGAAGGAGGATTTGAAGAACAAGCCCTTCGGTATACCCCACCCCAGCGTGTGGGGGTCTCCGACAAAGATTATTCGTTTGGCCAGATGGTATTAAAGGAGACCGTTCGCCAGACCGAGGACAACCCCGCCGAATTCAATCGGGCAGATTACTTCAATGTGCTCTCTGCCTTCCTTACCCTGAAAGAACCGGACCAGGCCATTGAGCTATCGTTCGAGAAATTTCTTCGTTCATCCGGAAGTTGCGAGTACCTGATCGAATTGTGGGAAACGGTGAAAAGTAACCCCAAGTACACGCCGATCAGAAAAGCCTGGAAAAAAGCCAAAGCAGACTGCGAAGAAGGTGACGACACCGATAAACAACCGTTCTCTTTGGCACAATACGCCGAGGATTACCTGCTTGATGTTGAGTTGGTTCGCCTCATCGAACAACTCTATGAACAGGACCAACGGTTCCGGAAAGACCATTACCAGCCCGAGTTACAAACACCACTCGATCGGGAAAATGAACGAATCATTGATTCGCTGTACACCGTGTACGACGCCTACATCGGGAATGACCTGGTGGGGGATAAATTTGAAACCGTCATGTGGCTGGTCATCCAACACTCCCGCCTGGAAACGATGGAACGCTATTTACCCGCAGTACACCAGGCCGTTCAAAAAAAGACCCTGGCCGAGGCACCGCTGCGTATGCTTATTGACCGGGTGTACACCCAAAAAACCGGCAGGCAGGTATTTGGTAGTCAAAAGGGTGTGGAGCTTATGCCAGCAGCGGACCGGGAACAGATCAGCCGGGAATACGGAGTCGAATATGGATTAGATTAGCGTAAGGAGTACGGCAATTTCCAACCATAGATTTTTGGGCGGGGCCGCAGGTGCAAGGAGAGGTAATAAAGCAAGGCCTCCCTCTACACTCCGCCTGCCTCCCCGGCTTCTTTCACCCTCCTCCCTGCATCCTGCGGCCCCGCCACATTCGCACATTCAATAAATCCACCACTCATTCTTTTTTACCCCACAATTTGTTTAAATATTTGCATTGGATTTTGTATGTTTGCAGGGTTAAGCACAACCAATGGCAGAAGTAACTTATAACGAAGACAACATCCGTTCGCTGGACTGGAAAGAGCACATCCGACTCCGCCCTGGTATGTACATCGGTAAGCTCGGCGACGGTGCCAGCCCCGATGACGGCATCTACATCCTGCTTAAAGAAGTAATCGATAATTCGATTGATGAGTACGTGATGGGGCACGGCCGGGAAATCATCGTCAAGGTGGAAGAAGGAGTTGTCTCCGTCCGGGACTATGGACGGGGGATTCCGCTCGGAAAAGTAGTCGACGTTGTCTCCAAAATGAACACTGGAGGTAAGTACGACAGCAAGGCCTTCAAGAAATCCGTAGGCCTGAATGGCGTCGGTCTGAAAGCCACCAACGCCCTGTCGGAAGCATTTACCGTCTATGCCGTCCGTGAAGGCAAAATGAAGCAAGCGGATTTTTCCATCGGCAACCTCGTTAAGGAACACAAACAGGCCAAGACGAAGGAAGCCAACGGTACTTTCATCAGCTACCGAGCTGATCACGAAATTTTCAAAAAATATAAGTACCGCTCGGACTTCATCGAGAACCAATTATGGAATTACGCCTACCTGAATGCCGGACTGAAGCTGATCTTCAACGGTAAGACGATGGTCAGCAAAAATGGCCTGAAGGACCTGCTGGAACGGAAAATCGGTGAAGAACTACAACGTTATCCCGTCATCCACCTCAAAGAAGAAGACATGGAGGTAGCGATTACCCACGGTAATGCTTATGGGGAGACCTACTTCAGTTTTGTTAATGGCCAACATACTACCCAGGGCGGAACGCACCTCAATGCGTTCAAGCAGGGGATGGTAGATGCGATCCAAAAACACTTCAACAAATCATATGACCGTAAGGACATCCTTGGGAGCGTCGTTGCTGCCGTAGCCGTTAAGGTCGAAGATCCGATCTTCGAATCTCAGACGAAGACAAAGCTCGGCTCTACCGACATGGGCCCCGGTTCACCGACGGTACAGACATTCATGAAGAATTTCCTGGTCGAGAAGCTGGATAACTTCCTCCACAAAAACCCGGATACTGCCCAGGCATTGGAAAAACGGATCAAGCAATCAGAGCGAGAGCGTAAAGAGATTGCCGGCATAAAAAAACTGGCCAATCAACGGGCTAAGAAAGCCAACCTCCACAACAAAAAGCTCCGGGATTGCCGCGTGCATTACAACTCCAACCACAAGAAACATACGGAAGAACAGAAGTTGGCAACGACCATTTTCATTACGGAGGGCGACTCTGCCAGTGGATCCATTACCGTAGCCCGGGACGTACAAACACAGGCCGTTTTTTCCCTGCGGGGAAAACCCTTGAATTGCTTCGGGCAGACGAAGAAGGTCGTTTACGAAAACGAAGAATTCAACCTGCTGCAACACGCCCTCAACATTGAGGACGGGGTAGACGAGTTACGCTACAACCGGGTCGTCATCGCGACCGATGCCGACGTTGACGGTATGCACATTCGCCTGCTACTGCTTACCTTTTTCCTCCAATTCTTCCCCGACATGGTGGAAGGCGGACACCTCTATATTCTGGAGACACCGCTTTTCCGGGTACGGGATAAGAAAAAGACTTTCTACTGCTACAGTGAGCAGGAAAAGCAAGAGGCCATGAAGGCCCTGCGCGGTAAGCCGGAGATCACCCGCTTCAAAGGGCTGGGAGAGATCAGCCCGAAGGAATTCGGCGATTTCATCGGCGAAAACATTCGTCTCGAACCCGTTGTCATGGGCGAGAATACCGACATCGACAAGCTCCTGAGTTACTACATGGGCAAAAATACCCCCAGCCGCCAGGAATTCATCATCGATAACCTCCGTGTGGAGCAGGATGACGATCTGGACGGAGATGGTATGGCCGATGTGGATCAGCTGGCCAGTGAGAAACTCTCGGATGCTGAAGCTGCTTTGGCCTAGTAGCCTCACTCTTTTCGTCTAGTTGGCGCTTCGATTATTGCGTAATAAGCGTTCTACTTCGCCTCTTAAAGAACTATGATGAAAAGAAGATATTTTCTAAAAAAGACGACCTTCTCACTTCCCGCTCTGGTGGTACCTGCAATACTCGCTTCTTGTAATAAGGATAGTGAGGAACAAATAGTTACTGATAAAAAAGTACTCATAATTGGTGCAGGAGTTGCGGGACTCGGAGCAGCAAAATATTTAAAAGGCAAAGGGATTGACGTGGTGGTCGTTGAAGCCCAAAATAAGGTAGGCGGACGTCTGAAAACTGATAGAAGTCTGGGAGTTTCTTTTGACGAAGGAGCCAGTTGGATTCATGGCCCAACCAGGAATCCAATTACAGCTATTGCTGAAGCATCTGGCGCGAGAACTTTTGTAGATGATGAGGATAATCTTGCGCTCTTTGATATTGATGGATCAACATATTCAGATGACGAGTTAGACAATACGGAGAATGAATACGAACGAATTCTTTCTTCACTAGATGGAGAAGTGAATCTAAGTTTTCAGGACGCATTCTATCTGCAATATCCTCAATATAGGGACAACAGATTATGGACTTACCTACTGTCCGCCTATTTGGAATTTGATACCGGGAGTGACATTTCTGAATTATCCTCACTGGATTATGATGACGATGAACTCTTTAGAGGTGACGATTTGATCATCACTAATGGATACGACCTGATAGCAAAATATTTGGCTCAGGATATTGACATCAAGCTAGATACTAAAGTGATAGGAATTGACTATTCAAATACATTAATTCAAGTCCGCACTAACCAAGAAATTTTTGAAGTCGACTATGTGCTTCTCACCGTTCCTTTAGGCGTGTTAAGGGAAGGAATCATCTCATTTACACCATCTCTTCCTAGTGGTATTGAACAGGCGATAAGTCGCTTGAAGATGGGCTCAGTAAATAAATTCTTATGCACCTGGGACGTCCCGTTTTGGGACACAGATTTGCAATACATCGGGTACACAAGTGAAGTAAAAGGTAAATTTAATTACTTCCTTAACATGAAAAAATTCACTGATGCTAATGCGTTAATGACCTTTTGCTACGGAGATTATTCAAAGCAGACAGAAAACATGTCTGAAGCTGAAATAATTGATGAGATTATGAGCCATCTAAAAACAATTTACGGAGACGAAATTCCTCCTCCATCAAACTTATTGAGGACAAAATGGACTTCAAATGAATACACCTTTGGCGCCTACTCCTTTATAAGTAACGGGACAAGGTCATCGGATTTTGAAGCGTTCGAACAGCAGGTAGAAGATAAACTGTTTTTTGCAGGAGAACATACTTCCAGAGATTATCGTGGAACTGTTCATGGAGCCTATTTAAGTGGCATCAGGGAAGCAGAAAAAATTGTGGACCTCTTGTAATTGATAAGTAAAGGGTATAGCCCCCCTGTTCCTCCAATTATTTCCGCGTCCCAAACTCCTCTTCCGCCACCCGACGTACCTCATCAGCTACCCGCCAGGCGACTTGCTCGTCCAGTGTTGGGGGAATGACGCTGTCTACCGTCGGGTTACGCATATGATCGGCGATGGCCCGCGCAGCGGCCAGCTTCATGTTGGGGGTGATACGTGGAGCACGTGCGTCCAACGCGCCACGGAAGATGCCGGGGAAGCCAAGGACGTTGTTAATCTGGTTAGGCAAGTCACTACGACCGGTTCCGACGATGGCGGCACCGCCGGCTTTTGCTTCATCGGGCATGATCTCCGGCACGGGGTTGGCCATGGCAAAGATGATGCTGTCTTTGGCCATCGTGGCTACGTCGTTCCGATCCATGAGGTTCGGCATCGAAACGCCAATGAAGACATCAGCTCCTACCAGTGCGTCCTTTAGGGTACCCGTTTTATTCTCGGCATTGGTAAAGGCCAATACTTCTTTTTTAGCGTAGTTGAGGTTGTCTCTTCCTTCATGGATGATCCCTTTGCTATCGCACATAACGATGTCTTTCACCGGGGTGGCCAGGGGAGAATCAGGATTATCTACGGCTTTTAGTAAGCGGGCGATGGCGATGCCGGCTGCGCCGGCGCCATTGATGACGACCTTGAGGTCTTCCATCTTTTTGCCTACCAGCTTACAGCCGTTGAGCAGGCCCGCGAGGGTAACGATGGCGGTACCGTGCTGATCGTCGTGAAAAACGGGGATGCCGATGTCCTGCAGCCGCCGTTCAATTTCAAAACTGCGG
>JBGCFZ010000002.1:0-11729 GCA_045110355.1 Lewinella sp. | reverse complement strand
CAGCGAGACCATCGCAGCACTCACCCTGGCCGGAGACAGCATTGTCGTTATTGATCTGGAGAACTACGCAGGCAGCGCCCTTCAGTTTGAGGTATTCATGCAACGGGATTCGGGAGACTTCGACGTCACCTTCGACGACTTCAACATCAAACGGTGTGCCCCTAGCCTGGACCTACTCGTTGATATTATTGACGTGACCAGCGGCAGTGTGAACGACGGTGCTGCCACCGTCATCCCCGGCGGAGGCGTAGCCCCATTCCTCTACAATTGGCCCGATGGCCAGACCACCAATGCGGTGGACACCCTGATTGCCGGCACCTATAATGTAATGGTTACTGATGCCGTAGGCTGTACTGATGAGATCACCTTCCGGGTATCCTTCCCCGTTTCCATCAACGACCCGGCGGACCTGCTGTCTGACCTACAGGTATTTCCTAATCCTACCTCCGGCCTGCTGGAAGTAAAACTGGAATTACCAGAAGCCAGCGCACTCCGTGCGGCAGTTTATGACCTGACGGGCCGCCAGCTACAGTCCTATGATTTTGGCCACCAGCTCCGCCTGAGTGAGCAGCTCGATTTCAGCGCCTACCCTGCTGGCATCTACCTGCTCCGGTTGCATACGGCTGATGCTGCGCGCACGATACGGGTTGTTCGGCAGTAGGTAGTAAGTAGTGGGTAGTGCTCCGCATGAGGATACTCGCTTCGTTCGTAGGGCTTCGTCATTAATGCGCTGGTTATTTGCCAGGAGGCCGCACGAGCGCCAGCGAGCATCAGACACGGCCTACCCACTACCTGCTTTTTTCCGGCTCCGTCGGGAACATTCCCCCCCCTTCAAACCTTAATGAAGCTATGAAGATTGGAGTTGTTTGTTACCCCACCTATGGAGGTAGTGGAGTGTTGGCCACCGAACTAGGTCTGGGATTAGCCAGGAAAGGACACGAAGTACATTTTATTACTTATCGCAGGCCTGCCCGCCTCGGTGGCTTTCAGGCTAATGTATTTTACCACGAAGTAGACAGCGGGTCCGATTATCCACTGTTCGAATTTGCCCCTTATGAAACGGCACTTGCTTCGAAACTGGTGGACGTAATCGAGAATTATGGCATCGACTTACTGCACGTTCATTACGCCGTCCCTCATGCATCGGTGGCATACATGGCTCGTAAAATTCTGATCAGCCGGGGCAAATACGTTCCTTTCGTTACCACACTGCACGGTACTGACATCACGCTGGTTGGCACTCACCCAGCCTATGCTCCGACCATTACCTTTGCCATCAATAAATCTGATGGAGTAACGGCCGTTTCCCAGTCTCTCCGCAAAGACACATTGGACAATTTTGAGATCTGCAATCCGATCGAAGTCATTTACAACTTCATCGACTTCAAGCGCTTTAAGCGAGGAAATAAGAACCACTTTAAGCAGGCAATTGCCCCCAACGGAGAGCGAATTCTGATCCACGTTTCCAACTTCCGACCGGTAAAACGCGTCGACGATGTGATTTATATCTTCAAGATCGTTAACGACGAAATCCCCAGCAAACTGTTACTTATCGGAGACGGACCGGAGCGCAGCAGGTGCGAGGAGCTGAGTCGAAAACTTGGGCTCAGTACAGACATCAGATTCCTAGGAAAACAAGATGCCGTAGAAGAGCTTCTGGCAGTATCCGACCTCTTCCTCCTTCCTTCCGCTAGTGAGAGTTTCGGCCTTGCTGCCCTGGAGGCGATGGCTTGCCAGGTGCCCGTCATCAGCAGTAACGTAGGCGGTATTCCCGAAGTCAATATTGACGGAGAAACCGGCTTCCTTTCCGGTGTCGGCATGGTTGATAAAATGGCCGAAGATGCTTTGACGATTCTCAAAGATGACAAAGTCCTTGCCCGCTTCCGGGCCGCTGCGCTGACGCAGGCAGCGCGTTTCGACATCGAGGAAATCGTTCCGAAGTACGAGGCTTACTATCAGGAAGTGATTGACCGAACCATCGTGAAGCCGGAGGAACCGGTGTTTGATTGTTAGGGGATAAGCAACCTTTTTTAGCTATCTTAACGTTAGAATCATAAACCATCACTTATGGCAACCGTAACGATCTCTGACCCTAATCAACTGAAAGAAGTTGTCCTTGATGTCCTGCGTGAGAATCCGGAGCTGTTGAAAGCTGCAGTAAAGGAGTTACTTGCTCCCAAAGGTGATCCTGAGGCAGAAACTCCAGAAGCAAGAAAGGAGCGAATGCGTGCACTTATTCAGGATGACTTTGACCGCTATGAAGACGTGTTCAAAGCTTTGGCGTAATGGTGAGTTATCTTCAGTTTGCTGACGTAATATTCATCAATGAAATGAGTATTGAGCAACACGGAGGCAACTTTGTTCCTCCTCACAACTTCCTAAACGAATAGGCACTCCACTACGTTCTTGAATCAGTAGCGGCGGAGATGTTTGGTACGCCGCTTTACCCCACTATTTCGGATAAAGCTGCTGTTTATATGTTTAGCATTATCAGTAACCATATCTTTTCAGACGGTAATAAGCGTACTGGATTGGAAGCAGCGCTATTATTTCTGAGGCTCAACAATTGGCATCTCAGAGTTGGAGATTTAGGGCAGGACGAGGCGATTGACGGGATTAGCCTCAATGACCTCTACAACTTCACCATCGCCGTTGCCTCTGGGGAATTGGACCTGGATGCGGTTCGGGCCTGGTTTGCGGCGTATGCCAGCAAGCGGTAATTTTAAAGAAGGCTGAAAAACTGGAAGTATGAGCAAACTCTCGACTAAATACTTAGGCCTCCTCCCAAGTCCAGCTGAATTAAAAATAATTTGCAAGGCTATATCTGCACTAGAAGCCATCATTTGTCAAGACTGGGAATATCGGTACTACTCTTATCAATCGGGTTGGAGTGAAACCGAAGAACTCTTTGAAATGAGAAATGGCCAGGGTGATCAAATGTTGATCCTTTTCAGTGAGCAAGGAACCTGCATCAACGGCTTTGCCCATGAAAGTGAAATGAATGGTTGGAAAAGAGCAAAACAAAATCAGAAGAAGTCATTCTTCCAAAAGCTCTATGGATCAAGGGAAAAATTAGTTCAGGAATTACCTAAAGGGCTGGTTGACGATTTGCCTAAAGTCTTCAACGACTTTATTTTCGACGAACCAATAAAGAGCATTGGAACAACTTTTTGCATCTGGCGAACAACTACTGATCAGGAGTGGATAATGGGCAATACTCCCTCGTTCGACAACAAGTATGGAAATGGTTCAAGCTACCTACTCCAATTACTGGACGGTAGCCCGATGAGTTATAAAAGATGGGCTGAGGATTATTACGAAGAAATCGATCTCAATCTGGAAGCTATAGAAAAGCTGTATAATCAGACAGTATTGACGAAGGAATTAATAATTTCAATAAACCCGGAAATAGAGGACATTGAAAGCCTGAAATCTGATTTACAAGAAATTGGCTATCCAAATCGGTTATAACTGATAGCGTGTAAAAAGACATTGATCGTAGCCATAGCTAAACTCGTCCTGGGTAATTTTGATCTTCCAACAGTTATAGGGCACTGAACGAAGATACAGAGAAAGTTGATGAAGCAAGCCGGTCCTTCAGACGACGAATCATCTTCGGGAACGGAGCGGGCCCCTAATTGGAGACCTTAAGATAGTAGGTAGCAAACACTGGCTCACCCGCATCGCTGATGCCCTCTATTCTTACTTCGTATTCCGTCGGTGTATCCGCCGCGTAAAAGGAAAGCAGCGCTTTCCCCTGGTCATTAAGTCGCAAATCTGGTTCCCAGTGTATCGTCGTACGCAGGTCCGGTTGTTCACTACCAGGTTTAGGCACGCTGTAGTTAGGAGTCGGGAAGGTGCTCTCTGGGTAAAATCCGTTATGAGTAGCAAAGAAAACCCCATCCTGCACTTCATTCTTTTGGGATCTTGGGGAGCTACGGGTCGTTACGCTCAGGTATGTTTTATTGATACTGATAAAGTCGATCATGTTTGCGTTCAGGCGCTGAAAGCGGGTATAACTGGCTGGAAATCCATTAATAAAAATAGCTACCGGTACGCGCGTAACCTGTCCTAACCCATCGGTGATCTCCGCCTGTAAAACATCTTTCGTCATATCCCTTATGTACCGGTTTGAAGGCCGAAGGGTTTTTAGTAGTCCATCGGCAGATTGGTCGGGGTCTATCCAGTCAAGCCGGTTCAGATTAAAGACGCCGGCATTTCGGGAATCAGGCGCCTTTCGTGCGCTCACCGTAACAGCCTCCAGATCGATCTGCCAATTCAGATTGTACTGGCTGTCCAGGCGGCTATTTTCTCGTTCGATAGTGAGGAACTTATCCATCATTCCTTTGGGCAGTCTCTGGCGTTGCCAGCGCTGATGCTTAGGTATTTCTGGTGACTGCCTTTCCTCCAAAACAATCTCCACCTTCCGCTTCCTGGAAGTTATTTTAAGTTCTTCGGTAGACCGCTGAGGATCAAACAATGCTGCCTGAAGCACATAGTCAACCGTATCTAAATAGGGTAAGTCCCTGAATTCAAACATCCCTTCATCGTCCGTAATCTGCTTGGCGATGATGGGCTGAGGATGTAAAGAAGTAAGTAGAACTTCAGCCTTCACTCCTTCAGAACTTTTGCCTTTTTTGCTGGTCCCTCCCCTCAAATAAGCTCCGGTATCGGGGAGAAAGGACGCCTTCTTTCGGGCAACGGTCAATAATTTCTCCCAGTCGAAGCGATGCCATTCAGACGCCATAAGTTGAAGATCCAGGAGGAACCGCTTGCGTTGGTCGGGGTTGGAGAGAAAAGTATCCGGCCTTGCTACCGGTACCGGCAAGTCGGAGTTCAGCAGTAAGTAATTGCTAATGTTCTCCTGGTACGGATCATGATGAATCAAGGAGCGATCAGTTATGGCAACCGATAGGGAAGCGCCTTGCACCCGTAGACTGTCGGCCCAACTAACCTCGAGTTCTACTTTTTGGCGTGGACGGAAAAACGAAAAGGGGGCAGACACCTTCAAGTCAGTACTCTCCGGCGTAAAATCATTAAAAAACAAACGTGTTGACCGCAGCTGACCATCCTGGTCAAAGAGAGAAAAACAAGCTATCCCGATTGGAATCTGAGCGCGGGAAAAGGCAATATCCTCTCCGGGTTGGATACGCTCTAAGCTGCAGAAGACTTCTCCGCGAACGTGCCCGATAAGGAAGGCCCCTTCCGTTGGCTGCTCAGGGGATGCCGTCACTTTGAGAAAAACTTCCTGGGCCCGGCTATTATTGACGTGCAGCGCCATACCTCCTGCTTCGGTATTGGGTAAAGGGATACGGTAGGCCCTCCCTTCAAAGGTGATGTTTACCCAGTAGTTTTGTTCTTGGTCCGGCGTAAACCTGGATAAGCCCCACCCTTCTTTATTCGTCTTCCATTCAACGATCTCTTGATCAGATACATCCGTGATGGAACCGGTTAACGATAGTGGCCTACCGGTGGAATCCGCAAGGTGCAGCACTAGGCTATTTTCTAAACCGCCAATCAAGTGGCCGCCTTCCGGGAGAACCCGAAGATTTATTGGTCGTTGACTTTCGGTATTTTCAGCTACCACCACGGTACCTGATGCGTAGGCTAATTCTTCCCTCCCCTGCTCACGAGGGACGTAAACGGAAACTGCTCGTTGAAAAAAATAAGCAGCATCAAAATTCCGCATGTAGTCCGTGTAAGCTCGAATGCGATAAACTCCCGCTTTATTCTCAGGTTTCAGCTTAAAGTGGCCACTCAAAGACCGATCTTTATGGAGCTGCAGCGCACTCGAGATATTCCCATCCGGGTCGATTAATTCTACGTGCAGCACTTTACTAGGCGTAGCTCCCCGATGGCCAGAGGCATCAAGAAGATAGGCCTTAAACCAAATGTCGTTATTGATACTGTAATAAGGCTTATCCAACTGTAGGTACACCTTCTCCTGTGGCTTCGTCCCGATGAACGCAGCTAATGAATCCAGGTACCGACGTACGGTAACAGACTGTGGTGTTACCGGTTCGTCTTGGTAATCCGTTGGCAGTAACCCGGCTACTCGTTGTTCCGACCAGTACCCTAATTCTTCTACCTCGCTGTTATTAATAAGAATGCCGGAATGGCTGATAATGAACCGACCGGACCTCGACCGAAGAAAGGAGGTCGCGTATTGGTCTGGTGCAATTCTGGACTCCGTCCGATTCCCCCATTTAGTAACGATGCTACGGTTGACAATCGACAAGAATTCGGGCAGTAATAGCGTATCTACTTTTGCTCCCCTTCTCCACTGAAGTTCTGAAATATTCAGCTGCTGGTAGTCCTGGAATTCCAGACGGTCATTAAAGGTCGACTGGCCAAATTCATATTGCTCCAGGTCAGTACTTTCGTGGATAAGCGCACGGAAAAAGTGTGATTTTGAAGCTAAAAAGCGTTTTTCCCTGGCGGCGTCCCAACCAGGCGAGGGGCTTTCCCGGAGGGCTTGCAAGTCTTTAAAAAATACTTTGCCCCCGTAGAGGACTTCCTTTTGTTTCGTCAGCAGGAACGTATCCAATAAAAAGCTTACGTCATAGCCTAAGGCTTCATTTGCGATTTTAATTGGCCGTAGTGCTTCAGCGCGTAAACCTGTGGGAACCTCTTCGAAAAGAATATCTTCCGGATTAAGGATGCGGACGCCTCGCCGCTCTCGCCTGCTCCCTAGAAAAGCATTCTCGAAGCGAGAGAGCCATTTTTTGCGCTTATTCGCAAATTTTCCGGATGATTTTACCGTAACGGCCGTCATCCGCACGGCTCGGGGGCGAAGCAATATCGTTGTGTTGTTGAGTAGCTCCACGGAGTCAGACGTGATCACCCTGGTTTCATAGTTGAGGTGGGAGATGACTAACTCAGCGTAGGCTTGCCAGGGAATTTCCGTAAGGCCTTCGGCATCGCTGATGGCCCCAGCAGAACTTCCGGAGAAGAAGACAAAAGCACCGGGGATGGGTGCTCCGGTGCCTTTATCCTGGAGGGAAAAGGATAAGTTTGAGGATGGCTGACCTGCTGCCTGCGGAGAGGCAAGAAGCAAGCAAGACCAAAGCAAAAAGGGTAAGAAGTGTTTCATCCCGGGTATTTAACATAGATACTAAAAACAAAAATGAGATTTCCATGGTGGCAAGTCTGCTACTACTACGTTTGTCAAGGCTTAACAGCGTTAAAAGGTTTTCAATCGCTGGTAAGTAGTTCTGCGAATCATTCCGAAAGCCTATATCACCCTGCTGCTTCTGATGAATCCGATGTTGTGTCAATCACTACACTACTGGACATTTTTTAAACCCGGGGTCGGACGCTCGCAGGACCTCATCAATTTCGCCTCCGGCTCTATTGATGAGGACACTACGAGGTCCTGAATCGGGCCGGTCGGACCTCGTAGCGTCTCAAAAACGAAGCGGAGCGGAGGATTTTTGAGTCCTGCGAGCGTCCTGTTAGGAAATGTCCAGAAGTTAGGTCAACCACCCAACCACTGCACCTGCGACCGCGCCACCTTCCTTGTTAAAACAGACCGCCCCGAAGCCAGGGCCAGGCTTCGGAGCGGTACTGAACGCAGTAGGTGCAAATGTTAGCGCTTGTTGGGAAATCTGGTTCCTGACCGAAAGCAGATTCTCCAACAAACTTTTAATTCGCATCCCACCAAACGGGAGCAGTGATGACATCACCTCCGCTCAGTCGGGAAACGGCGGCATCGTAGTTGGCCTTATTTGTCAGGTCTTCACTGATGGGGTAACGCATCCGCTTGGGGTGCGTGCCTCCAGTTTCGCCATCCGTGAGCCCGGGAGTAAGCGCAGGGATGCCCGTACGACGGAAGTTAGAGTAAGCTTCAAAACCATCGAAGAGCAGCGCCAGCCACTTCTGTGTATTGATCAGTTCCATGGCATTGGCATCGTCCCAGGCAACCGCATCTTCCAATAGCAATGCATCAATCTGGGCATCAGTGATCATGGTTGAGCGAGGATATAATGCCAGTTGCTGACAAGCCGCACGGACACCTGCCTCGTAGGCACCCTGTGCACTTCCAGAAACCCATCCGCGAGTAATCGCTTCGGCCAGGCTAAACTGAGCTTCGGCTACGGAGTAGAAAATGACCGGTGAGTCATAGGCAACCATCACATCATGGTTCGGCATTGCAAAGTCATAGATGGTAGCAATATCCGCTCCATTGGCTTTACCCAAGTACTCCGCTGGAGTAACGCCGTTGTTCACCGCCCCGTCGCTATTATACTGCACAGCGATTACTGGCAACCGGGGATCGTTGGCATCTTGCATACGTGTGAGGTACTCATCACTAAAGGCAAAACCTCCACCTCCAACACCAAAGTCGTTGAAAACAGAACCGATTCCGCTGCTCACTGGTCCGCCAGTCTGGCTGGCATCAAAGTGAATAACGGCCGTCTCCGTCAGCAGGCCACCAGCAGCGGCTTCGCTCACGATTGTTTGAGCAAGAGAAGGGTTCACTTCAGACATACGCATACCAACACGCATGAGCATTGAGTTACCCAAGCGTTTCCAGCTATCTACGTCACCGCCATAAACAGGATCGAAATTACCCAGTTCCTCTCCATTTCCGGGAGAAAGTTGTCCGATTGCCTGGCGTAGTTCGGACACAAAGGAGCCATAGATGGCTTCCTGTGTATCGTAAGCTGGTTGCGGGAAGTTACCACCTTGAAAGGCCTCAGAATACGGGATATCTCCGTGCATATCCGTCACCCGTTGCATGATCAGCACCTTGAAGATCATGGCCATGGCTTCCACATTGGTGCCTTCGCCTCTATCTATGATGTTCTGGAAGTTACGCATGTAGGTACCATACGCCTCGTTCCAGTAGGCGGAAAGCCAATCTTCATTAGTGGTATTGTAGTTGTCTGGCGACCAACTTCCCGAGAGCTGTTGCGCCCACTGTGAAGTGTAGATCAGGTTCCCACGCCAGGATTCGTAGCGGCTGGAGCCAGTACGATTGATGGCATAGTTGAGCAAAAATTTCGAATCAAGCGAAGTAGCGGCCTGGGGATTAGTATTTAGTTCCCCAAAATCTTTATCGCAAGAAGTTAGTGGCAGCATCAGGCAAAAGAGCAAGATGGCCGGACCACGCATTAGTTTCAATAATTTATTCATTGTTGTGATTTTACGTTCGTTTTCCGTTGGTGGACTTGGGCGAGGACGCAGGTGCAAAGGAAGAATCTTGGCCCTCCACTGCCTTTCGTCTGTCAAGTCATTAACGGATAAACGGTGGGTATTTAGAGTTTCACGTTAAGGTTAATACCAAAGGAACGGGTGCTGGGGATCGAGCTGTACTCGAAGCCGCCGCCGCCGATGTTATACACCGCTTCAGGATCGAGTCCGATTTCACTAAGACCGTTCTGTAAGAAGAATAGATTACGTCCGGTCAGAGAGATTCTGAGGTCACGCAGCTGCGTGCTACCCAGGTTAAGGGAAGGGAAAGTGTACCCAAGCGTTGCCTGGCGAAGCTTGATGTAAGATGCGTCAAAGATGCTTTCGCTGGCAGCGTTACTGAGGCGACCGTAGTAATCGTCAAGCGGAGCAGCGGTGCTGTTGGCTCCACCGGAGCCGTTTACACCGGCACCTACAATTTCGAAGTCGGGGTTGTCCCGACCAACAAGCGTTATCGGGTGACTACCGTTACCGATTGCAAACTGATTGGTGATCGAGAAAATCTCTCCGCCTTGCTTCGTATCGAAGAGCAAACCGAGGTTCCAGTTACCCCAGGTTAGGTTAGAGTTCAGGCCACCGTACCAGTCAGGCTGATAATTGCCCAGGATTTCCCGCTCGGGGGCGATCATTGGGAGGCCGGATTCATCATGAACAATCTGTCCGGAAGCATCGCGCATTAGTACCGTACCGTAAATGCTGTTCACCTGGCCACCAACTTCGGAAAGGAGGTTGGCATTGAAACGAGCATTCTCTCCGCTCAGGTTGTCAATTCCGTCAGCTAGTGCAACCACTGTATTGGTGTTGCTAGCAAAATTAAAGGTAACATCCCATCGCAGGTCTTCCTTCTTGATCGGGGTCACGTTAAGCGCCATTTCGATACCGGAGTTTTTTACGTCGCCTGCGTTGAGGAAGTAGCGATCAAAGCCGGTTGGCCGGGGAAGGCTGGCCTGGAAGAGCTGATCAACGGTGTTTTGTTGATAATAAGTTAAGTCAAGGCCAACACGGTTACGGAAAAAGCGTAGATCTACACCAACTTCCAGAGATTTCGTAATGGTTGGCTTAAGGTCTCTTCCTGGGAATGTACCACTAGTTATGCGTCCCAATGAGGCACCATTGAACTGTAAGCTCTCGATCGAAAAGGTTGGCAGCAGTAGGTAAGGGTTAGGAGCACCATTACCCGCTACACCGTAACTCGCACGCAGTTTACCAAAGGTAAAAGTTTCGTTTTCCATCTTGAATGCTTCGGAAAACAGGAGGCTTGCCGAGGCACCACCGTATAGGGCGGAGTTGTTGGAACCATCTGGATCGTTCGGGTTAGTCAGCGTAGAATACCAGTCATTACGCAGGGACAAATCAAGGAAGAACATGCCTTTGTAATCAATCAGGGCGGTACCGAACAGGCCATTTGTTTGCTGTTCACTAATGCGGTAATTACCCGGATTGCGGTTCGCCATATTGTTGAGGTTGAACAGGTTATCAACGATGAACACACTACCACCTACACCATAGTCATAACGGCTACGAGGGTTTTGTACACCACCGAGGTTTACATTCAGGCTGATGTCATCGGTTAGTGTTGGGCTGAGGTTCAGAATAACGTCACGAGTGTTATCATTCGTCTCATAGTTAGTTTGGTTCAAAGAACCTAACACCTGGTGCTCAGTACCAGGAGCTGTGGCGTAGAAGTAATCGAAGTTGGTGTAATCGATCGCATAGCGCGCCTGGAGGTTAATCCAGTCGTTAAATTCATAACGTGCGAGGGCGTAACCAATAAACCGCTTTTTATCATCTCTTTGCTGGTGCTCAAACGGGCCCCAATATGGGTTAAGCGTGAAGGGGTTGTTGGCACTCCATGCGATGGCACGGCCGTCTTCGAAGCGACGGTTCTGCAGCATATCCACGGAGATGTTATTGGGCAGTTGGCTGAAAGCCTTACCGGGGTTACTCGGGTTATCTGAAAGGTTGATGCGGTTAGTCGCTTCTTCCTGAATGTAATTAGCCTTCATTTCCAAAGTGAGCTTATCACTCAGCTTAAGGGAAGTCAGGAGGTTAACCGTGTACCGGTCATAACCAGAATTAGGCACTATGCCCGTATTAGTCAGGTTGGAGAGCGAAAGGCGAGCGTTAATTTTTTCCGTTCCACCGCTCATTGCCAAGGTATTGATCCAGGTTTGTCCTGTCTCGTAATAATTAAGCAAGTCGTCGGAAGCCTTAGCAGAATAAGGACGGGTAACGCCATCAAAATAGACCATTGGACTACCGTCGAGGCGAGCCCCCCAGTTGGCAGGGTTTTGTGCCGCTTCTTCCTGAGTGGAAGGCTTCATCCCGTTCATACCCTGGCCGTATTCCGACTGGTAGAACTCCGGAAAGATGGCTGCGTTGTCGAGGGTAAAGTTGGTGGTGTACTCCAGTGAAAGGCCTTCGCCGGCCGCGCCCTTCTTAGTCGTGATCAGGATAACTCCCTGGGCACCACGTTCCCCATACAATGCACCTGCGGCCGCGCCCTTCAGCACATTGACGCTTTCGATGTCGTC
>JBGCFZ010000001.1:0-15930 GCA_045110355.1 Lewinella sp. | reverse complement strand
CACCTTGCGGACATACTCAAGGTAAATTTCCACGTGATGAATCGCTTCTCCGCCGATGGGTACGATACGTTCTTTATTGCCCTTACCGGTGACACGGACGAAGCCCTGATCAAAGTAAAGGTTGGTCAGCTTAAGGTTGGTGGCTTCGGAGACGCGAAGGCCGCAGGCGTATAGGGTTTCCAGTAGCGCGCGGTCCCGGAGGCCGTGGTCGTAGCTCAGGTCAATGACGCCAAGCAGCTCTCGGATCTCGTGATAAGTGAGCACCTCCGGGATTTTACGCCCCAGCTTGGGAGCTTTAAGCAATTCAGTGGGGTCGGTAGGGATGATCTTTTCGTCGAGCAAATAACCAAAGAAGGTCTTGAGGGCGGAGATGAGCCGGGCCTGCGATCGCGGGCCGAGGCCGAGTTCAGCCAGGTACTGAATGAAATCGTCGAGGTGGAAGCGTTCGATGCCCGCTGGTTGCATCTTCCAGCCCCGCAGGTCGAGGTAAGCTGGTAATTTCTCCAGGTCGGAGCGGTAGGCCGAAAGCGTATGGTCGGAGTAGCCCCGGTTGAGTTTCAGGTGAGCGGCGAAGGTGGTGAAGTTGTTCTTCCAGGCGGTTTCCATCGTGGGGAAGGTACGGTTTTTGGGCGCGGCCGCAGGTGCAAGGGAAGGACTTTGGAGCAAGGTCAAGGGGGTATCTTGAGTTTAATTCATGCTTAATCTCTAACGACGACAACTCTGTGGAACCTCTGTGCCTCCCTCTGAGTAGCCCTCTGTGAGAACAATCTGCTACGGTATAACTCTAAAATAATAGCGAAAAACCATCAGCAGCACGCTCAAGCGTAAGCCCCCGAAAATCAGGTCTGAAACCAGCCACCTCCAGTCCCACAAACTCAGGCTCCACGTGCGTAGTAGTCAGCACCACCACAGGACAGCCAGCGTTATTCGCCGCCTTAGCCCCCGTCACCGAATCTTCGAAGATGATACAGTTTTTTAGGTCGACACCAAGAGCGTCAGCCCCCTGCTGAAAAACCTCCGGATCAGGCTTCCCTTTGCTCACCATACCGGAATGCACCAGGTGGCCCATCAGGTGGCCGATGCCAAGGTTGCCTACGACAAACTCTGCGTTTTCCTTCGGCCCAGCGGTGCCAATGGCCATCGGGACGCCCAGTTCGTGCGCCTGGCGGATAAAGTCGAGTGCACCGGGAACGATGTTCGCGGCGAAGTCAGCGGCAAAGATTTCACGATAGGCCGCCTCTTTATCCCAGGCAATTTTTTCCCGTTCCTCGTGGGTGAACCGGTCACCGAAGAGGTCCTCCAGGATTTCCAGGTTCACGCCATGAATTTCGGCCTTTACGCGTTCGAGAGAGTAGTCAAGGCCCAGTTCCTTTAGCTTTCGCTGCCAGGCACGGTGATGGACCATCATGTTGTCGACGAGGGTGCCGTCGAGGTCAAAGAGTAGGGCTTGGCAGTTTATGGTCATATTGGTCTGTTGGGGGAGAAACTCCTGCGCTGAAAGGGAGGCAAAGTTAGGGACTTGTCCAAACTCACCCTAACTTTGTGGCTAATGCCCCAAAGCTTGATCAGAAAAGTATTCATTTATCTCTTTTGCTTAGTCAGCGGCCTGTTATACGGTACCGAAGCGCCCGGGTTCGACCACCTAACGGTGGGGAATGGGCTTTCGCATAATACTGTATACGCCCTGCTCCAGGATCGTTCCGGGATGTTTTGGATCGGTACACGACATGGATTGAACCGCTACGACGGTTACGATTTTATGGCCTTCACGCCTGAAGACAAGTCGACATCACTCAACGGCCCCATCGTGCTGTCTTTACTGGAAGATCGAGGTGGTCGAATTTGGGCTGGCCACCGCAACGCCGGCATCAGCATCTACAACAAGTCAACGGGGAGTTTTACCCCATTCTCTCTGGGAGAAGATGGGCAAAATCCGGTAGATTGGTCAACCATCAGTGTACGTGCCCTCTTTCAGGACAGCCGTGGTTGGATATGGATAGGCACCTTCGGAGGAGGCGTGATCGTGCTGGATGCGGATGGGGAATTACTGCATCACTTTTCTACGTATGCTGCATCATCTTTTGCTGGCAAGCTTAGCAGCGATTTTGTCTTTGACTTCGCTGAAGATAAAGAGGGGGACGTTTACGTAGCTACCTCGGGTAAAGGGCTCAACATAATCCGGTTGGGAGAACAGAAACTAGAGGTGTTGCACGCGCCCGACGACGACCTCAGCAGTTTTGATAAAGCGCTTTGCCTGGCCTCCGACGGTAGTGTTTGGGTCGCTACCTCCGGTAGCGGGTTGTACCGCTACTTCCCGACGAAGAAAACATGGCAAATCTTCGGTGCTCCCGAGTCCATCAGCCACGCCATTGTTACCGACGTTGCCGAAGATAAACAGGGGAACATCTGGTTGAGTACCGATGGAGGGGGACTCAACGTCATAGACCCGAATACAGGTGTTGCTGAAGTGTTTATGTATTCCGCAGTGAGGGCCTCTTCTTTGAATACCAATGCCCTGTATTGTCTGCTTTTTGATGAGGGCAAGAACCTCTGGGTAGGTTCTTTCAACGGTGGGCTAAACGTCCACCGGGCGCTGCAGTCGCCTTTTATCACCAACCGGAGGTACGATCTGGAGCGCCAAATGGGCCTTAGATCGGTACTGTCGCTGGCAGAAGATGAAAACGGAACGACCTGGCTGGGAACCGATGGAGAAGGATTGTTTTCCTACCGGGAGGACCCTACGGAAGTTAACGCTTTTCGGGCGCGGCCGCAGGTGCAAGGAGAGGATGTTGAGCAGGTGATTACTGCGCTGGCGCCGGTTGGCCAAAGCGGGCTGTGGTACGGTTCTTATGCAGGTGGCCTGGGCTATGTGGACTTAGCCACCGGCATCGTAACCAAGTTTCGACACCAGGAAGAAAGGCCCGAAAGCCTGGCCCATGACAACGTCTGGGACCTGGCCATCGACGATGATCGGGGTGTTTGGGTTGGCCTGCTCGGAGGTGGGCTGGACTACCTTGCTCCCGGTGCCAAAGAATTTCGTCACTTTATAAGGCAGCCAAACGATGAACAGTCACTATCTGGTAACCTGGTCATTGATTTACTGCTGGATCAAAACGGGAAGTATTTATGGGTAGGTACCGAAAACTCGGGGCTGAACCGATTGGACTTAGCCTCCGGCACTTTCCAACGGTTTCAACACGACCCTGACGATTCCGGTAGTATCAGTAGTAACCTTCTTCGCCACTTATTTCAGGATGAAGAGGGGACCTTGTGGGTCGGGACGGAGTACAATGGCCTTAATGCCTTGAAACCAGGAGCGACTTCCTTCACCCGCTACAATAAAGACAATGGCTATCCTTTTACGATGGTCTGCGGAATGGAAACGGATAATGAGGGGTATTACTGGATTACGGGCCTGAAACGAATATTCCGGTGGAATAAAGTAGACAACAGCTTCCTGGAATTGGCCGCGGAAGAAGAGCTGGGGTACAACCTTTATAACCCCGGAGCCATTCAGAAACGGGCTGGGGGAGAACTCGTTTTTGGTGGGGTCAATGGCTTTTCTATCGTAGCGCCTGACCGTATACCAAGACCGGCCGAAGCACCAGATGTGCTACTGGCAGAGTTGCGCCTGGCCAACCGGCCCATCTTACCGGGCCAGCAAAACGGACGAGAAATTTTGTCAGGGGACCTAAACGCGGCAAATACAGAAATCTCTCTGAGTTACCAGGACCGGGGCATCGCCTTTCACTTCGCTGCGCCGGCCTACCCCAGTCCGGAGGAAGTACGCTATGCCTTCCGCCTGGAAGGCTTTGACGAAGATTGGACGATTACTGCGCCAGGAGAAAGGATTGCCTATTTCTCCAGTCTCAAGGGTGGGAAATACCAACTGTACGTAAAAGCAGCTGGTGGAGACGGGGTCTGGGGAAACGTCCATACCCCCTTACCCATATACGTCCAACCTCCTTTTTGGAAGACGCGCTGGTTCATAATTACCATGGCCTTCCTTAGTTTACTGTTCATTTATTTATTGAACAGGTACCTCCTAAGTCGGCAGCGGGAGCGGTACCAACAACAGGCGTTGGCTCGAGACCGGGAAATTCTTCGCCTGAAAAATAGAAACCTCAAGGAGGAAGTAGCTACCAAACAGTCAGAGTTAGGTGCTTCCCTGCTTCAGATGGCCCATAAGAATGAGTTCCTCAACGACCTGAAGAATAAGATTCAGCAGTTGAACGACAAGGAAAAGAGTGGTGCCACTAAATCTTTGCGTTCCGTCATTCGGGTCATCGACCATGAATTAAAGCAGGAGGACTATTGGGAGCAATTTCAACTGATTTTTGACCAGGGGTACCAGAATTTTGTCCTCCGCCTTCGGGAGGTACATCCTACGCTGTCCAATAACGACAGTCGGCTGTGTTGTTTTATCAGAATGCAACTTAACAATCGGGAAATCGCCTCGGTGCTCAATATCACCCTTAATGGGGTGGAGCAGGCCAAGTACCGACTCAAGAAAAAGATGGACCTGCCCCGAGAGCTCAGTCTTAATGACTACGTAGCACAATTCGGGTAGTAAAAACCACAATTTCCCCGTTTTTACCTCTTTTACCCCAATTTCATGGGCTAAACCCTTGATTTGGCCCAAATGGAGAGTGTTTGTCAGGTGCCTTTTTTTGGTGCTCAGGTGGTCGATGCATCAACTTTGCCGCTATCAAAGCAGAGGTGATCAAAATCTTATACGGATTTATGGGGCCTTGCTGATTTTTATTTCGCTGAATGCTTTTTGGGGAAATTATTCCCGGCTTCGGTGCGATCAGTGCAATTTCTAAGTATATGAGAGTATTAGTGGGTATTATTGGCGTCTTTCTGTTGTTGTCGAGTACCGCCTATGGACAGGAAAACCTCCTTAAAGGGATGATTACGGACGAAATTAGTGGTGATCCCCTCATCGGAGCTACGGTGATGATTGCCGAAACCTCCACGGGGACGGTGACTGATTTTAACGGTGAGTTCAGCCTGCAGGCATCGCCTGGCGCGACCCTTGTAATCACCTACCTCGGCTACGAAGACTTTTCCATCGTAGCCGATAGTCGGACCATGATGAATATTAAAATGTCCTCTTCGGCAACGGTGCTGGAGGAACTGGTGGTAGTAGGGTACGGCTCCCGGCAGCGTAAAGACATTACGGGAGCTGTCACCTCCGTTGCGGCAAAGGATTTAGAAAAAAAGCCGATTGCCCGATTGGAGAATATTCTTCAGGGGCAGGCGGCGGGCGTCCAGGTGAATCAGTTTTCGGGTAAGCCGGGGAATAGCATTTCCGTCCGTATCCGTGGAGCCACCTCACTTTCTGCTGGCAACGAGCCTCTATACGTCATTGATGGTGTTCCCGTATTAAACACGGAGGGCATTAACCCGGCAGACGTTGAATCGCTGGAAGTACTGAAAGACGCCTCCGCTTCGGCCATTTACGGTGCACGAGCAGCTAATGGCGTAGTCTTGATTACCACGAAGAAGGGCGTTCCCGGGAAACCTAAAGTAAGCCTGAGTACCAGCGTCGGATTTAGCCAGGTAACCAATACACTCGATCTGCTGGATGCTGCCGGCTACGTCGACCTCATCAACGAATCTTACATCAACGCCGGGCAATCGGCGGTACTTGACGCTGCAGATTTTACGGCCAATACCGATTGGCAAGACGAGGTATATCGCAACGCCACCACCACTAATCACCAGCTTTCCCTCAGCGGAGGGGATGGTAAAACGCGTTACTTTGTTTCCGGTAGTCAGCAGCGTCAGGAAGGCATTGTCCGCGAGTCAGACTTTCAACGGAGTGGCCTTCGGGTTAATTTCTCCACAGAGCTTAAGCCCGGATTTGAGCTGGGTACCACGATGAATCTCTCACGGGTAAGCTTTAACAGTGTGCCCGACAACAGCCGGGTAAACCAGGGCGGCGTTATTCTGGGCGCGCTTTCTTCCCCGCCGATCATCGGTGTCTTAAACGAAGACGGAACCTACACCACCAATCCGCTGCAAGCTTGGGAAAACCCCGTAGCCAATATCGTAGCTCCGCAGGATCAATCTTCGACCAACCGCCTGGTGGGTAATCTCTACGCCGCTTTTGATGTCCTGCCAAAGCTTCGCTTCAAGACCTCTTTTGGGGTGGAAACCTATGCGAATAAGAACGACTACTTCCTGGACCCTTTCAGTACCCAGTTTGGACGTAGCCTTCAGGGGGTGGGTATTGCCAGTACGAATCAGGAACTGGTATGGCTAACGGAGAATACCCTAACGTATGAACATCAACTAGGGCCCCATAACTTTACGGTCCTTGGTGGTATTACCGCCCAGGAATCGGCCTATGAATCCACCTTCGCCCGTGCGGAGGGCTTTCCCAATGGTGCCGTTACAACCCTTAATGCTGGTAGCCGTAAGATTGATGCCAGTACCGGAGCTTCCCAGTGGGCGCTGTTTTCCTACCTCGGCCGTGTCTCGTATAAATTTCAGGACAAGTACCTCGCTGACGTAAGCTTTCGGGCTGATGGCTCCTCGCGTTTCGGGGCGGGCAATCGCTTTGCTTACTTCCCATCCGTTTCCTTAGGGTGGCGCGTTTCTGAAGAACCGTTTTTGCAAGGAAGTAAAGCGATCAACGACTTGAAAATACGCCTGAGCGCGGGCACCACTGGCAACCAGAACATTGGCGATTTTGCCTCCTTCGGCCTCTTCGCTACGGGCTCCAACTACAACTTCAACGGGCAAATTGTACCGGGCACCCGCCCCGCCACTATCAGTAATGAAAACCTACGCTGGGAAACTACCTCCCAGGTTAACCTCGGCTTCGATCTGGCCTTGTTTGACTTTCGGGTAAACCTGACGATGGATTACTACCTGAAGCGAACATCCGATCTGCTGGTCAACGTTGACCTGCCACAATCCACTGGCTTTGGCAGTGGCATCCAGAACCTGGGGGAAGTCGAAAATCAGGGGCTGGAGTTTAGCCTTAAAACCTACAATATTCGAGGTAAGAAGGTCAATTGGAGTACGAACTTCAATGCCTCCACTAACCGCAACGAGGTCATCAATATTGGTGGGCCAGACAAAGTGATCTTTGCTGGTGGCATCCCCGAACGGGGGGATGCCGTGATTGTGCGGGAAGGCTTGCCGCTGGGCACCTTCTTCGGTTGGGTGAGCGAAGGCGTTAATCCGGCTACGGGAGACATCGTCTTCAGTGACCTGAACGACGACGGAGTGATCAATGACCAGGATCGTACTGTGATTGGCGATGCCAATCCCACCGTTCAACTTGGCCTGAACAATTCCATCTCTTTCGGGGGGCTTTCGCTCGACGTACTGTTCCAGGCCGTGCTGGGTAACGATGTTTTCAATGCTACACGTATTGAGACTGAAGGGATGTTTACCGTCACTAATGCCCTGGCTACTACTGCCACCCGCTGGCGCAACGAGGGCGACATCACGCGTATTCCCCGGGCCGTTTTCGGAGATCCCAGCCAGAACAGCCGGATCAGCAGTCGCTTCATTGAGGATGGTTCCCACCTTAGGCTACGCAACGTTACCCTGTCTTACAATCTGCCATCAGCCCTGTTGAATCGCTTCAAAGTCCAGGCAATGAGTGTCTACTTCAGCGGACAGAACCTTTGGATACTGACCGATTATAGCGGTTATGACCCGGAGGTTAACCGAGACGGCGGTAGTGCCATCTCGCAAGGAATCGACTACGGCACCTACCCTCAATCCAAGATTTTTACCGGCGGCCTTAAACTAGAGTTTTAAGCTTATCACCATGTATCCCTCAATCAACCCAACCTTCCCGGTCATGCTTCGCTCCCTTACCTTTTTTTGCACCTGCGGCCTCGCCCTTCTAAGTACTTCCTGTGTGGAATCCTTCCTGGATCGTGAGCCGATTTCAGAAGTGACGCAAGGCAATTTTTTCCGAACGGGTGCTGATGCTGAAGCAGCGCTGGTAGCCGCTTATGACGCCTTCCAGAGCGAATATTATATCTTCGATCGCTTCATCAACGGCGACGTAATTGCCGATAATTGCTACGCAGGCGGAGACAACCCGAATAACTTCCAACTCGATGAATTTCGGGTGGCCACTAATAATGGAAATGTAGAGCGTGACTGGCGCTACCTCTACGAAGGCATCAGCCGTGCCAACGCCGTGATTGATAATGTAGGCGAGATTGATTCGCCCGATTTAACCGAATCGCGTAAGCAGGAAATTCTTGGCGAAGCCAGTTTCCTGCGCGCCACGCACTACTTCCAACTAGTGAACCTGTGGGGCGGTGTCCCGCTGATTCTGGAAAAGGTAAACTCTACCGATCCCGAAGTCGTCTTCCAGCCCCGCGCAGCCGAAGAATTGGTCTACGAGGCCATCATCAATGACCTGGAATTGGCCATAGACCTCCTGCCCGCAAGCTGGGCCAGCCGCCAGGAACGAGCAACAAAAGGGGCCGCCCAGGCAACTTTAGCAAAAGCTAATGCCCACCGGCCAACCCCAGACTGGAACGCCGTGAAAACACACGCCGAGGCGGTCATCAACAGTGGAACCTACTCCTTGCTCAGCAATTTCAACGCTTTGTGGGACGGGGCGAACGAAAACTCAGTGGAATCGATCTTTGAAGTCCAGTATATCGGCGGAACGAACGAAGCCAATTGGGGCCCTCAACTCTGGTTGCCACCGAGTCTGACGGGGGATAATTGGCGAAAATTCAATACTCCCTCCAGGGATATGCTTAACGCTTTTGATACTATGAACGACGATGTTCGGGAGGGGGCCTCCATCCTCATGGAAGGTGGGCTGCCGTGGAGAGATCCCGACTATCCAACGGGCGTTCTTCCTTTTCCTTACAAGCAACGGCGGGCCGGCGGGTTCTCCAGTCCCAATAATTTTATCTTGCTGAGACTGGCTGACATCCTCCTCCTGGCGGCGGAGGCCAATGCGGAACTAAATGACCTGAGTACAGCAAAAGACCAACTTAACCGCGTACGTAACCGGGCTGATTTGCCCGACGTAACGACCAACGATCAAAACACGCTGAAAGCGGCTATTCAAAACGAACGCCGGCTGGAACTGGCCTTTGAGGGACATCGTTGGTTTGACCTCAAGCGTACCGGTCGGGCCATCGAAGTGATGAATGCCCTTAACCGCGGGTACGACGTCACCGAAGAAAAATTGCTATTACCGATACCTCAATCAGAACTGGATCGTAATCCTCGTCTGGATCAAAATCCTGGTTACTGATGAAGGGGCATTCACCTTGTAACTGATGGGGCTCCGCTCCGGTTATTCGTGCACGGGATAATCGGGCAGACGGGTGCCCCCATCACAGTCGATTGATATTATGCAAAACACGTTTTTATTCACCCTTGTCTGCTGCTTTTTCGGCAGCATACTACCTGCGAATTGAGACCGCAGGCGGGGTCAATCAAGTCCCCTTTGTCAAACAGTAAAAATTATTCGCGCTAACTAAATCAATTACATCATGAAACCAATATTATTACTGCTTTGCCTGCTGGCAAGCTTTTCGGTCTTCGCCCAGGAGGTAGAAGTCACTTTTCAACTCGATATGAGTGGGCAGACGGTCTCCGCCGACGGTATTCACGTCGCTGGCGACCTCAACGGTTGGTCTACGGACTCCATTGAACTGACGGCTATGGGAGACGATATCTATGCCGCAACGGTCTCCCTGCAAAGCGGACGCGACATCCAGTACAAATTCCTCAACGGTAATGCCTGGGGTACGGAGGAAGTTCCACCACTAACCTGTGCCGTAAACGGCAACAATCGCATATTTACCACCCCGCTTGAAGACGTTACCTTGGCCACAGTGCCTTTTGGTGGATGCCCCGCTACGGTGGAGACTAAAATGGTCACCTTTCGGGTAGATATGAGCGGACAGACCGTGGATGCCAACGGCGTCCACCTGGCCGGAAACTTCCAGGGCTGGTCTCCGGGGTCTACCCGCATGACGGATATGGGCAATGGCATCTTCGAAACCACGGTAGCTGTTCTGAATAGTGTTATCGTCCTACAGTATAAATTTATCAATGGTAACGAATGGGGAATGGACGAAGACCCGCCCGAAGGTTGTGAGAACTTCGACAATAACCGCGCGGCTGTCGCTACCGGAGTAGAAGACATTGTTCTTCCAACCCAAACGTTTGCCGGGTGTGACAACCCCATTCCAACCAAAGACGTCACCTTCCGGGTCGATATGACGGGCTTTGACGTATCGCCCGACGGCGTACACCTGGCCGGAAACCTCCAGGGCTGGAACCCCGCTGGTACGCCAATGACCGACGCTGGTAACGGCGTATACGAGGTAACCGTTCCGGTGCCAGCTGCTGCAGCTTCCATCAACTATAAGTTTGTGAACGGCAACGCCTGGGGTATGGAAGAAGACCCACCCGAGGGCTGCCAGAATAATGACAATAACCGCTTCGCTGCGCTTGCCCTGACGACTGATGCGATCACCTTGCCCGGGGTACAGTACGGTTCCTGCGAAGGTATTACTTCGTTGCGTGAGTTGTTGCGCGGTGATGAATTCCAGCTTATCCCTACGGTGAGTAATGACCGTGTTTTGGTGAAATGGCAGTTGCCTCAGGCGGAGTTAGTAAGTATGCGTGTACTGGACATGAATGGCCGGACCATCACGGAAGAGAAAATAGCTGCTACGAATCTACTGATGAATCGCAGCCTTGAGGTTGGTGGCTGGGCACCAGGAATGTATCTGGTATACTTACAAACTGATAGCGGACACTCGGTGCGTAAGTTGGTCGTACGATAATAAATGTTGTGAGAAGGTTCATTTGCTTCCTGGCCCAAGATGCTTGATGCTCGGGTTGGGAGGCTCATGACCTTTCTGCACCATCAAATGCACAAGAATAATTAATAAGACATACGCGCAATGCCCTTAAAAAATACAAGTAAGGCTCTATTCCTGCTAACCCTAATTGCCTTTCTGTTATTTGGTTGTGGAGACGATGATATTCTTGTCCCGACTATACCAATGGATGACGACGACCCCATGCCCATGGAAGAAGAGGGTACGGTTGAAGTATGGATCACCAACAGTGAGGCTTCCGTGCTGCTGTCAAAGTCGGCAAATCTGCTTGCTTTCGAGGCAGACCTGACTGATGGAATTCCCGTTGACATCGACACCTCCACGGTCCTGCAAACGATGGATGGTTTTGGTGCCGCTCTGACCGGCTCTTCGGCTTTTGTCCTCAATGAACACCTGTCAGCGACCAACCGGGAAGCTTTGCTGCGAGAGCTCTTTACCCCGGAAGACGGGATTGGCATCAGCTTTATGCGGGTAACGGTTGGCGCTTCAGATTTCTCTACCTCCGACTACACTTATAATGACCGTCCTGGTGGAGGAACGGATCCGGATCAGTCCGAATTTGACCTTGGCCGGGATCTGGACCACCTGGTTCCCGTACTCCAGGAGATCATGGCCATCAGGCCTGACCTGAAAATTATGGCTACGCCCTGGAGTGCACCGGCCTGGATGAAATCTAACGGCGACCTGCGCAATGGAGGTCAACTACGTGACGACTTACTTGGAAGTTACGCTCAATACTTTGTAGCCTACCTCGAGGCAATGGCTGACGAAGGCATCCCGATCTACGCCATCTCAGTACAGAACGAACCTCTGCTCGCAAGTGGTTACCCCACAATGGAAATGGCGGCGGGCCAGCAAAACGAGTTTATACGTGATCACCTCGGACCAGCGCTGGACGCTGCGGGCCTGGATACCAAGATCATTATTTATGATCATAACTGGGATGACATTCAGTACCCACTTGACATTCTGCGCGATGAGGCAACCAAGGATTTTATCGCTGGCACAGCCTTCCACTGCTACGCCGGAGACGTCAGTGCTATGAGTCAGGTAAATGCACAGCATCCTGACCGGGGCATATATTTTACCGAATGTTCGGGTGGAGATTTCTCGCCCGATTTTGGTAACAATCTCTCCTGGAATAGCGATAATTTACTGGTGGGAGCTACGCGTAACTGGGCGAAGACTGTTTTGTTCTGGAACCTTGCCCTCAACGAAAACAGCGGCCCACAAAACGGTGGCTGTTCGAACTGCCGGGGCGTGGTGACCATCAATGCGGGTAACGGTTCCATCAACCGGAGCGTCGAATATTACCTGCTGGGTCACGTCGCCAAATTTGTTCAACCGGGGGCAGTTCGCATCTCGACGCCAACGCTGCGCGGACAGGGGATTTCTCAGGTGGCCTTTCTCAATCCGGACCGAACCCGCGTACTGGTTGCTTTTAACCACAACAACCAGGCCTCCACACTTCGCGTAACGGAAGGTGGTGACAGCTTCCTGTACAGGCTTCCGGCTGGTAATCTGGTAACTTTTAACTGGTGATATCTCTTCACCTCCTCCATTGATATTGAACCCGTTTAAGAATTTCCTCATAATGCGCATACACAAACTGCTGTTGTTACCTTTGGTAATTATCGTCTTTTTCCTGAATTCAGCCTTCTTGTCCGACTTGCTGACGCCACCTGCGTTGCCAGCGGTGGTGGAAGCAGAGGTCCATGCACGGTTTGCCGACTCATTGCTCCAGTTGATGACTTTTTCCGAAAAATTGGGCCAATTACAGCAACTTGACGGTGGGATCAGTTATAACGACCTGCCCCGTTTGATCGAAGAAGGGAAAGTTGGTTCGGTACTCAACGAGGTGAATCCCGAGCGCAACGCCGAGTACCAACGGATAGCGCTGGAGAAAAGCCGGTTGGGCATCCCCTTGCTGATTGGTCGGGACGTTGTCCATGGCTTCAAAACCATGTTCCCGATACCGCTAGGACAAAGCGCTACCTGGAATCCGGAATTAGTAAGGGAAGGTGCCAGAATTGCCGCAAAAGAAGCCAGTGCTGCAGGCGTGAACTGGACCTTTGCACCGATGATTGACGTGGCCCGCGACCCCCGCTGGGGGCGCATTGCCGAATCGCCGGGAGAAGATCCTTTTCTGACGTCCGAAATGGGTGTAGCGATGATCCAGGGGTTTCAGGGTAGTGACATGCGGGAGCCCGGGCGCATTGCAGCTTGTGCGAAGCACTTCGCGGCTTATGGTATGGCTGAGGGCGGACGTGATTATAATTCAGCCATCGTTGGGGAGCGGTATTTGCACGAGGTTTATCTGCGGCCTTTCCGGGCGGCAGTCGCCGCCGGGGCCGGATCTTTTATGACTTCCTTCAACGAAATCAACGACGTTCCTGCCTCTGGAAATACTTACTTGCTGCGAGAAGTATTGAAAAAAAAATGGAATTACCCTGGCCTGGTCGTCAGTGATTGGGAGTCGATTACCGAGATGATTGCGCATGGCTACTGCAAAGATAAACCAGGTGCTGCCCGCGCCGCGATGAATGCGGGTGTTGATATGGAAATGACCAGCACTACCTATAATGACCACCTCGAAGCACTGATCCTGGCGGGTAAAGTGGACGCCAAGATGGTGGATGATGCGGTCTATCGTATTCTGTTTCTCAAGTCGCGTTTAGGGCTGTTTCAGGAGGCGCGGCCGCAGGTGCAATTTGCGGTTGAAACGCTGGGTGCGGACCATCGGGAAGCTGCCAGACAGACGGCCATTGAAAGTGTGGTGCTGCTGAAAAATGAGCAGAAAACCCTTCCGTTGTCAACGGATTTAACCTCAGTCGCCGTTATCGGCCCGCTTGCCGATGCGCCCCATGAGCAGATGGGGACTTGGTCCTTCGACGGTAAAAAGGAGGATGCTGAGACACCTCTCACCGCGCTGCGCGCGGAGTTGGCGGGCAAGGTCAAGATCAACTATGCCCCCGGACTTAAAATCAGCCGGACGAAAACAGAGGAGGGCTTTTCGGATGCCCTGGCTGCCGCCCGTACTTCGGACGTCGTACTCTTTTTTGCCGGCGAGGAAGCGATCCTTTCCGGTGAAGCCCACAGCCGAGCCCACCTCGGCCTTCCCGGCGCCCAACAAAAACTGCTGGAGCAAATCAGTGAACTTGGCACACCAGTTGTATTGGTCATCATGGCAGGACGGCCGCTCATTCTGACTGATTTGCTGCCCAAGGTAGATGCCCTGCTCTACGCATGGCACCCGGGTACCATGGCCGGCCCGGCATTGACCGATTTGCTGATGGGCAAGGCCAATCCTTCCGGTCGCCTGCCCGTAACTTTTCCTAAAGCCGTTGGTCAAATCCCCATTTACCATGCCCATAAGAATACCGGCCGGCCAGCTAAGGAGGATACCTGGGTCCATATCGATAAGATCCCCGTTCACGCTTGGCAGACCTCACTGGGGAATACCTCGCATTACCTCGACGAAGGCTTTACGCCGCTTTTCCCTTTTGGGTATGGTTTGTCTTATACGGATTTCTCCTACGGTCCACTTCAGCTGAGTAGTGATCAGGTTGGTACTATGGAGAGGATAACGGCCTCCATCGAAGTGACCAATACGGGGGAAGTAAGCGGGAAAGAAGTGGTGCAGCTTTACTTGCATGATCACTTTGCCAGTGTCACCAGGCCAATACGGGAACTTAAGGCCTTTGAAAAAATCAGCCTTGCGCCCGGCGAAAGCCGGACGGTGACGTTTGAACTTTCTCCCGAAGCGCTTTCCTTTTATCGTGCGGACCTTAGTTATGGCCCGGAATCAGGGAAGTACACCGTTTGGGTGGGGGCAGATGCGGCGGTGCAGGCTGGCATGGAGTTTAGCACTGGAGAGTGAACAGGAAGAAAAATCAGGATGTGGGTGGGTACAGCAAACGCAGCGTAGCGAAGGGTACTTGCGGTGGGCATTCGACGATTCAGCCATCCCATAACTCCCCTTGCACCTGCGGCCGCGCCCTCAAAAGTCGGCCAACCACCACCCGAACATAAATTTCCTTATTCCGTTAGTGGTGATGCAACAATCTTGCCGAAACAAGCGTCTTTTAAGCTGACCTTATCACTACTCAACAACTCTATGCGTAATCTTTTGCCTTTTTTTAGCCTGCTGGTGACCCTGCTTGCCTTCGGCTGTAATACCCCAAAACCTGCGATGGCCGAAGCGCCCATCGTGATGGAAACCCGCGACCTGGATACCATGACCGTCACCCCGGAGGTGAATGGCGTGATTGAAACGGAAAACGTTATAGTCGAACCGGAAATCCCCAATGAACGTCCGGTCTACCGCCCGGCCTACACCCGTACCCACGACCTGCTGCACACTCGTCTTGACTTGCGGTTCGACTGGGCAAAAGAAATGGTGATTGGTAAGGCTACGCTGAAACTGACGCCCATCTTCAAGCCAAGCAATACGCTGGTACTCGATGCCAAAGGCTTCGAGTTCAAGAGTATCAAAACTACAGGTGGTAAAACCCTGAGCTATGATTACGGCGGCGAAAAGCAGCACGTGACCATCGCCCTCGACCGCGAATACAAAAAAGGAGAGGAGTACACGATCGTAATCGACTACACGGCCGTCCCCGCACAAAGCGGCGGCTCCGCCGCCATCACCTCCGATAAAGGACTCTTCTTCATCAACCCACGTGGCGAAGAAGGCGATAAGCCCATGCAGATATGGACGCAGGGCGAAACGGAGAACAACAGCCGTTGGTTCCCCACCATCGACAAGCCCAACGAGCGGACCACCCAGGAAATGTACGTGACGGTACAAGACAAATTCGTTACCCTCTCCAACGGTGCACTCACTAAGCAGACCAAGAATAATGACGGTACCCGTACCGACTACTGGAAGATGGATAAGCCTCATGCACCCTATCTCTTTGCCCTGATCGTCGGTGATTTCGACGTAGTGGAAGACCAGGCCTGGAACGGCAAGCCCGTTAACTATTACATGGAAAAAGGGTGGAAAGACCACGCTAAAGCCATCTACCCGTACACCCGCGAAATGCTGAGCTTCTTCAGTGATGTG